>CAYTRT010000025.1:0-19531 GCA_964440295.1 uncultured Nitrososphaeria archaeon
CCGATGTCCTTATCTCTGAGTGAACAGCATTAAGGGACGGGAATCGAGGCATGCATAATTTCAGGATAGTTGTGGATAACTACAGCGAGGGGAAGCTCGAAGCGGCTTGGGGACTAAGCATACTCATCGAGACGCCTGAGGCGAACTTATTGTTCGACACCGGGCCGAGCTCAGAAATTCTAGAAAATAACCTCAAGGCTCTGGGAATAGATCCGGATAGAATTGACTGCGTAGTAATCTCTCATGAACATTCAGACCACGCCTCCGGTCTCAGACGCATTGCCAAGGCGTCTCCAGGAATCGATGTATATGTTCCTCAGCCATCACTCGAGTTTTTCAAAAAGAAGTTCAGCGGCCTCGAAATAAACTTCGTAGGAATAGATGACAGTAAGGAGATATGCAGAGACGTATTGATCGTTGGGCCGCTCTATGGGCCGCCCTTCGAACAATCACTAGCGATAAAATTAGAAAATGAGAGAACGGCACTCTTTGTAGGTTGCAGCCACCCAAAGGTAATAAACCTCGCCATGAATACAGTGAAAGAGCTGGGCCAGAAGCTCTACTCAGTGGTAGGAGGATTCCACATGGGCGGCGCGTCAAGCGGCGAGTGTAGAGAAACAATAAAGTACCTCTTGGGCCTAGGCGCTGAATGGATAATGCCGATACACTGCAGCGGCGAATACATAAGACTATTCATGAAGAAAGATCTACGAGGGAACTGGATCAGACAGGGCGTGGGCGAGAAGATCCCACTCCCAATCAAAAGCGAGAAATAATTAATTATATCTCAAAAACTGGAAAAAATAATAACTATGCTGATGAGGATGAAGAAGGCGGTCAGCAAATTAACATGCTAAGGGAAAAATAGTGACCGATGAAAATGATCGGTCGGATAGAGCTACTGGATGACTATCTTCTCTATGCCGTGGTGCCTCTTAACGATCTGCTTGATGAGGTCGATGTTCTTCCCACCCTTGCCGATCGTCATTCCCTTATCGCTAGGGTCAACCTCGGCTATCGCGATCTTGGCTCCGTCTGCCTTCTCCAGCACCCTCACTTGCTTGACATTCGCGGGCTTCAGCGCATTGGCAATGAACGCGGCCACGTCGTCTGAATACTCAATTATCTTGAGCCGCTTCTGGAAGATGCTCGAGAGCTCCTTGACCTTGAGTCCCTTCTTACCCACCGCCTGCCCAAGCTCGCCATGGTTAACCACGAAGACCAAGAGGTTCTCATCCTCGACGCAGTCCTTCACAGTTGCGCCCGTATACTCTTGGAACAAAGAGATGAAGCGTAGCTCCCTCTCAGTAAACTTGACCTTACTGCTCGCCACCTGCTTCCTCACCTGCGAGGAGTGAAGAGCTACCTGGATCAACAATAGCGACGACGGACGCGCTGAAGGGTTTTCCGAGAGCCAGGCCCACGTCCCTCGAGTCATATTCGGTCTCGACGACCTTCACACCCCTCATCCTCGCCGCGACCATCATCTCCGACCGCTTCTCTGCGGGGCAGTTCCGCGAGAGGACGACGAGCTTCGCCTTGCCTGAGAGGACTGCGAGGTAGGACTGCCTGTATCCTAGGATGAACTTGCCGGTCCTCCTGACTATCGAGAGCTCCTTCTTAATGTCCATGCCGCTCACCCACCACCGCTTGACGACTCAGTCTTCTCCGCGCTCCTCCTGCCTGGGTATAGCATCAGGAGATTGACCATGCCGGTCCCTACCGGGACTTCCTTGCCGATTAATATTCTCTCGACGTTGCCGCGGAGATTATCTACCTCGCCCCTAGCGGCCGCCTCGAGTAGGGTCTGGACGCTTATCTCAAATGCAGCCCTCGCCAGCACGCTGCTCTTAAGCCTGACAACGCCGTGTCTACCCACCTGCCTAACCTCTCCGTTGATCGTCATCATGTCAGCGAGGAGCAAGAGGTGTCTAATATCTACGTCGAGTCCCTGCTCTCTCAATACCTGCCTAGCTTCCTCGACGATAAGCTGCCTGGCCGCCTCAATGCCCAGGACTGCAGCGACCTCGTGGATATCGTTTGTCCTAACTCTCCTAAAGTCAACCTCAGGGACCTCCATCACCTCTTTCAGGTTCGATCCCTCAGTATTGATTACGTACTCTTCGCCCTCCTTCTTCACCAAGGCCTTCCTAATCCTCTTGATGCCCTTAACTTTCGTCGCCAAGATCCTCTCCCTAATCTGTCCCATCTGCAGCTCAACCTCCTCAGGCATCGTCAAGACCAACTCGTCATCCTCAGTGATCTTAGCCTTATAGTGCTTAAAGGTCTTAACTATGTCGGAATTAGTCACGCCGAGCTCCCGCATGCTCTCCCTATCCAGCTTGACTATCAGCAGGTTCCTCCTCAGATCAATCCTAACCTCGTCGGTGATGTCGTTCAATGAAGTGAACTGGAGCTTCCTAGCCACTTGTCTCGCGAGCTTGGGGTCGCTGTTATACGGAGGCTTAAGGTATATCTTCATGATCGGAGTCGAGGGCGTCCTCCTCGCATCGATAATCTCGATAAGTCTCGGAAGTCCTAGGAGAATGCTCTGCTCCCTCACGCCGGCGAAGTGAAACGTCCTGAGAGTGAGTTGCGTTCCCGGCTCACCGATCGACTGCGCAGTAATAACCCCTACTGGGTCTCCGACCTCGATGAGGCTCTGGAGATAGGCCCTATGCGCCTCCCTGAATATGGCTGGGACCGCGGCTGCAGGCGCCTTCAGCTTCAACGTTGCTGTTACGAGCTCTCCTAGGAGGAGCGGCGGAATTATGCCCTCGTATTTCTTTGCCTCCTCCTCTACGAGCTCCCTACTCGCTGCCTCTTCGGAGCCGCGATGCTCCTCGATTACGCGCTCAACGATCAGCCTCGGGATGAATGCTTTGCCGTGATCACTCTTCGCCGGGTCCACTCCATCCTCCCCGTAGAGGAACTGAACGATCTTCTTGCTGTCAGACATCCTCACGGAGCCATCGTACTCCACGTATAGGGACTCAAGGGCGTTTATCAGTCTCCGTTGCATGTAGCCGCTCTGCTGCGTCCTGACAGCAGTGTCCACGAGGCCATCCCTACCGCCAGCCATGTGGAAGAAGAACTCTATCGGTGAGAGACCCTTAATGAAGGGGTTGAAAACAAAGCCCCTGGCGGGTGGAGAGAGGTCGCCCCTCTCGAAGAATGTGAGCACGCGGTCGAGGTATCCCCTCGACGGTCTTTCCCTCCTGACGGCCTGTTGCCCAACGATCGCAAGCATCTGGTCAATGTTCAGGGTGCTGCCCCTGGCCCCTGTCTTAGCCATGATGACCAGCGGACTCGTAGCTGGGATGAAGGACCTAATCATCGAGCCAATCCTGTCTCTAGCCCTCGACAGGACCTCGAGTATCGACGACTCAAACGCCTTCTCAGGAGTCTCTCCTGGCTTAACCTCAAGCCTGCCTCGCTCATAGTCAGACTTAAGCCTCTGATACTCCTGCTCCATCTCTCTCAGTATGGTCTTCGCTTGGTCATACGCCGACTCAGGGACGATTAAGTCCTCGATGCTGAGCGTGAATCCCCTAAGGTTGATGTATGTGTTCGCGAGCCTAACCAGCGAGTTGAGGAACCTAGCTGCCTCCTCAGATCCATAATCCTTAGCAATCCTATGCAGAACGCTGTTAGGCTTCTCGATACCGACTACAGACTTGTCGACATAGCCCTTAACCAAGACGCCATCTTTAATCAATATCTCGTCATCAGGGTTGAAGGATGCCTGAACTCGGTGACTAAACCTCCGCGGTAGCAGCAGACTGAATATCTGCTTTCCACTCCAGAGTGGCGTGGGCTCAACTTTCTCAGGAGGCGGCAATGGACCATTATAGCCCATCGAGGCCAAGAGATAGCCTACGGTCTGCTTGTCAAGATACGTACCGTCCTTCGTCAGGAGGTAGAGCGAGGTCAAGAAGTCCCTAATGGCGCCGATGATGGGTGCGCCATACCTGGCGGAGATTATGTTCCGCTGGACTTGGAGGAGGAGACGCGCCTCTGCCTGGGCCTCCTCGCTTTGAGGCACGTGGAGATTCATCTCGTCGCCGTCAAAGTCAGCATTATAGGGAGTGCATACTGCGAGGTTAAGCCTAAACGTCTTGTATGGCAGGACTCTGACCCTGTGCGCCATGATGGAGACCCTGTGGAGGCTTGGCTGCCTATTGAAGAGGACGATGTCTCCGTCCATCAAGTGTCTCTCCACTATCCATCCATCCTCAATCGACTCCGCGACCTCATCGAGATTATGCACAAACTTGAGCCGAATCATCTTCTTGTCAGGCTTAATGACGTACTTCGCTCCGGGGTACTTGTCAGGCCCATTTCTGATTAGCTTCTTCAGCTTCTCTCTATTCCACGCATTCACTACCTCGGGGACAGTCAGTTGCATGGCTATCTCGAGTGGGACGCCGACCTCGTCAATGTCGATGTTCGGGTCAGGCGAGATGACGGTCCTCGCGGAGAAATCGACCCTCTTACCAGACAAGTTGAGCCTAAACCTGCCCTCCTTTCCCTTCAATCTCTGGGCAAGCGTCTTCAAGATCCTACCAGAGCGGTGCTGGGCGGGAGAGATACCTACAGTCTCATTATTAATGTAGGTCGTGACGTGGTATTGAAGGAGGTCGGCGAGCTCGGCGATGACGGGCGAAGGCGCGCCCGCAGCCATGCTCTCCTTAAGCCTCTTGTTCACCCTGAGAATGTCGACGAGCTTATGAGTGAGGTCGTCCTCTGATCGGTACCCAGTCTCGAGAGTGATTGAGGGCCTTACATAGACGGGCGGGACAGGCAGCACGGTCAGGACCATCCACTCTGGCCTAGCGTACTCAGGGTCGATGTCAAGCAGCTCGAGGTCCTGGTTGGTGATCCTCTCAAGCCTCTGCCTGACTACGCTCGCAGACAGCCTAACAGTGCCCTGGGGGGTGACTTCGAGGAAGGTCGAGGGCTTCTCCAAGTCCAGCTTGTACTGCTTCTCGCCACAGTGGGGGCAGACGGTCGTCGCCATCGCCTGCTGCTTAACCTTGTAGAAGATGTGTCTGTACTGTCTACCCTCTGCCTTATGCTTCTCAATCTCCCTCTTATAGTTCTCGATTGCTTCATTCTTCAGCAATAGCCTTCCACAAGACCTACAAGTAGACCTGAGGAGTTCCTGAATGGTCTTGACGAACCCTATGTGAATGACAGGCACGGCAAGCTCAATGTAGCCGAAGTGGCCGGGACAGTTGAGGTACGTATTTCCGCAGGTCTTGCACCGCTGGCCCGGCTCAAGCGTCCCGAGCCTCGGATCCATGACGCCGGTCGGGATAGGTGAGCCATCCTCGTCGTAGGTGTCTGGGTTCTGAATCTCAGCCACGGCCATCTTCCTAATGAAGTCGGGGGAGAGTATTCCGAACTTGATCGCCGCTATGCTGCCCTTAACCATCTACATCACCTCCTCAAAGATCAGCTTGGGGTAAATCCCCATCGAGAGCAGCTCGTTAAGCAGTAGGTAAAACGCATAAGACATGTTGACTGGCCTCTCAGAGACGTCCTTGCCATGTACGGGACAGATGAATCTTTCCTGCTTCAAGTCATAGTAAGCAGGCAGTCCACACTTCTCGCAGTAGTAGACCGTGTACTTATCACTCTGCTCCAAGAGCCTATCGAGCAGCAGGTAGCTCGCGCCATAAGCTATGAGGCAGTCCCTCTCCATCTCTCCGAACTTCAGCCCTCCGCCCCTAGACCTTCCCTCAGTCGGCTGCCTCGTGAGTATCTGTACCTGGCCCCTCGACCTCGCATGGATCTTATCACGGACCAAGTGGTGGAGCCTCTGGTAGTAGACGACACCTATGAAGACCTCCACCTCATACTTTCTTCCTGTCAGCCCGTCGTAGAGTACTTCTGTTCCGCTCGGCTTAAACCCAAGCTCTTGGAGCTCTTTCCTCAGCTCTTCAAGAGGCTTACCGATAAACGGCGATCCATCAATGATCGTGCCCTTCAAGGCGGCCAACTTGCCTGCAAGACTCTCGATCAGCTGTCCAACCGTCATCCTAGAGGGAAACGCGTGCGGGTTAATGATGAGGTCTGGAACCACTCCGCTCTCGGTGAACGGCATGTCGGCCTGCGGGAAGAGCATGCCCACAACTCCCTTCTGGCCGTGACGAGAAGCGAACTTATCACCTATCTCCGCGAAACATATGCTCCTAACCTTTGCCTTAACCAGCTTGTTGCCCTCCTCAGTCTTAGTTATGTAGATGTCGTCGACAACTCCCACCTCGGTTGGCCTCACGGCCTCGGAGGCGTCACGCCAGACCATCTCTCTGGCCGGTGCCCTCGTGTACTCCTCCATAAATCTCGGCGGGCTGACCATCCCGACCAGTACTGTCCCTCCAGTAACGTCCGACTCTGGAAATGCGAGACCGTCACTGTCTAGGACTCTGTAGTACTGCTCGCCTCTGTACCCCCTCACACTCGAGTCTGGAATCGTTAGCTTGTCTTTCTCACCACCCATGTATTGCTTTGCCTCGACCTCGTATGTCCTGTAGCTTATCGTGAACCCGACGCCACGCTCGACCGAGGACTTATTCAATACTACCGCGTCCTCCATGTTGTATCCATAGCCAGTCAGGATGGCTACAACTAGGTTCTGGCCGATCGGGCGCTGATTAAGCCCAAGTATGTCGATGGTCCGAGTAGTTACAAGTGGCTTCTGCGGATGAATCATTAGATGAATTCTCGAATCGACGCGCAGATTATTCGCTATGGATGATATTCCAAGCGCCTGCTTAGCCATAGATGCCTCATAGACGTTCCTAGGAGACTGGTTGTGATTGCTGTATGGAATAATAGATGCGACCGCACCGAGCATTAGGAGGGGAGAGATCTCGAGATAGTTATGGGCGCTAGATACGGTTTCTGGAGAGATCGCCACTAAAGCGTTTTCCTCCTCCATCGCGTCGAGATACTCAACCGACCCTATGCTGACCAAGTCCCTAAACTTAAGCGTGCCCGATCTAAGCGACTCGATGGTCTGCGGCTTTAACTTTATCTCTCCATCCTCGACAAGGATCAATGGACGCCTAACTCTTCCCTCGTCGGTAAATATCTCCACCTCGGTCACGTGCTCGTACTTGTGATATGTGATGTTTATCATTGGGCTTATCTCTCCTGACCTCCTCATGGCCTTCAACTCGCTTACCAGCTTCTCCCAGTCGGTGTGATATCCTATGAGCTCGTTGTCGAGATACACCTTTGCGGCGTTGACCAGTTTCCTGCTGCGTCTCCTCTCCTCATGCGCCACCAGAGTACTGATCAGCCCGAGCGACCACAGCTTCGCCCTAAGCTCTTTTTTATCATTCTCCGATAGCGGGACTGTAATCTCTGCCCCAAGGGCCAGGTTCTTTACTAGGCCGGAGTTGCTGCCCTCCGGCGTCTCCGCGGGGCAGATCCTGCCCCAGTGTGTTCCATGCAGGTCTCTTGCCTCGAAGTGCGGCTGGCTCCTGCTGAGTGGTGACTGTACCCTTCTGAGGTGCCCGATCGTCGCGAGGTAGTTTGTCCTGTTGAGGAGCTGGGTTACTCCTACTCTCCCACCCGGCCAGTTACCCGTCGAGAATGCATGCATCACTAGGTCGTTAACGATTCCTGGCCTCACGAATGTGGATATTGATATCGGCTGTCTAGTCGCGATTATTCTTTCGAGCTGATACTTAATGTCCCTGATCAGCTTCATGAATGCCATTCGGTAGAGCTCCATCAGTAGTGGCGCCTCCAGCTTGAGCCTCTTGTTTCCGTAGTGGTCCTTATCGCTAGGCTTCCTAATTCCTAGACTAGCCTCCAGCAGCTTTCCAACCATGTCGCATAGGAAGATCGCCTTCTTATACCTCGAGTCGCTGGTAGTGCCGATGTGGAGTAGGAAGATGTTATCAATCATCTGCTCCGCCCTCTGAACTCTGTACTCCTCGGCGTATCCGAACGCTACTCTGTTGCCGATGTACTTTAATGCGTCTTGAGGAGTCTCTACGCCCTCAGCCTCTAGGAATGAGGGCGCGAGTAATTCTTGAACATCGGGCCTGTTTGAGACGAAGTTCACAATGTCTGAGTCTTTAGTCATTCCTAAGGCTCTCAGCATGATTATGAGCGGTATCCCCTTGTAGATCCTCGAGAAGAACACCCTTATTGGGCTTCCTGACTTGTATGTAATCTCAACCTTGCTCTGCCTTCCGTAGGATGAGGATAGAATGACCGCTGAGAATTGAGGCGTCTTATCTCCCTCCTTCATAGTTATTAATACTCTGTTTGGCGCGAGGTCCTCTATGGCGACGATCACTCTCTCCGAGCCATTAATTATGAAGTAGCCTCCAGGATCCATTGGGTCTTCTCCGATCGACATCAACTCCTCAGGAGTCATCCTTCTGAGTGGGCATAGCTGCGACTTAACAAGGACAGGTATATCGCCCACATAGACCCGCTCATTACTCACTATTGGCTTTCCATCAACGCTGAGCGACATCCTAATGTAGATAGGCGCCACGTAGCTGAGGTTTCGGAGACGGCACTCGAGTGGAGTAATGTTTTCTCTTATCATGCCATCTATCTCGACTATGCGTGGAGCACCGATCTCGACAGACTCGAACTTCAGCATTAGGTTTCCATACTTGGTCTTGATTTCCTGGGGACTGAGGCTCTTAACTAACTCAGCAAGGCCCTCCTTCACGAAGTAGTCATAAGACTTAAAGTGATGACTAACTAGGCCCTCATCAATGAGGATGCTCTTCGCTACCTCCCAAAGATCTTCTTGGGATAGCTGAGGCTCCAAATGAGACTTTGTCTTCACGCCTCGCTCACCACTACTCGATAATAGACAGTCGTTCCAGCAGTCGGTGAGTTGCGCATAATTTTTATCACGTCGCCGATCTTCGCGCCCAGCTCTCTCACCACTGGATCGCTGATCAATATCTGCGGGAACTGATTGAGGCTTGCTTTGTATTTCCTCAGGAGCTCCTCGACTTCTTCCTTGCTGAGGACTTCGTGTTTCGGCACCAGCTCGTGCTCAAGTATGCTCGGCCTAGTAAATTCTGGAGCGCTGGTCTCTTTGCTTGGCTTAGAGGAAATACTCTTCTTCTTACTCAAACTCAACACCAACCCTATACAAAGTCTAATACACTAATTGACAATACGTTGGTTATTAACTTTATTTCTGGTCCTCATACGGATCGTCCGGTCGAGTCGCCAAGCACCGAAGCCCTCGCCTGGACTGCCAAAGACTTCACGGCAGGGGCACAGAATCAGTCTTGAACGTGAGTTGGAATTTAAAGTTAATAAATCTGCAAAATAATGGCTAATTAAATGACCGCTATTGAGAATCTCGCAAAGATTTTACCGGTAACACTACTCGGGATATATCTCCACGCGGTCTTTCTTTCAATCTCGTTGGGTACGCCTATCGTACTGGCCTCGCTGATATACCTCTGGAACAAGACTAAAAACGAACTCTATTTCAGGGCAATAAGGACAATAACCGCAATACTAGCAGTGAACTTCGCAGCAGGAGCTGCCACCGGGACCCTAGTAGAGTTCGGGCTTGTCCAAGCCTGGCCAGGAATGATATTTGTATTATCGACGGTAGGGTTCGTCCCATTTACACTCGAGCTTATAGCTTTTGTGGCAGAGATCGTACTTCTCCTACTCTTTATCATAACTCTTGGGCGGCTGAGGCCAATGATAAGCATGGCCCTAATGGCGATTTACTTCATATTCGCGATATTCTCAGGTATAGTCATAACGTCTGTTAATAGTTGGATGAATGTGCCGTGGGGAACTGCTGATCTTGTCAGGACGTTCTATCCATTCACGCCCCCCTTCGGACCCTTACAAGTTAGTAGTGATTCCTTCATGAATCTCAGGCTTATCTTTCTCTCAAGCTATTTATCATATGGCTCAGCATCGCAGACCATACAAGACCCTGCAGTGTCCCAGCAGATCGGTAGATTCCTATTAGATCCATACGTAGCAATCTTTAACGATTACAATTTGGCTAGCGTGCTACACAACGTTACGGCGGCAGTCATCGTGGGCATGTCGATCATACTTGCCGGATATGCATATTCATTCGTGAAGAATAACAAGTCAGACTCGCTGAAGATAATCCGTGCCTTTTTGCCGATACTCACAGCGTTGCTCATATTGCAGCCAGTAGTGTTTGGAGACTTTATGGGAAAGATGGTTGCTGCTTATCAGCCAACCAAGTTCGCTGCAATCGAGGGACTTTACGAGAGTAAGAGGGACCCACTGCTAGGATTTCTCGCATACAATGACCCAAACGCACTGCTTATCGGGTTCAACGACTTAGCAAAGAGCTGTGAAGAACTACGTGGCGTCAAACTCAAAGATAGAGTACCAGTGATTACTAACACCTACATTGACCCGGGTGTCTACGAGCTGAATCTAGGAGAGCTCTGCTGGAGAGATCTCTTGAGATCGCAGAGCGTAGCTCCACTTCTAAACACTGTCTATTATGTTAAAATTGGGAGTGGAGCTGCGGCACTGATAGGTGGGCTAGGACTATTGCTAAATCTCTACAACCTTGGTCCACTTTCCAGATTATTGAGGAGGATTCTCGGATTTTTAGGGGAGAGGAGAGTTATCGCCCTGTTCGCTACATTGATCCTCCTCGGAGGAATATTGGCCTCGTCTATTGGATGGTTCGTTAGGGAGGTTGGAAGAAAGCCATGGACAATATATGGCTATCTTAGGCAGGAAGAGATTGTGACGCCGGTGCCGATCGACACAGCAGTCATCATGCTCTTCACGACGATCTTTCTAGCTATAGGATTCATCAGCGCATATGTTATGTATGTTATTGCCACTAGGCCGCAGAAGTTCAGCGAGATGTTTAGGAGGCTGACTGGAAATGAATAACATGGAGCTACTAGGGTTCAGCGTCCTGGGCCTCTCCGTCCTGATACACATCGTCTTAGTAAACATAACGATAGGAACGGGGTGGATATCGGCTGTATCTAGATACCTAGCTTGGCGCAGAGATGATGCAAACTTAGAATTGATGTCTAGAAGAGTGTTCAAGATATTGGTGATCACCGAACTCTTCAGCGGTGTTTGGGGGACGATAATGACCGTTATTCTCGCAGGGCTTTTTCCAACCCTGCTAGCAATTGCGACAGACGTCCTTTTCTACCCAATCCTTATTGCCCTAACGTCAATAATCATTAGGATACCCTCAATAGTCATCTTTTGGTACTCGTGGGGGAGAATTAATCCTAGGGCGCACTCATTGCTCGGGTTTGTTATGGCGGCTTCGGGGCTCGGCGTCCCAATAGGCTTCAGATATATCTTCGCAGAAATAACGAGCCCCCATGCAATATTACTCTCAATGCAGGGATATAGAGAGGAGGCAAGAACTCAGGTCTTCTTCAACCCCACCTATCCTCCTCTAATTCTACACACGATACTGGGAGCACTGATTGTTGGCTCACTGGTAACATCTTCGTACTTCGCCATCAAAAATAACATGAATGTAAAGTTTAGCCGTTATGGGCTCTGGATCGGAGCCATATTGCTCCCTCTGCAGGCACTCGTAGGCACATGGTATCTCCTGTCGCTAGGTACTAATTCACTGATAATCTTCAGAAACCTCATGGGAATAAGCGGCTCAACCTTCAATGCAGCCCCAATATTCACTGCCAAAATTCTGATCGTCATATTAATTGGAGTATTTATCTACGGGGGACTGAAAACAACTAGGAGTGGCGGGATAGCGATGCCCGGATACGTGGCCCATTTAGGAACGTTGAGCGTGGCTATGCTTGTTATTTCTGAATTCATAAATGATGGTGCCAGGTATCCCTACTTTGTCCTCGTGGGCGAGTCCGGGCTTAGACCAGCTGAATTCATGAACATCTACATGGATATACCACTACCAATCGTGTACCTAGTATTGGGCTCACTACTCATTCTGACAGGCGTAGTCATAGCTATGTTCTACTACGCATTAAATAAGAAACTGCTTGCAGACATTCCTGCATAGCCAGGACCAAACATATAGAGATGCGAGAACGATATTTCCATCAATGTTGAGTTTTAGGACGCCGGGGGCGGGATTTGAACCCGCGCGGCCCGCGAGGGGCCACAGGCTCTCAAGGCCTGCCCCTTGGTCCGGGCTTGGGTACCCCGGCTGTTGAGTCTTGGGTCCTCCGTTCATATAAGCCTTATATTGAGAGGAGGCTAAGAGAGGGACTAGTGAGTAGTAGGCTTATTCCCCGGACGATGGCGTCGCAGCATCCTGACAACGCGTGTCTCCCAGACTGGTGTAGAAATGAGGTCATCGCAGGTGATGACGAAGTGTACGAGGTTTATTTTGACTACGCTGTTCTTGGCTGCCAAGAAGCCATGTGGGACGCGGAGGGCAAGGACATCGACCCGCACGTCGTAAGAAAACTCTTCACGAACCATCGAGACTTCTTCTCAGAGAAGAGGCTGGGGACCGACGTATTTTTGACGCTCAGGCTGCCCAACCCATCCATAGAGGTTGCGGAGAAGAAAGTCTTCATAGAGACTCTCGAGTCGATTCCAAGACACAATGACATAGCGAGAGCGATGTATGGAGAGGACTTTGGAGAGGCATTGTTTGAGGTCATTCTGCCATTCACGACAGCTCCAGAAGACCTCTTAAGAGTCAAGGAGATATATAGGAAGGTAGTCGTAGAGCCGACATGTAAGTACATCGAGGCGGATGGACACCTGTTAAGAGAATTCATTGGAGACGTCACGCCGCAAGATGTAGAAGTAATACCTCTCTTCGAGGACATGAAGACGCTGTTCAACTGCGGCGAGATAATTAGGAGATACATCGAGACAGCGAGGCCTAGCTATCTTAGAGTATTCATTGCCCGCTCAGATCCAGCACTAAACTATGGATTCATAAACTCCGTCTTACTAGCTAAGCTTGCACTCTCAGAGGCAGAGAAGGCATCGCTTAATTTAGGCATACCCATACATCCAATCATAGGTGCTGGCTCGCTTCCATTCAGGGGACATAACTCTCCGAGAAACATAGACGGCTTTGTCGAGGAGTATCGAGGGATATGGACCGTGACTATCCAGTCAGCCTTTAGGTACGACTATCCAATAGATGAGGTGAGGCAGGCAATCGCTCGCCTAAACGCCATGCTACCTCGAGGCAGGGCCAGAATACTCGAGGACTGGGAGAAGACCCAGATACGACAAATAATCATGAAACTATCGAGCACTTATCAAAAAATGGTTGAAAAATGCATAGACGCAGTTAACTGCGTGGTTGAGCTCGTCCCCACACGTCGTAGCAGGAAGCTGCACATCGGCCTCTTCGGCTACTCTAGAATTGTTTCGGGGAGAGCTGCTCCTAGGGCAATCCCATTCGTCGCGGCGCTCTACTCGCTGGGCCTGCCACCAGAATTCATAGGCCTGAAAGCTATTAGAGAGATGGATGGGGAATCTCTTAACTTATTAAATGAGACGTTCGTTAGGCTGAAGGAGGACCTGCGAGAGGCGGGCCGGCACGTCGTCTGGGACGCCGTATCAATCCTGTCTGAGTATAAGGAAGAATTCTCAAAGATCTTGGGCAGAGGATTCCTCTCAGAGTTCCTGCCGTCCTATCTTGAAGACCTCTCGGTGGCACAAGAGATCCTAGGGGTCAAGGTGGGAGAAAACTCCCTCTACTATAGGAGATACACAAACGCTATAGAAAATTTCCTCATCTACATGATCGAGAATGATGCCGCCAATGCACGTTCGGAGCTAGTAAGGGCAGCAGCGATGCGCAGATCACTCGGATAGACAGAGATGCGACTATGAAAACAACCTGCTGATTAAGAACTCTTTTGAGAATGGCTGCAGGTCCTCTAGTCCCTGGCCCACTCCGACGAATATTATTGGTCTGCCAATCGCGTAGCATATCGATATTGCGGATCCACCCCTAGTATCGCTGTCAAACTTTGTGAGCACGACGTAATCGATCCCCACATAGCTATGAAACTGCCGGGCCTGCTCCAATGCTACGTTACCCGTCAATGAGTCGCCTACATAGATCACTGAGTCAGGCGCCGCGACGCGTTTTATCTTCCTCATTTCTTCAAGCAAGTTCTTATCGATCTCGGTCCTCCCAGCGGTGTCTATCAAGACTACATGCGAGCCGCTTGCCCTAGCACTGTTTATCGTGTCCACTGCGACTGCTGCAGGGTCGCTTCCATAGACCTGGCTCACGGCCTTCACTCCTATCCTATCGGCCAGCATCTTCAGCTGCTCTATAGCCGCGGCCCTGAATGTATCGCTACAGGCGATCACTGGCACTAGTCCCGATTTCTTGAAGAAAAGAGCCATCTTTGCGACGGTCGTGGTCTTGCCCCCGCCATTAGGACCGACGAAGAGAATAACGTAGGGGCCGGAGCCGCTTGAATTTTTTGACCTAACACCGCTGATTAGTGTTTCCGGGCTCGCCTCAATTATCACTGAGCTCAACGCATCACTCATGACCTGCCTGATGGCTGAGCCCCGGTCAGAAAATCTAGGAAATCTAAGAGACCTAAGCCTCTCATCAATTATCTCTGCTATCTTTTCCGCAGCCTCAATCGAGACGTCGTTTGCAGCAAGCTGAATCTTAAAGTCCTCTAAGATCGATCTTAGCTCGCTGGTTGAGAGCTGCGTAGTTGCAAATCTCTCAGCGAGGCTGTTAAAGGCTCTCCTAAGACCATCTAACATTTAGCCCTCACTTTTGGGCGCTCGCTGACGCTCAAGCGCCCTTTCGACAGCGGCTAAAAATCGTCTCAGAGCCTCTGCCCGCTGACTCGAAGCCTGAATGTTCTCCATCAATCTGTCCCTCGTGCTCCTAAGACTCTGCAGTCTCCTGTCAAGTATTTCTCTGCATCTCTGTATGGGCGCCTCTATGAAGATGTCTTGACCTATGCCTATCTTCAGCCTGTCCTTGACCGTTACCGTCGCCTCTATCATGCTTATGCCGCCTATCGGGACTAAGACATTCATTGCCTCGGGCGATTTTACCATCTCATCGATCAACTCGACTGCCCTCTCGTGGTCAACGATGGATGAGTCAACGGCAATCAATTGGGCCTGAAGTTCCCGCAGCATTTGCTCGATGACGTTTAGCTCTACGAGCGCTCTTTGGACGTCCTCCTGAGTAACCTTTACTCCCATTCCCCTAAAATCAAGGATGCGGCAGTTAATATATTAAGCTCGCCGAGTCATCACAGCCCAAGGCCGCGAGAAATAGTCATTAATTCTGGACCATTAGTCCTAGCCCCTATCAATACTCCTTTAGAATTCGCAAGCACGCCGCTTCTGATATATTTCATACCATCATTAACTGTTGACCTAACGACGCTTACATGACAGACCTCCTCGACTCTCTTTAAGTCCTCATCACTCGCATCCACATGAATCAATCCTCCACGATCAGTCACGAGGCATATAGAGCCGACATAGCTCCTCGAAGCAATGGTCATCTTGAATACCTCGACGCCCAGAACGTCAGATATTTTTCTAATCTCTGCTGATCCAAACTCAGGCGAGGCTATTGCTCCTCTATTATTGGCCGCTATCAGGTTTCCCAGCGCAGTCAATTTACAATCCAGCACGTCCACGTTCATGTCGCTTACGCTTTTCTTGATGATGTCTACCTCCTCGTCTAGCGTGGTTGATGGTAGGAGAATCCCGTTGGAATTCATGGCCACCATGGGTCCAATTAAGTGGGTCCCAGATACGGACGTCGTTATCGCGGTTACTCCTAAAAATTCCTCGAGCATTCTTATCTTATTTGCCGAGACTAGTTGGGATATCAAGATGTATTCATCATTCACTGTTGCGAAGAGCCCAATGTGTGGTGTTCCCAGTATGTCTATGAGCTGCACATTTGACTCTGAGAGCTTATTCGCCGGTATCTTCCTCACCCCGCAGCTTAACATCAACTACGCCTTCTTCTCCACGCTCCACTATTATCGGCACCTTCCTAGGAGGCTTTTCAGCACCCTTAGACCAGATAAAAGATACGAGCTCTTTTGAGAGCCGAACCCGCTCAGCCTTGGATATCCTCATTATCTTGGCCCTAAGTAGGTTTATCGCCCGCTTAGCCCGCCTCCATCTAGGAGCCTTATAGGCATCGCGGAGATTAAGCGTCAATTCGAGTCTCTTCTCCGACAAATCCACCACCTAACGGCTAGGGCTTAATCCTGCCGCTCCTTCGCCAGTGCCTAGCTCTATGACTCATGCGTATCTCTCCTCCAGTCTTCGCAACTATCCAGGCCGGAACGGGGTCAGCCCTCTTAGCCGCCGCTGCCAATCTCTTCTTCATGGGCAATGTCTTCGGCAACTCCTACTCCAAGTTTGGTAGTCGTCATCCCTTTTAAAATAGATTTCACGCTATACCGGTCAATAATCCCGACTCAGTCTCTGGATCTTTACTTCTCTCTTAGGAGGCATAATCCTACTCAAAATCTCCTTAAGGACTTCGTCAGTAATCTGACTCTTAATTCTTCCCGCCCTGGCTAGCTGGAAGAGATAATTCTCCACGGACTCGGCCACCTCTGGCCTCGCTATCTTGAGGTTAGCAAGACGCTGCCTCGCCTCAGGCGTCAGGATGGCCCGCAGGACCGCCGCTCTCTCAGCCTCAAGCCTCCTCCTCTCCTCTTCCTCCGCCGCCCTGGCCTGAAGCTCAGCCAGCTTTCTCCGCCTAATTTCCTCAAGCTCTTCGTCGTCTGTCGACACGTCCCTTATACCTCAAATTAGATTATCCAAGCCTCTAAATTTAAGAATTTCATGCTTAGAGACTATGAAGCCTGCTTTTTCTCAGGCTTCGGGATGATGCCCTCTCTTATCAAGAGATATTTTGGCTCGAAGCGCTTCAGCATCTCCTCTGAGTCATACACTCTAGCTATTACTCGGGAAAAACGCGAGCCAAAGCTTGGATCCACCCTGACGATCATCAGCCTACCACCATTCACGCCCAACTTCGAGGCAATGATCTCCCTCAGCTCAGATCTACTAGGCGTACCTCCCTCGTAGTCAACCCTCAGTATGTATTCTTTTCTGCCGATCAGCTTATTTTCACTCAGCTTAACGATAGTGACGTTGCTGACAGGCATGTGCATCACTTCACTAAGACAGCGTTGATTTGAGCCGTTGCATCACTTATCACATTGCCCCTGACAGTCACTCTTTTCCTCAGCCCCTCCACGCTCCTCCTATTTCTAGGCTTCTTTCTCTTTGACGGCGGCTTCCTCCTAGCCTTGAACCCAGTAGACTTTGTCAACAGTATGCTTACCAGCCTTGAGCCACCAACGTCGCTACGCATCGGAAAACCACTCTCGTCTGTTCCTCCGGTTATTCTAATTCTGCCCTGCCCCAAGCCGAGAGCAGCCGCATCAACCTCATCGCCTATCTTCTTTCCTCTAAATATTCCAAAAAGCTGAGGCGTAAGCATTATCGTCTGAGCCTTCCCAGTAGTTGGGTCGGACAAAACAAGCCTAGGCCCCGTAGCCTCCTTCTTCGACATCTCCCTAACCACAAGCAGTGTATTAGCTGCTATTTTAATGTCTTGTAAGCCCGTCTACCTTGCCCAGAGAGGATTAATCCTCCTGTTAATGCTGAGAATCTCCTCGAGAATCTTCCGGGACTGCTCGTCTAACTTATTGATGAAGACGGAAGAAAGCAGCCTCGCATCACTCTCAGGAATGGCAACGTATAGGACCTCATTCTCCTTTATGTGCCTGCCAATCGTAGGCTCCTTCATAGAGATGGCGACCTTCATTCCAGCCGTAGCCGCTGGGACCGCCTTGCCCATGTCCTGTATCTGCATTATCGTGCCTACGATCTTTCCCTCCTCATTCATCAGGCTTACCCTAGGAGTAATTACGCCTCCAATTACCTCCACACCAACTATTGCAGGGTTGCTCCTCCTGAAGACCATGCCCTCAATGAGCCTGATCTTTCCAGGCTTGACGAGCTTCTCAAACTCCGCCCTCTCCCTCTCACTCCTAGTCTTCTCGACCCAATCTACATATTCCTCTATGAGCCTGAACAAGACAGGGTTTCTGAATATCTTTACTCCCCTGCTAGCCGCCTCGATCTCAATGTTCTTTGACACGTCTACGTTGTATGCAAGAATCACTCCTAGGAACTCATCCTTCTCCCTGACGATCGAGGCCTCCATCACGTCTCTCTTGCTAACCTCACCGATGTCGGCGAGCCTCACACTCAACCCCCTCTCGTGAAGATAAGCCACCAGAGACTCCAATGCACCTAGGCTGTCAGCCTTCACGACGATGCCAATCTTGTCGGTGCTTAGCCTAAACTCTCCAATCTCTGCTGTGAGCCTCTCAAAAACTTCCCGCGCATCTTCCTGTCCGCGGAGTCCGTAGATTGGCGATCCTGGGAAGGCCTTCTCAAGCCCCTCAGCGACTATCTTGACCCCAGCCGAAGCGACGACCTCTTCTATCATCTTAAACCTATCCCTCGGATCCCTCATCTCGTCGAGTGGCTTAGGCATCATCAGCGCCCTCACCTTAGCGAGGAATGGGCCGTCTTTCCCCAGCAGTGCAATCCTATCACCAACCCTCAACACTCCGTTACTAATCACCGCGTTGACCGTCACGCCCATTCCCTCCTCCTCCACAATTTCTAGGACCACGCCCTCACATCCATCCTCACGGAGCGCTAGCCTATCTCGAAGGTAGACCTGGGCAAGGCCGAGGATTAGCATCAATAAGTCCGGAATCCCCTCGCCTGACTTGGCACTAACAGGAACGATGGCGAGAGTCTTCGCAAAAGACTTTATCCGAGTGTATAGGTCTGCCTGAAAACCATACTGTGAAAGCTCGCCCGCCAAGAGGTATATCCTCTTGTCCAGTTCGTCTATGACTACCCTACTTTGATTAGCGAGAGACTTGGAGATGGGCGCGCCCTCAACAGGCCTCCACCCAGGAATCAGGTCTATCTTGCTCAAAGCCACCACAAATGGAGTCTTCCTAGACCGGAGCAGCCTGATACTCTCTATCGTCTGCTCCTGGACTCCCTTCGTCACGTCGATTACCAGAATTGCCAAGTCGGCCACCGAGCCGCCCCTCTTACGCATGTTGGCGAAGGCCGCGTGTCCAGGCGTATCTATGAATAGTATCCCAGGAATCTTGAGCTCAACCTTAACCTCGCCCAAAAGTGCCCTACAAGTATCGACAACCGCATCGAGCGGAAACAGGCTCGCACCTATCTGCTGAGTAATGCCGCCGGCCTCCCTGGCAGCGACGACCGTGCCCCTCATCTTATCCAGGAGAGAGGTCTTACCATGATCCACATGTCCAAGAACAACCACTATCGGCTCCCTGAGACTCTTCAATCCCTATCCAAATAAGAGATAACCAAGGATCACCAATATAGACCTTCTTGACAATAATTCTAATCCTCAAAAAATAAAAACCAATTGAGGCTTGGAGTTTTATATTATCTGTGTTAGTGGGTCGACTATTCTAAGCCTAGTTATGTG
>CAYTRT010000026.1:0-15885 GCA_964440295.1 uncultured Nitrososphaeria archaeon
TAGTGCCTCGCACGTGCCCAGAAGGTTCAGGGAGACGGCGATCTGGTTGCAGAGCTTTGTGAACTGGCCTGCGCCGTTATTCCCCATGTAGTGGATATTCTTGCCCATGCATTGAAGTATCGGGAGACTTCTATCGAAGGCCTCCCTTGGTCCTCCGACCATTATCGTCAGCGTTCCAGCCTCGGCGGCTGGCGTACTCCCAGTGACCGGCGCGTCGAGATAGTATACGCCTCTCTGCCTAAGCATCTCTGCTATCCTTATCTCTGTGAATGGTGAGATGGTCGACATGTCGATGACGATCGAGCCTTCCCCCGCACCCTCGCATACTCCATTCTCTCCAAGCACCACTTTCTCGACGTCAGGCGAGTCTGGCAGCATTAGGATCACGAATTCAGACTTTTCAGCCACCTCTCTCGGAGACTGCGCTGCCTTCGCGCCGAGCGATACAAGCTCCTCGACGGGCGGCTTGCTCCTGTTAAAGACTGTCAGCTCGTGTCCGGCCTGCAGTATCCTCTTAGACATCGGCTTCCCCATGAGTCCAAGCCCAATGAACCCAACCCTACTCATGTCCACGAACTGGTCATCCCATGTATTATCTTTTTATATTGACTCGAATTTATCCAGGCCGTTTGAGGACTCGTAGGGCATACATAGACATCCTAGATAGCTGGTTGGCTAGCATAACAATTGCCTGTACCGATGATGGAGTCTGTGTTGTAAGCTTCAACGACTCAAGAATCGTTAAAATCAATCTTTCACGCGGCGGATTTACCGTCCTCGAATCCTCTGACCACTCCTTAATGAAAGAAGCAAAGGCCCAGATATCGGAGTATCTTGTTGGTAAAAGAATGAGGTTTGAGCTTCCGCTCGACGTCAAAGGCACAGACTTCCAGATGCGTGTATGGAGAGAAACCATGAAGATACCCTACGGAGAGACGGTTAGCTACTCTGAACTGGCGAGGCGTGTCGGCAACCCGTTAGCATGCAGGGCCGTCGGATCAGCGCTTGGCTCAAATCCAACTGTCCTGCTGATACCCTGCCATCGAGTAATTAGAAAATCAGGAGAACTGGGAGGATTCGGCGGCAAAACGCATATTAAAAGGATGCTTCTAGAACTTGAGAATCGAAGAGTCCCTCGATAAATTTGAGGGGAGATGAACGATATCCCTATATCTTATGTCTTTTAGTATTTACTTAGCATGAATAATGGTAAAGAGGGTTAGTCTGCCTGCGTCGGAGGAGAAGCACATAGAGTTCAAGGAGAGGCTACTCTCCTCGGTCCACCTTAAGGCAGAGAGGAGACAACACCTAGCTACGCAGATGAAGTCGAGGCTGAGCGAGGGTAATGGATCTGCAGTCTATCTACTAGGCGTCACGGATGACGGAGAGCCAATAGGCCTCTCAGAGATAGAGCTCGAGGAGAGCCTCGCCGTCTTAAGATCCATAGCAACCGAGGTGGGAGCAGTCATCGACAGGGTTGAGAGGTATGAGGGCGAGCAGGGCACGATTGCAAAAGTAATAATCAAGAGCTACACGCCCATAACTAAAAGGCACGTAGTCATAGCGGTTGCCGGCCACGTGAACCATGGAAAATCAACGTTGATCGCCTGCCTGATGACTGGACAGCCCGACGATGGGCGAAAATGGCTCTACCTAGATACCCTCCCCCACGAGATTGAGAGAAACCTATCCGCAGACCTACACTTCGCACTCCTAGGATTCAGAGAAGGACAACCAATACTGATGAAGAATCCCCTAGATAAGTTGGAGAAGATTAAGGTTGCGTCGATGGCCGACAAGTTGTTGAGCTTTGTCGACACGGTTGGGCACGAGCCCTGGCTAAGAACTACCATCAGGGGACTCGTCGGACAAGAGGTTGACTATGGATTACTAATAGTAGCGGCTGACGACGGGCCGACCCACATCACTAGGGAGCACTTGGGAATAATGCTCGCGCTCGGCCTCCCGATAATCGTCTGCATATCCAAGATCGATCGGGTCACGGAGGAAAAACGCCTAGAAGTCAGGGACCAAGTGTCTAAGCTTCTGAAGAAGGTCGGCAGGGTTCCACTATTAATCAGGGATAGTAACGACATAGAACTAGTCATTGACAAGATGAACACGGTGGTGCCGATAATCGAGACCTCCTCAGTCACGCTGCATGGATACGATCACCTCTATGATTTGCTCTCGATGCTGCCGGCCCGCGCCAAGTCGCTGGACCAGCCATTCCTCCTATACATCGATCGGGTCTATAATATCGAGGGTGTAGGAAGCGTAGTATCTGGAAGCATCATGCAGGGCAAACTGAGGGCTGGAAGCGACCTATTAATAGGCCCCGACCCGAAGGGCGTGTTTAGACCAGTAAAGGCTAGGAGCATAGAGATGCATTATGCAAGAGTAGCAGAAGCAGAGGCAGGATACATCGTCGGAATAGCCATCAGAGGAATAAGCCATGAAGAGATAAGGCGTGGAATGGTTCTCTGCGACGCGTCTTTTGCGCCTAGAGCTGTCTGGAGCTTTAAGGCAGACCTACTCATACTGACACACCCGACGAGAGTTGCAAGCGGCTACGAACCGGTCCTTCACTGCCATACAATCTCTCACACAGTTAAACTGACATTGGTCGACAAAGAGTATCTAAAGCCAGGCGAGCAGGGAGAAGTAGTAATGGAGTTCAAGTACTCTCCGTGGCTAATCAGGGAGGGAGACAAATTCGTAATCAGGGAGGGCAGAACGAAGGGCATAGGACAGGTAACAAAAATACTGAGATATGCGTGAAGAAGAATATAAGCAATCCTACAGAGCCTCGCATGGAGTAGAGGTAGACAGAGGGTACGCTGAGCACGTCAGGAAGTTACTGGCGTGCGGCAGAGTCTTAGACGCGTCGTTGAAGACGGTTAAAACTGGAGACAGAGTTATTTTCCCAGTGACGGATGCTGAGCGGGCCAAGTCTATCTTGGCTGACCTCGATACGGTTAGGGTCGATGTGTATCTTTTCCCAGTCTTGGAGAGGCGTCCTAGAAGCCTAAAAGAGGCGCTGGCAGGAATACTGAGCGAAGAGAAGCTCTCCCTCCTGCCCTCTTCTTACGACATCGTCGGAGACATAGCAATCATACAGATCAGGCCAGAGATCGAGGACATATCCAAAGAAATAGCGATAGGGATAACGAGGATTAATCCCTCGATAAAGGTCGTGCTAGGAGAGGTCGGCGGAGTCAGCGGCACATACAGGCTGCCCCGCCTCATACACCTCTACGGAGAAGAGAGGACGTGGACAATTCATAGAGAGAACTCATGCGTCTTCGAGCTGGACGTATCAAAGGTCTATTTCTCTCCGAGACTCTCGAATGAGCGTAAAAGAATATTTGAGCAGGTCGGCGGACACGAGCTGGTCATAGACATGTTTGCCGGCGTCGGCCCATTCAGCATCGAGATTGCACGTCACAGAAAAGCCAAGGTAAAGGCAGTGGAGCTAAACCCAGACGCATACGAGTACCTGAGGCGAAACATCAGGCTAAACAGGGTTGAGGAACTCGTCGAGCCAATCCTCGGAGACGCCGCAGAAGTAGTTCCAAGAATAAACGAGGCTGCTGATCGAATAATAATGAACTATCCTGCAGACTCGCTTAGCTATCTGAAATATGCGGTCAAGGCGGTAAAGAGGGGTGGCACGATTCACATCTACGGATTCTCAGACTCGCTGGAGAGTTGGTTAAGAGAGGTTGAGCTAAGGCTAAAACAACTAGGAAATACCGAGTATGGAGTTGCTGGGAAATTGGTCAGAGAGGTGGCTCCGCGGAGATATAACGTAGTGGCCGACATCCTGCTGCGTTAGGCATCGAGCAAAAGACTTATGGGACGACGCGAGTATTTTCTAAGTGATAGTGCTTGGGCGTAAAGCTGGGAGACATAATTCCTCCACAGGCAGTTGAGAAGGTCGAGCTCGAATTCTTTAAAAACAAGCCGATAGCGATAGACGGATACAACATCCTCTACCAATTCATCTCCACGATCAGGGGGCCGGACGGGAGACCCCTGATGGACTCGAGAGGCAGAATTACTAGTCACCTGAGCGGCCTATTCTTTAGGACTGTGAATTTTTTAGAGGTCGGGATGAAGCCGGTCTACGTCTTCGACGGCCAGCCACCACAGCTAAAAAGAGAGACAATCCAGAAGAGAATCGCACTCAGAAAGACAGCGGAAGAAAAATACGTCGCAGCAATTGCTGCCGGCGACTTGGAGTCAGCGAGAAAGTACGCGGCACAGTCAGCAACACTAGAGAAATACATGGTTGAGTCATCCATAGAGCTACTTGACGCATTGGGCGTACCATACGTAATTGCTCCCTCGGAGGGCGAGGCGCAGGCTGCCCACATGGCCCGTGCGGGACATGTCTGGGGCTCAGCGAGTCAAGACTACGACTCAATACTTTTCGGATCACCTAGGCTCGTCAGGAATCTATCCATTGTTGGCAAGCGTAAGCTACCTGGCAAGAAAGCATACGTGGAGGTCGAGATCGAGGTAATATACGCTGACAGGCTTTTCACGGAGCTCGGCATCGGCAGAGAAGAACTAATCGAAATGGCCATCCTGATAGGCACGGACTACTTCGAGGGAATTAGAGGAATTGGGCCAAAGAAGGCCTACAACTACATAAAACAATACGGCAGTGTGGAGAAAGTATTAGTCGCACTTAACCAAGAACTAGCATTTAACCTAGATGCGGTGAGAGAGCTGTTCAGAAACCCAGAGGTGACTGATAACTACAAGATAGAGTGGAGAGACATTGATAGGGAGAGGGTTAAGAAGATTCTCTGCGATGAGCATGACTTCTCTGAAGAAAGAGTGGACAAAGCGTTAGACTCCCTACTTGAAAAGGCAAAAGAGACAAGGGCTGAGACTAGGCTTGACGAGTGGTTCTCAGGCTGAGGAATCTTTGCTATTTACTAACTCTATTATTTTTCTCTCCTCGTCTAAACTAGTGACTCTTATGTATCCTGTGACTTCGAGTTTGAGTAACGCCCGTCTAACCTCTCTCTGAGTCGCGTTGATTCCTCTGTTTTTTAAGTTGTCTAGCAGCACTGACTCTAGCATTTTGCCGCTGTTCCGTCTGAGTATGTCTAATATCTGTGAACAAAAATCTGAGACCATAGCTATCAATCAGTCTGTAGTGGTGACATGTGCTATTTAACCAATCATCGAGAGCGGCCTCTCGGTCGTCCTAAGAGTCTCCGATAGTCTTTCATACTCCTTCAACATGCTTGGCGAGATGCTCGGCTTAACTATCTTCAATGCTTCTTGGAAGTCAGCCCAAGTTACGTATGCAGCATCCCTATCCCTCCTCAGAACGGCCATTCCGGCCTCTCTGCACAGAGACTCCAAATCAGCGCCAGAGTAGCCTTCAGTCATCGACGCTATCTTTTCGAGAGAGACATCCTCGGCGAGCGGCATCTTCTGAGTATAGATCTTGAGTATCTGGAGTCTTGACTTTTCGTCGGGCGGCGGTACGTATATCAGCCTGTCGAATCTTCCAGGCCTCAGTATTGCTGGGTCCATCAGGTCTGGCCTGTTCGTTGCGCCTATAACTATCACGTCCCTGAGTTCCTCTATTCCATCCATCTCTGCGAGTAGCTGACTCGCTACTCTGTGAGTCACGCCTGAGCTGTCGTCCAAGATATCCTTCCTAGGCACTATCGTCTCTATCTCGTCTAGGAAGATTACGCATGGGGCCGCCTGCCTTGCCTTTCTGAAGACTTCCCTAATCGCCTTCTCAGACTCGCCAACCCACTTCGAGTAGACTTCCGGTCCCTTAATCGTGATGAAGTTTGCCTCAGCCTCCGTAGCTACTGCCTTTGCCAGCAGCGTTTTGCCGCATCCAGGAGGCCCGTACAGGAGGATGCCCTTAGGTGGCTTTATGCCGAGCCTCTCAAACTTCTCTGGATACTCGAGAGGCCACTGGATAGCCTCTATCAACCTCTGCTTGACCTCGTGGAGCCCTCCTATATCCTCCCAGTGGACGGTAGGAGTCTCAATCTCAACCTCGCGAAGTGCTGTAGGAGTTATTTCTTTGTAGGCCTCAATGAAGTCCCTCATCGTCACCTCTAGCGAGTTTAGGAGCTCTGGAGATATCTTGTCCTCGTTGAAGTCTATGTTTGGGAGTATCCTCCTGATGCATTTCATCGCTGCCTCCCGGCATAGCGCCGCCAAGTCCGCTCCCGTGTAGCCCTTCGTCATCTCCGCCAGCTTGTCGAGAGAGACGTCTGAAGACAACGGCATCCCCCTCGTATGTATCTGCAGGATCTCCTTTCTTCCCTTCTTGTCGGGTATTCCTATCTCGATTTCGCGGTCAAACCTGCCAGGCCTTCTAAGGGCGGGGTCAAGCGCGTTCGGCCTGTTCGTGGCTCCGATCACTATTACTTGTCCCCTGCTCTCAAGGCCGTCCATCAATGCCAAGAGCTGAGCCACCACGCGTTTCTCCACTTCTCCCGTGACTTCGCTTCTCTTCGGCGCGATAGCGTCTATCTCATCTATGAATATGATGCTCGGCGCCTCCTCCTCCGCTTTTCTAAATATCTCTCTTAGCTTCGCCTCAGTCTCGCCGTAGTACTTATTCATGATTTCCGGCCCATTGATCAGGATGAAGTTTGCCTCTGCCTCTGTTGCCACTGCCTTAGCTAGCAGTGTCTTACCACATCCCGGAGGCCCGTATAGGAGGACTCCTTTCGGCGGGTCGATGCCTAGCCTCTGGAAAAGTTCAGGATACCTCAGCGGGAGCTCGATCATCTCTCTTATCCGTTGAATCTGTTCCTGAAGCCCTCCTATGTCTTCGTATGTAACGTTTGTGCTGAGCGATTTCTCTTGAATCGCTCTACTATGGATGACCACCTTGGTCTTAGGCGTTATCTTTACGACGCCGGTAGGCCTTGTCTGGAGCACAGCGAAGTTGAAGAGGTTTCCAAAGAACAGGACCGGAACGACGTTCTTCTGAACAATCGGATACTCAATCAATCTACTCTTAACAAGCTTCGTGAAGTTCTCGTCAGGCTTGATAGAGTTATTCACCGGTGCAAGCACTACCATCTGCGCCTCCTTCACGGTGGCTTTTCTAACTATCACGTAATCGTTAAGCGATACACCAGCATTGCTCCTGATGTATCCATCAATCCTGATGATGTCTTTCTCGTCCTCTAGGTAGCCGAGCCAGAGAGTTGCGGCCGCTAGTTTCTTACCCTTAATCTCAATTATGTCGCCGGTTGATAGCCCAGCAGAAGCACCAACGTCGCGATCAATCCTCGCAATTCCATATCCAACGTCTCGCTGCCGGGCCTCCGCGACCCTAAGCCTCAATTCTTTGGGTTGCGACGATGCTTGGTTACTCATTCTACCACACTAATAGGACGGTCTCTTATTTAAGTTGTATTTTTGACAACGCTGAGTGTTCTTAAAATATTTTGAATAAGTATCCGAGAATATGTTAAGATTTTTTATGTAGCTGGGCCTGTCTTATTAGAGTTAGTAAGTCCTTCTCGACGATTGTTTCTAGAAAACTAGAATTTCTGGCTCCACCCTTCTTCCCCTTATCTGCAACCAGTCTACACTAATTTTTTCACCACCATAAAGGACGGCTGTGGGCTCGTTTAGCAGTAACGATGCGGCTATGCGGCCAATCGCGTCCGACTTCATCACGCCGCTTCCACTCCCGCCCGTCGCGACGACGAGGTTTAACTCCCTAAATATGATTGGGTTCTCATCGATTGTATTTATTGAGTAGCATCCAGCCCACATCGATTTCGGCCTTGCTCCTTTTAATGGAGGGAATATCTTACTGAGTATTGGATAGATGTTGTCGTAGTAAAAATATTCTTCTGGTTTGTCATCTATCTTCCACGGCCTGCCAATGTCATCGCTCATCCCAATCCAGATGCTCCTATCCCTAACTCTCGGCGCGACGAATGGCCCTCGCGGAATGAAAGTCATCGGCAGGGTGCTGTATGGGTTCAGCCCCTCGACATTGAAGAAATCCCTCAAATCATCAGTCACAGGCATCGAGAAAATCTGTCTCTTCTTTGGCTTCACGTGAGCATCTATGCCGACAGGGTCGAGTAACTCATTGATCCAAGCACCGCTCGCTAGGAGTATCTTATCGGCCTCGATCAGGCCGCTTCTAGTCTCAACCCCGACGAACTTCTTGGCCTGCCAGGCAAGAGGCTCCCTAGGATGCCCAATGCTGCTGACCGGACTTAATACTAGCTTCTCAACCTTTGTATTAAAGAGAAACTCAACGCCGGCATTAACGAGCTCTTCATAGTAATAGTTTATCAGCTTCTCGACATCGATATAGCCGCTGAAGGGCGAGTATAAGGCCGCGGCTACATCTTTGAGTCCGACTATCTCAGCCTCTTCATCGCCTGAGAATTTTAAATTCATGAAGGGTATGGTTCTTGCCAGCTCGGTGGGTGTTAAGAGCCTCGCGTATCCCTCACGGAGAATTGGTCCGATCATGTCGATGTATTTTTCATAATGTTCTACGTCCAGCAGGACGAGGTATCCGACTTGGGTCAGGCCTAAGTCGTAGCCCGAGGCCTGCAGGTCCATGAAGAAAGAGGCAGTCGACTCAGACAGAATTCTGTTGAGATTAGAAGTGAATAGACCTTTCCTAAACCCACCAACGCTCTTTGCAGTGTTTCCCTGCCCCGGCCCGCCTAGAGAATCTATGACTAGTATTTTTCCACTCGTTCTCTTAGCGTAGTGGTAGGCCGATGCCAGTCCAAATATTCCAGCACCCACAACCAGCAAGTCGTAAGAATTCCTGTCCAAGCTCGAACAATTCAATAAGCGTCCAGCCATATAAGTCATGCTTCGCTACTTCTTTTGCTTAATTTCTACTCAACGCAGAGTCCAGCCGGCTTTAACTCATCAGTTAAGTAAAGAGCCGCGCCAGTCAATGCATTATGATTAGCTGTACTATAACTGGTCATCATGAAGGTTAAAAGTCTAGTCATGCATGTAATTTTTTAAGGAATGGAGTTAGCGGGCATCGTTGGTAAGGCCAATGTGGGTAAGAGCACGTTATTCAGTGCCTTGACTATGGTTGACGTCCCTGCGGCGAATTTTCCATTCACGACGGTTAGACCCAACAGGGGCATCACATACCTCAGGTATGAGTGTGTCTGTAAAGAGCTTGGAGTAAAGGACGAGCCAGTCAACTCCTACTGCATCGACGGCGTCAGGCTCATCCCCATCCAAGTTATTGACTGTCCGGGAATCGTGAGGGGAGCTCACTCCGGACGTGGGCTTGGACTACAGTTTCTAGACGAGATAAGACAGGCAGACGCCTTGATCATAGTTGCTGACGCGTCTGGAGCCACTGACAGTGACGGTAACCCAGTCGAGCCTGGGACGCACGACCCAGTCGAGGACGTCCAGATCGTTGAGGAGGAGATGGATAGATGGATGCTCGGCATTCTGCAGAGAGAGTGGCCGAGAATAGCTAGGGCGTCAGAGGCAAAGCAAGTAGTCCTACACGAGGAGTTAGCGAGGAGGTTCTCAGGGCTGGGGATAGACTCAGAGGCTGTCTTGACTGCAGAAAGACTATCAGGCCTGGATGGGTCAAAACCAGCGAGTTGGAAGGAGTCCGACCTACTATTGTTCATACATCACCTAAGAAAGGTATCGAAGCCGTTCATCGTGGCGGCTAACAAGGCAGATACGCCGACGGCAAAGAAGGGCATAGAGAGGCTCAGGTCGGCTGGATACGACGTAATGCCCTGCAGCGCAGAGGCAGAGAAGACGCTGAGAATAGCGGCGGAAAAGGGATACATAAAGTACAGGCCCGGCGACCCCCGCTTCGAGATAGTTGACCAGAGCAAGCTAACTCCCGCCCAGAAAGCCGCGCTCGATAAAATAGCCGCATTCATGGAGAAGTATAACGGAACCGGTGTTCAGCGGCTTATCGATAGGGCCTACCTTGAGCTACTGGGCTACATTCCTGTATTTCCAGTAGAGGATCCCTACTCGCTGACTGACGGCAAGGGAAGAGTCTTGCCGGACGTATACCTAGTCAAGAAAGGCTCAACGCCTAGGGACCTCGCATATAAAATTCACTCAGACTTGGGCGAGGGCTTCCTATATGCGATAGATGCGAGAACAAAGATGAGGCTCAGCACGGAGTATCAACTAAGGCCGAGAGACATCATCTCAATAGTCTCAGCGAAGAGAAAGGCATAGGGACCTTGCCCTTTTATTTTCGTTAAACACATAATTGTTCGGTGTCCAGATGAATACTAAGGATATACTTGTGGTAGATGGATCGATAGGCGAGGGTGGCGGCCAGATACTCAGAAACGTGATAGCGACTGCGGCGCTTCTGGCGAGGCCCGTTAGGGTTGTCAACATCAGGGCCAAGAGGGACCCGCCGGGCCTCAGGCCGCAGCATCTCTCGGCCGTCAAGGGCATGGTGGAGATAACGAGAGGCGAGGTAGACGGTCTAAGAATCGGCTCGATGGAGATTCTCTACAGGCCTGGTAGAATAATGCCGGGAAGATACGAGATAGACGTTGGCACGGCTGGGAGCACAACTCTAATGCTCCAGTCACTGCTGCCCGTAATATCTTTTGCGGCCGGCGAGGTCGAATTAGTCCTGAGGGGCGGCACAAACAATCCATGGGCACCACCCGTGGACTATGTTCAGAGAGTATTACTGCCTGTTCTGAGAATGATGGGCGTCAACGTTGAGTTGGAACTGGTGAGGAGGGGATTCTATCCTAGAGGCATGGGAATGATCAGGGTGAGGACTAGGCCCACGTCTTCCCTCAGGCCAATAAACGTAACCAGCGGAAAACTCACTAGTGTCGAGGTCTTTGCATACACCTGCAACTTGCCAGGACACATCTCCGAGAGAATGAGTAGGAGGGCAGCGGAAATACTGGCTAAAAACGGCATCAAAGACGTCGAGACAATCACCGAGGTGCTCCAGAAGGACGACCCAAAATGCTCTATCGATCCAGGAGCAGGAATACTGATCGTCGCGCATCTCGATAATGGAGTATGCATGGGCTTCGACGCACTAGGAGAGAAAGGACTGCCGGCCGAGAAGGTGGCAGAAGCCGCAGTAAACGACATGATGAAGCAGCTATCTACAGGCGCTCCTATCGATAAGCATCTAGGCGACCAACTAGTTATTTGGGTGGCCCTCGCCGACGGTGAATCAACCTACAGGGTCACCGAGCTTACCAGCCATACTTTAACCGCCATAGAAATTGCTAAGATGGTCTTGGACGCGTCCATCGTGGTTGACGGCTCGATGGGGATGCCCGCAACAATAAAGTGCCGTGGAATAGGCTTGAAGGGGCGGAAATGACGGGCTTCATCTACTTCAGGGTTATGTAAGCTCTCTTGTTTGACTTACCCTTATTCTCAAGCTTGACTAGGACTATCTCGCCTACCTCGCTTGTGTTTCTGACGTGCGGACCACCGTCAGCCTGTATGTCCAGCCCAACTATCTCTACGATCCTGAGAATCGGTATGTTTGGAGGCATCCTCTCCGCCAGTTTCACCAGTCCGGGAGTCGACAAGACCTTCTCACGCTCCACATAGGTGATCTTGACCTCCCTTCCTTTTCTCATCTCTTCATTAGCCATGTTTACGCACTCCTCGAATATTTTCCGATCAAACGTGGCTAGACTAAAGTCTACGCGTGCCATCTCAGGCGCGACGTTGTTACCAGTCACCAGCGAGTTGGTCTTGTTTATGACTATTGATGCTAAGACGTGGAGCGCCGTGTGTAGTCTCATTATTCTGTACCTCCTATCCCAGTCGAGCTTTCCTTGGACATGTTCTCCCAGCTTTGGTAGGGCGCCCTCAAGGACATGTATAACTCCCCCCTCGTCCATAATGGCCTCCTTAACGACGGATTGACCACCTTGATGGATTATCACTCCTCTGTCTGACTCCAGGCCCCCACCCTTGGGATGGAGGGCAGTCCTGTCCAGTATGACGCCATTCTCAACAACTTCCACGACGTTTGCCTCAAAACTCGTTAGATACGAGTCGTCGAGGTACAGCAGCTCGGTGGATCCTTGTCGCAGCATGTAAGTAACCTCGACGATGCTGGATAAAAAAATTTACTCTTACCTTGAATTTTACGCGGCATTCCGTAAATCATTATAAACAAGCATCTTTAAGAAAGTATAGATGCATCTTAATACTCAATTCAGGATACTCACCCTGCTTGTTCTGACCCTTTTTATCCTCTTCTCGCTTAACCTTAGCTCTACTTATGCCCAGCCCGCTCCCTGGCCTCTCAAGATAATAATCGAGCAGAACGAGTACTATCTCGGCGAAGACGGCACCGTAAGAATGAACATCACTAATTACGCATGTTCGAATAGAGTCGACAAGAAAGAGATCTTGACTTGGAGCAATCAGGCAAGATCGGCCACCGACCCATATGTTAAGAGGGCTGAAGAAATGATCTCCGAGGGCAGAATACTCAGCTACGTCCTCGAGGGCACGGACCAGTACGTAATCGGCGACATGGAGTATGGAAACTATAAGCTCAGCCTATTCGGAGTATGCATAGGAGAATCAATAGAAATTCACTCAGTCGCTATATGGTTCTCATGGAAGGGATTCGGACGCGCATTAATATCATCAGTCGAGAAAAAGGCAGAGCTAGTCGCATTCGACGCGGTGAAATACGTCGTTTATGGGGGACACACAGAATCATCAATCGTGGTGGAGATGGTCTTCCCGTTTCCGTCAACCCTCCCCCCAGAACTGGTACCGAAAGGCAGTGTTGTTCCCAGCATCGAGGTCACGCTACGCCTGCCAACCGGCACAGTATGGACCTTTGACAGAGGATTCAAAGTATCGGGCGGGTTAACAATAATTCCCAGCAGGACCTTCAAGTTAAAGATAATGGATAATGCCGGCGAGACGCCTATCCCTTCAGGAATTCTCAGGATTCAGGCACTCATTCATACTTACTACTTGAGGGAGTATGTCTTTTCTGAGGAGTCGGAAATCCTCATCGAGAGGCTACCGGACGAGTATGACTACCTAGTCACAGTCCTATACAACTCCACATACAGAGGCACTGAGGAAGTCTACCACGCGATAATGAATAGCTACGAGCTGGCGAAAAGCGGCACATTAAAGACAAACCTCTACAACTTGAGAATAATTCCCCTAGACCTCTTGGGAAGAAGATTAGAAGGAGCTCAAGTCCACATCAATCATGTCGGCTCGACTAGTAAAGACGGCGTAGCTGTCTTTCCACTCGTCCCAGCTGGAAACTATACCGTGAAAGTAGACTGGATGGGAGAGCGAGTCCTAGAGAAGTGGGTATGGATCGGATACCACTCAACTTTAAACCCCTCAGGAGTAGTCCCCGACGAGCTCACACTCACGGCGAAGGTGGGCGACCTCATCGTCCAGGCATCAGACGCAGAAGGCATACCCATCGGAGCCCACTTCACGATAAATGGACCAGGCATAAAGAATTTTGAAAAATATCAAAACGACGGATTACTAGTGATCCATCAACTACCCATGGTTGAGTATCAAGTATCGGCGAAAAATTATTCAAAGATTGTAGATAGAGAAGTGTCTGCGACAGCCCCGATTAAGCCAAGCGCGGGCGAGGTCTCAGTCATCAGGCTTCCCATACATAAGGTAGACCTCAGAGTCTTGACCATCGATAAAAGACCCATAGCAGGCGCGGCCGTAAATATCGGCAACTTGGCAACTACGACTGGGCCGAGCGGTGAGGCCAATTTAGGAGCAATACCAGCAGGCAAATACGACTTAGCAATTACTCTCGAGGAGATAAAGATATTTGAAGATTCAATAATTATAGAAAAGTCTGGTATAATAGAAATAGTCGGTAAGGCATGCAGCTTAAGAATCGATTTTAGAGATGTTGATGGCGAGCCGCAGCCTGTTTACTGGGTCCTCGCAGGGCCGAGAAAGGAGTATAGGGGATACGGCGATACCTTGGAGACTCCTCCGATACCGGACGAATACTACAAACTATCAATAATGCTGTGGCAGGATGCTCCTGCAATTATTGAGAGGGATCTCAAGCCGTCAGAAATGATTGACGGAGAATTATTGATACCCGTCTCGAGGATGAGGATATCCGCGAAATGGAGTTTCGGCGAGCCAATACTTGAGGGATACGTAGAGATTAGGTCTGAGGCTTATAACTTGACTCGTAGATTGATGATGACGGCTCAGGTCGCAGAGACGTCGGAGAAGCTACCACTAACCGAGTACGTCGTCAAGCTATATCTCCCATCCGGCCTGATGTTGGCCTCGGAGAAGAGAGAGTTCAACGGCGGAGTGATCGAGCTCACCGTCCCCTCAAGAACAATTATAGTTTCTGTAAGGGACTTCTTTGGACAGGCAATACCCGGAGCTAGTGTGGAGGCATATTACAGCAACTACTTCATCGATAAGCAAGCGTCGGGCCCGGACGGGTCAGCAGTGATTAGACGAATACCTCTCTACCTCGCTGGACAATTACGCATATCTGCATCAATACATGAGATGAGGGCCGAGAAATACCTCCCGATCGACCAGTCCCAGACAACGCTGACGATCGATGCTGTTAAGATCGGAGCAGCCCTCATTCAACTCACAGAGTTTATCAGATACATAATAATAATTTCAGCGCTGTTGTTGATTTATCCATCAATATTGATTGCTAAAAAATTGATGAAGAGGAAAGAAAAAAGGCCGCAGACATCCTAAGCTGTCGACCTGATTTACAACTGAAAGCCTCGCCCTTTAGGGCGGGGAGGAGGTCAGACAAGCATGCGCTGATCCCCATTCGTTTTATGTAACCCATGTGAGGGCCGGCCATCCTGGCGGAACGGTTGGGATAGGAAGAGTTGTAAATGCTGACAATGAGACTGAGATAAACCGTCTCTTTGTAAGCGATGCTAGCGTGCTTCCTAAGGCTCCAGGAACTCCTCCTGTTTTAACCATTATTGCCATCTCAAAGAGATTTTCAAAGAAGCTGGCATCTGAATATTTTTAGTCAAACTATTAAGAGATATTAAAAGAAGCTCGAAAACCTATTCGCTCCACGTCAAATCGACTTGAGAACGATGAACTTTTGTCTGTTTTAATGAGTCCTAGTAACATTAAGAGAAGCAAAAGCCCTTGGCTTAAATGTCTCGAAAATAGCTGAAATGCCTTGAAAAAAGCAATAATGATTAAAAGCTGAAAATCCTAAAAATATCTTCAATTCTCGATGTTTTAATGAAGTTAAAAATAAATTAGAGCCTCGGGCGGGATTTGAACCCGCGACCCCCGGCTTACCAAGCCGGTGCCCCAACCGGACTAGGCTACCGAGGCCGATAATTATCTCTAGGCGGGAAAATTTATTCTTAAAACGGTTGGGGGCATGTTTATCACTTTAGTCTACGATGCCGTATCCGCCGCTTACCAGGTCTTGGAATGGAGGGATATGAGTAGGATAAATGTAAAATACATGAATGCGAAAGCCAAAACAAAAACTAACGCCCACGCAAACAACGTCAATGTTTTTGGAAACGCTTTGATACTCATTAATTTAATGCTCAGCAGCTGGCCAATCACGATGGCTAAGATGAAGATGAAAAATATCTAAGACCAAGCTTTCCTCGATGAAGAACTTCGAGAGATAATACATGAATACAATTAGTGTAGGCATTGATAAAATACTAAATGCTTTCGCGGGAAAAAATGAAGATGGTGGGCTTCGAATATACACGAATTCTATAAATGCATACAGTAAAGCAGGCCAGAAAGCCAATTTCAAATGCTCCCATACACTCTCATTTACGGCGGAAAACAGGGCTACAACCGGATTATTGCCGGAGAGCTCAAACGTAA
>CAYTRT010000026.1:15985-18118 GCA_964440295.1 uncultured Nitrososphaeria archaeon
GATCCGAGTAAGGAGCCTAACTATGACGAGATAGAGAAGGCTCTGAAAGGGATTAGCTAAGCATCAGGTTTACGCCCTCGACTGCTATGACCTGCCCGTTAACTTAGTATAAGAAATCCAAGATGAAGGCTATGATCCAGTCACTACGGCTCTTCTAGCAATAATTTTATTTTTCAAATCCCACCCCGCACTTCACTCTTAGAAATCACGTTTAAATTCTCGGTTATTGAACATCGATATGGTTGGTGCTAATGAAGGAGTATGATCTGGTCATTTTAGGTGCGGGTTCTGCAGGTTTTGCTGCTGCGATAAAGGCCTCAGAGCTTGGCAAAAAAAATTGCGATAATTGAGAATGGAACAATAGGTGGAACATGTGTAAATGTAGGTTGTGTTCCTTCCAAACACTTATTACATGTTAGTGACGTGTACTATTACTCGAAAAATCACAGGTTCAAGGGAATAAAAACTTTAGAAGCTTCATTAGATTTTGGGAAAGTAATTCAGCAGAAAGACGAAGTGGTGCACTACTTGAGGAAAAGCAGATACGTGGATGTTCTTCAGAACTTACCTAACGCCGTTTTCATAGAGGGAAAAGGTGTTTTCATCTCCAAAAATGAGGTTAAAATTGACAATCAAGTTTTAATAGCTGACAAGTTTCTCATAGCTACAGGGTCGTCTCCTAAGATAATCAGGTTGAAAGGCATCGATAAAGTTGATTATCTCACAAATGTTGAGGCGTTAAATCTTAAACAATTGCCAGAATCTATGATAATAATAGGAGGTAGAGCTCTTGCCTTAGAATTCGCTCAGATGTATGCCCATTTTGGCACAAAAGTCACTATTTTGCAGAGGAGCCCACGAATCCTTCCGGAGGATGAGCCTGAAATTTCCGAGGAACTAACAAGGTGCTTAACAGAGGAGGGAATTGAAATCCAAACTAGTGTAGAAATGAGGGAGGTTGCTGAGAAAGGCGGAATGAAGATAGTTAAATGTAGCATTGAAGGAAAAGAGAGGGAATTTGAAGCTGAACAAATTCTCGTAGCCACAGGGAGAAAACCCAACACTGAAGATATAGGATTGGACAAGGCTGGGGTCGAAACTGATGAAAGAGGATTTGTCAAAATAAATGAGTACTTGCAGACAACAAACCCCAATGTGTATGCGGCAGGCGATTGCGCTACACCGATAATGCTTGAAACTCTGGCAGCAAAAATGGGCAACATTGCAGTTAGAAATGCCTTTGAAAACACAAATTTAACAATTAATTACAGAGAAATTCCCAGGGTTGTTTTTACTAATCCGCAAGTTGCAAGGGTCGGCTATACCGAAGAAGAATATTTAGCAAAGACTCGTGCATGCGCTTGCAGAACAATTCCAATGTCGCTTGTCCCAAAGTCTCAAATCATAAATGACACACGAGGCGTCATAAAGATGGTGATAGACCCTAGTACACTGAAAATAGTTGGCGTTCACATAGTTTCTCCACTGGCTGCTGAAATGATTCATGAAGCAACCTTAGCCGTAAAATTCGGGTTAACCATTGACGACATAATTGATACGATTCATGTCTTTCCAACAATGTCAGAAGCAATCAAACTTGTTGCTCAGTCATTCCGAAAAGACATAAGCAAACTCAGTTGTTGCGTGGAATAGAACTTATAAAACACTCTTTGTTCAAGAAAAGATTTGAGCCCTTGCTAAGCTTCGTCAGACCATGAAGATAAGGATGAACCTAAGCCGGTCTAAAAAGCGATAATTTAAACCGATGTCTAAACCTAACCCCCGCAGATAAAATCCATAAAAAGGCTGTCTTATTGATTAGCCTTGCTTTGAGAGCTCAGAGAGTGTCTGGTTAATTATTTCCATCGCCTTCAATAGGCTCGTCTTGAGCATATTGACTTGGTCTTCCCGTTCTTTTAACCTTTTCTGATGCTCTGAGAGCTGGTTTTTCAGGGACTCAACTTCTGCTTTTAGGCTCTCGATCTCTGCTCTTCTCTCCTCCTCATTTAGGTATGTCTGCTTGGTTTTGAATAAGTCAGGTAGCATCAACGTCTTAACCCCTTCCTTAAGGAACTTGTTATAGGTCTCGCGTACTATCTGGCCTGCCTTAGTCTTGCCTTGAAGGTGGTTCCT
>CAYTRT010000027.1:0-16529 GCA_964440295.1 uncultured Nitrososphaeria archaeon
GTTCGGCGGAAAAGTCGTAAAAAATGTGGCGGGTTATGATGTCAAGAAACTCTTCGTAGGATCACTTGGGACTCTCGGCATCATTACCCAAACCACATTTAGACTTTATGCAATCCCAGAGTTTGAGGGAAGCTTCATATCTATATTCAATTCCCTAGAGGATATTTCAAAAGCTATCCAAGAAATACTGAGGAACATCCACTCATCAGTAGGGATCGGTATTTCATCAATAGAGATGCTGGATCCCAATTTTTGGAGAATGTTTAAACAATCTGACAGCCTTGAGGGATACACACTAGCAATCAGAGTGCTAGGAGTTACGAAGGCAGCGCTGATGAGGAGAATAAAAGAGTTAGAAGAATTGACAAAACACAACAACTGTGCAAAGTCAATGATATTAGATGGTAACGAGCATCTGAGCCTTTGGAAAGGAGTGCAGAATCATCCATGCATTGCTTCTAAATTCTCTACGAGATGCAAAATTAGTACGTTGATATCAAAAGTTCCAGATGTAATAAAAGTTATTCAAGAGAAGGAAAAAATTCACAATATTGATTATTGTATAATTGCTCATCCAGGGCTAGGAATGCTTCATGCATACTTTCACTCAGAGGATCATAATAATTTATCAAGAGTGTTAATAGATTTAAGAAGCTATGTTGTTAGTATAGGTCATGGAAGTAGTCTAGTGATTGAGACTGCACCACTGGAAATTAAAAGATTGGTGGATGTATGGGGTCCAGTAAGGAAAGACTTTATGCTTATGAAGGCCATCAAGAATATGTTCGATCCCAGAGGCATACTGTGTCATGGCCGATATGTAGGTGGTATATGAATTGACTCAGTATCTTGATAGGTCAGAAATGGAAAGATTAGTACTCACATGTATTCACTGTGGATTCTGTCTGCTGAGCTGTCCGACATACAGAGTTTTAGGATATGAGCCAGATAGTCCAAGGGGAAGACTATACCTGATAAGGGCCTATTTAGATAAGCGAATAGGGATGGAGGAAAAGTTTGTAGAACATCTATATAAATGCATAGTATGTCGAGGATGTGAGACCGCATGTCCATCAGGCGCCAAGTTCGGTATTATCATGGATTCGATAAGGAGCCAGGCGGTCAAAGAGTATAGATTTCCAGTCACTCAAGCAATTGTGCTTAGACTGGGCGGTAAGTTTCTAGTCACACATATTGATTTGCTAAGATACCTGATGACGCTTATGCGCGTACTTCAGAGGTTAGGCATCGAACACTTGGTCAAACATTTGCCAAGGCCACTAAGTGAGCTAGATTATCTGATGCCTAGCTCGTCATCACCCAAACTCTACTATCCAAAAATTCCAGAGATAATAAAACCTCCTGGACGTAGAAAATATAGGATTGGCTTTTTACATGGCTGCTTGATGGAGGCCGCATTACCATGGGTGAACCGAGCATTAATTCGAGTATTAATAGCAAATGAGTGCGAAGTCGTGACGCCGAGAAGCCAGACATGCTGTGGTGCGGCATCAATGCATGAAGGGTTTATGGACCATGCAAAGAAGTTAGCGAAAAACAACATAGACGCCTTTGAGAACCTTGATGTAGATTACATAGTGGCATCAGCGTCCGGATGTGTAGCCACGTTGAAGATGTACGACGAATTATTAAAGAATGATCCTGAATATGGAAAAAAAGCAAAAGAATTCAGAAAGAAGGTAAGAGACCTCAGTGAGCTGCTGCTCGAAATAGGTATGAATAAGAATTTTGGTGAATTAGGAATAACTACTACTTTTCATGACTCCTGTGGGCTTGCTCACGCCCAAAAGATTACGCAGCAGCCTCGAATCATAGTAAGATCTATTCCCGGACTAAGATTGGTTGAGATGAAGGACTCAGACCTCTGCTGCGGTGCGGGTGGGCTCAATTGGCTTTTGCATCCGGAGATAACGAAAGAAACACTATCTATGAAGCTAAGAAATGCTAGAGAGACAGGCGCCTCGGCGATCATTGTTTCAAACATTCCATGTTACTTAAACATCTCGAGGGGAATTAAGAGATGGAAAATTAACATGAATGTCTTACATTATGTAGAACTGTTAGACGAGGCATATCGTAAAGCTGAAAAACACGTATAGATTTTTAATTCTTCAGAGCCAGAAATAATTGATTTTAATTGCTAGCTTGGAACGAGAGTAGTTTTTCTTGCGCGACCGCTATGCCTGTTCCTAATTCAACACCATGTCCCTGCTTCTTCAATGAGGTCTCTATTGCAGTTAAGAGGGAGAAGATGTCGTTCTGGTTTACATTACCCATGTGGCCCACCCTGAAGCCTTTACCCTTTAATGGTCCTAACATTGCTGCAACAACGATTCCGCATTTTTTCATCTCGGATCTAAACTGATTGTCATCAATATTTTCAGGATAATAAACTGCTGATACGGTGTTTGAGGCATACTCTTTTTCTGCCACTAATTTTAAGTTTAATGCTTCTATTGCGGCCCTGAAGGACTCTGCCAATTCATGATGCCTCCTAAATCTATTTTCTAGGCCTTCCTCGAGGATTAGTTTTAAGGACTCATTCAGTGCGTAAATCATGTTAACGGCTGGAGTTGCGAAATATTTCGTCGGGTCTCTCATGATCGGCAACCAATTCTTGAAACTTCCATACCAAGTTCCTATCTTCGATTTTCGTTTTTCTATGAATTCTAGTGTTTTCTGACTTACCGCGATCAATGCCAATCCTGGTGGTATGCCGATGCATTTCTGCGAGCCCGAGGCGCAGACATCAATTCCCCACTCATCGACTCGAACCTCCATTCCACCCAGCGAGCTTACTGTATCAACTATGTAGAATGCATCGCTGTGCTTCTTGACAACTTCGCCTATTTCTTTGATCGGATTAAATACTCCGGTTGAAGTCTCTACGTGCGTCACGGTTACAGCCTTATAATTGTCTTCTTTCAGGGCCTCTTCGACCTGCTTTGGCTTAACTGCCTTACCCCATTCCACTTCTAATACCTTCGGCACAGCACCAAAGACCTTTGAGATCTCTACGAAATAGTTTCCAAAATATCCTGAGACACAATTCAGTACCTTGTCGCCCGGCTCAATAATATTGGCTATGGCCATCTCCAGTGCTAAGGTACCAGACCCCGCAATGACGAAAACCTCGCTCTCCGTCATGAAGACCTTTTTCAGATTGTTCAGCGCCTCCTTGAATATGCCCGCAAACTCAGGACTAGTGTGCGACAGGGGTGGCCTGCACATTGCACGTAAAACTCTGGGATCAACGTTTGTTGGGCCTGGAATCATTAAAAGCTCTCTCTCAATCATTCTCAGCCCCTCAAACTCTCAGCATCTTAACCTTACTTAAGCTTTTCTAAAGCAGACATTAGCACTGATAAGAAATAACCAAACCTAACACAACAGAGTTAAAGCAATTGAAAGCTCTGATAGCTAGTTTCTCTAAAAATTTTTATTAATTTCTAATACTCAATTTTATTTGAGAGAAATTGCCATGCTAGGAAAAAATAGAAATAGCTTTGATTTATGTTGCACCTGTCCGATGACAAAATATGCTAGAAGTAGTTATAATGGTAGTCTCTAGCCATGAATACTCAATTCCGAACTCTTAAAAGCATTATTGATGAATACATGCATAAGGCTGAGGGGCTTTCTGAATATTGTGAGAGATGCCTCAGAACAGAACGGTGGGGTGGGAGCGTAGTCTTAATGATCGTCGACGCCGCATTCACTTCGATCGGCCTAAATTATTTTCAGACAGTAATCCCGAAAGTATCAGAGTTTAACGAAAGGTACGTAAAGAATGGAAAGATAATAACTCTTAGAGATCTTGCACAGGCTGACATAGATGAGCTGAGAAGTGTATGGAAAAATAGAAGATCATGGATGATGGCGAGGGAGATTGCCAAGTACTTGTCGTCGATAAATGAAGATGATCGAACAGCAATAAGGACGTGGGCAGCTAATTCAAGCCTCGAAAGGTGGAGAGAAGACCCTATCGGGAGGATAAAGGGAGTTGGTCTCATTACGTATCAATACTTGAGAATGATGGGTGGAGTAGATACAGTGATGCCTGATAAAATCGTGAAAAGGGTGATAAACGAAATTTTAGTTAGGGCGGGACTAAAACCGGTCAATGACGACATTCTATTTATTAGGCAGGTTGAGGAGATTGCTAAAACATGCGGCTACAGACCAATCGAGCTTTGCTGGATGACGTGGCTAGTTCAATCTGAAGGAAAAGTGCTGAGAGCGGAGAAATACTCAGACATACTATCAAAGATATAACAATTGCTAAGCTGCTTACTTACTGAGGCATCCATATTCTAACGCCGTCATGTATGCCGTCAATATGTTCTGCGGAGGAACGTCGGGCTGAATATTGTGGGCAGGTGAAAAAATGTATTCTCCACCAGGAGAGAAAGTGTCTATCACGTCCATTACTTCAGCCTTAACTTCCTCCGTCGTACCCCTAGGTAGGACGTACTGCTCATCTACTCCGCCGTGGAAGACTAATTTTCCTCCGAACTCTTTCTTGAGCTCCTTTCTATTCATGCCTTTAGCTCTGGGCTGAAGTGGGTTCAGAATATCTATACCTGCCTCAATTATCTTTGGTATAAGCGGCCTAATGCCTCCGCATGAATGTAGCAAGACCCTGACTTTAGCGTTTCTCTTTATAAAAGAAACGAATTCTTTCAATCTAGGAAATATGAAGTATTCCCAAGCTCTAGGAGACATCTGTGGCCCCAGCTGTGTGCCATAATCATCGCCATAGCGCATTATATGAATGTAGTCACCCACCTCGTTCAAAATGACTTCTATAAAGTCCATGTGAATATTCGAGACTAAATCGAGAATCGAGTTCATCAACTCAGGGTTGAGAGTTATGTTTTTTAAAGAATTTGATATGCCGTGGAGCCACTGAGTTAATTCCCAAATACCCCCAGTAAACCAGTTCATCGCTACTGCATAGCCCTCATCGTTGTATCTCTTTGCAATCTTACCTAAGCCTTTTACTCTACCCTCGTGTGGCTTAGGAGGCGTGTATCTCTCCACATCGCGTGGAGTTTTGGCGTTGTAAAGAGGCTTCTTATCCTCCACCATCTCAAAATAATATCCCCGTCTTTCAAAAGTTATTCCAAACTCGTCTACAAATTTATCCTCAGATATATATTTCATCTCATCTAGCCTTGGAGGATTTATTCTTACGTGTCTAATATCTACATCGAAGTGGCGTAGCAAGAATTCAGGAACTTCTGCGAGTCCTTGCATTCGGTCAAAAATAATTATTGGATAATTCTCTACACCGATGAATCGTAATAGTCTCTGCATGGCGACGTGATGAATACCATTTATGGGGCTTCCAAAGTCTATGGGTATTCTGTCAGGCGGTTCTTTATGATTAAGAACCGACAAAACACGTTCGACATGTTCTACCAAGGCCCTAATTTCTATAAATATTATAGTTAATATTAAGCATTATCCTAAACCAACTAAATTTGTTGTATTTTTGGAGTTGTAACGATAAACTAGTAGGTCTGAAATGGATTGTGATTTCGTTCGATGAATAATAAATTTAGCCGTCAATATGACGCATGATTACAACTCCGATCTTCAATGTTGTATTCATTCGATAGATAAATGAATGTTTATATTTCCATGCAGTTGCTCTTAAAGATGCAATGATCATGGTGATTACCATTGAAATTTAGAACTCTAGAGATGGATTTGGATGAATTAGTTTTTGGATTTTCTAAACATCCATTACAATATGGTACTGGACTGAAAGTCGGAGCTGGTAGAGTAGTTCCAGAAGTAAAGTATTTTCCGAGAGTAGACAAGGATCTTAAAGACGAATACATTAAGATTACTAACGATGTTTTAAAAAGGGCCTCTGACCTAGGAATAACCGATCTACAACTGGAGACAGAACTCACTTATATTGAGACAAGGACGCCCAGCCTCGCCGCTGAGATAATTCATAAACAGAGAGAGATTATCGAGAATTTTTCGAGGGAGAACGGTGCAAGGATTGGGTTCCGAGTAACGGTTGCCGATATTCGCGATTTTGGAAAACCGAAAAATGACGAGGAAGCCTTCAACAAAATGATGGAAACGTTTGAGGCAGTCTCTGAGAGTGGTGCAGATGTATTATCAATAGAGTCGCTTGGGGGTAAAGAGCTGTTTAATTACGCAATTATAAGGCAAGACATTCTAGGAGCAGTAGCGTCTCTAGGATTCCTAGCAATACTTGATATGAAGAAGCTATGGAAAAATATTGTTCAAATAGCCACGAATAATCATGTAGTTCCTGGTGGAGATACTGCGTGTGGATTCGCAAATACAGCTATGAAGCTTGCTGGGGGATTAAACGACCGTATGATTCCACACACCTTCTCAGCCATTATCAGGGCAATGTCCGCCAGTAGAAGCCTAGTCGCATACGAGATGGGGGCCAGAGGTCCCGGAAAAGACTGCGGCTATGAAAATATAATCATAAAATTCATCACTGGGTATCCAATGTCGATGGAGGGGAAAAGTTCAGCGGTGGCTCACTCAAGTCTTTTAGGAAATATTTCTTGTGCAGGTGCTGATCTTTGGTCAAATGAGCAAGTTGAGAATATCAAGCTTTTTGGAGGATACGGCCCACAAGTCTTCCTAGAGATACTTCATTACGATGTCAAGTTGCTTAATAAGGCGATCGAGTTAGGTAAGCATAAGGAGCTAAGAGACTTATTAGTAGAGTCTGACATTTACATAGATCCACAGGCATTCATATTGGCACCAAAAGTGGCACAAGAAATTGCATACGAATTGACCAAGCAAGATGATGAGCTTGAACGAACTGTGGCTGCGGGCCTGAGAGCTATCGACTTAATATCTAACGAAGAAAGACTATCATTATCTCCAGCGGAAGTTAGATTTCTAAAAATGGCTAGGAGGATCTTCGACGATATCATGAAAGATCCACATAAGAAAATTGAGGAGGCTCTTGCCTCTTATGAGAGTAGGGTTGAGAAGCTAAAGGTAAGGGACTATCTTGAATTTTAGGAGTATTGTTTGAAGGGGGTTGCCTCGGAAATTACGTTTCTAAATAATTTTTTGTCTTGATGAGGAATGTGCGTGGCCTGAAGAAACTCCTTCTGAAAATCTTTTATCAAGTTTAGCTCTATCACTTTGGTATTTCTTACAATCTCTTTGACTTTATCCTCGCTATCTGATGATAGTAGGATCATCTCCGCGCCTATTAATGAACCATTGCCGACGAAAGTGAACTTATCGCGAGCTATGTCTGGCAGCATGCCTAAAACTTGGGCGGCGAATATATCTAGGTAGTTACCGAAGGCACCGGCAACATATATTCTCTCGATTTCCTCGATGCTTGTCTTCGCTACTCTTAGAAGAGTCATCAAGGCGGCGAATATTGCTGCCTTAGCTAGCTGGACTTTACGTATGTCGGTCTGGCTTATGGTTATCTCTTGTGAATGAGCGGACTGTTCTGCAGGCACTAGTATGTATTGGGGCTGATCAAGGCTCATCGATATCAATTTATCTGATTTTTTAACAATTCTTCCGGCATCGTCAATTATATTTCTTAACCACATCCAAGCTATTGCTTCAACTACCCCCGAGCCACAGATTCCGATGGGCCTGGCGTTTCCGATAACCTTGTAGTAACTCGTTCCATACTCATCTATAACGACAGACTCTATTGCTCCTTTGACCGCCCTCATTCCATGCCTTAGCCCATACCCTTCCAACGCAGGTCCGGCCGCGCATGACGTGGCCAGAAACTCTCCTGTCCGCGTCTTTAACACGATCTCACCATTGGTACCGATGTCTATCAATACTGCGACTCCGCCAAATTCGGAGAGGCCAGACGCCAATATATCGGCGACAACGTCGCTGCCTACATATGCAGAAATTGAGGGGACCGTCCTTACGTATCCTCTTGGATTTATTTTGATTCCCAAATCTCTGGCCTTAACTTTGAGCGATGAGGTAAAGGGCGGTATGAAGGGCGCTCGAGAAGAATAATAAAAATCGTCACCGAGCAGAAATGACAACATTGTAGTGTTGCCTGAACAGACAACTTCGTATATTGAATGACTATCTAAATTATTTTTATCTACAATTCTGGAAATTAATTCATTTATTGTGTTGATGATGGCGCTCTTCAACTCGTCTATATTCTTTTTGTTTCTCCTAGCGTAATCTACTCTACTAATCACATCTTCGCCAAACCTTATTTGTTGATTGTATGCAGACTCTAACCCAACAACTCTTCCAGTCTTCAGGTCGCAAACTGAAACTACTACCGTGGTCGTCCCTATATCAACCGCTGCACCAAACAATTCACATTGACTTTTATCGTGAACTATGTCTATGATTTCTCCATTATAGGAAATCACACCTATAACAGTTTTCCCATCTCTGAAAATACGCGAAATAAGCGGAATTATATGCGGATCATAATTCTTTGAATCAGAAACTTCTAAGAATATCTCTAGACAACCTTTTCCATCATAAGCAGCGATAGGACTGATTTTAATCTCCCTAACCGTCACCCTCGGTTTGGGCTTTATAGCCTTTCTTAACCCCCAAGAAAGTATTTTTCCCTTACTCTCTTCTAGCGGCCTATCAATTTTTATTACGCAGTCGCTCAGCGCCTTAACTTGACAGCTCAGTCTAGCATCTCTCCCTAAGATCTTTATCCATCTCTCCTCGTGTTCAGAAGGCCGTGAGAATGATCCGTAAAGCGTCCTTATTGAGCATTTCCCGCATATTCCCTTGCCCCCGCACAGATTTTCGACGGCTATTCCATTTCGTAAGAGTTGTTCATATATAGTATGCTCTTCATCAACCCATAATTCAATTTCTTCACTATCAGTGAGGATTTTGAGCCTATGTCGCTTATCTTTTTCCACTCCACTGAATAGAATGGTCTCTCCTTTTAAAATATTTCTAAATTTGACATTTTCAACTTTCAGTACGATAGACATTTGCGAAAAATATTTTTATAATAGATTAGATTATTCACTATGGGAGAATATGCTTAAAGAAGATTTGATCAACAAGATAATGGAGGCAATAGTTAATCTTCAGCTCGAAGAGGCGCTCGAATATGCGAAAAAAGCCGTTGATGTCGGCGTGGATCCGCAGGAAATAATTTCGAACTCTATAGTCAAGGGCATGGAGATTGTGGGGGAAAAATTTGAAAAAGGTGAATACTTTTTATCAGAGTTGATTGCGGCGGGCGAGATAGGTAAGCAGATCATAGAACTTCTTAACCCATTCATAAAAATGAGCGCTCGAGAGTCCAGGAGGTTGGGTAAAGTAGTCATCGGGACTGTGAAGGGAGATATTCATGATATCGGCAAAAATATCGTGGCAATGCTGCTAGATACTGCGGGATTTGAAGTTATCGACCTAGGAGCCGATGTGCCTCCTGATAGATTTGTAGAAGCAGTAGCAAAGCATGACGCAAAAATTGTCGCGATGTCTGCACTCCTCACTGTTACAATGCCTGAGATGAGGAGCGTCATAGAGGAGCTTAAAAAAACGGGTCTCCGTGATCGAGTTAAGGTTATAGTTGGAGGCGCCCCCGTGACTAAAGAATTCGCAGACGAAATAGGCGCAGATGGTTACGGCGAGAATGCCTTCGAAGGGGTCAAAATCTGCAAATCATGGATGGAGAGCAATTGATATCACCTTCTTTTAACTAGCCTATTTTTTACACGGCTGATTAGGAGAGTCCTTGCTGACAGGTAAATTTTTAATGAAGATAATCTATGAATATTCACGACGTATGGAAAAGTTTGATAATGATGTGGAGCTTGCAGTTCAGATGCTTATTAACAAGCATGGAGCGTCGATTGAGAGAGAACTGAAAAAATTGATAGATAAACTTTCAGAACTCTATAAGCAAAGGTTAGTAAAGATAAACCACTCTATAATGGAGCTGCTGTGCGCGGCCCATTTAGTTTTAAGAGGATACTCGGTTGATGTTGAGCGCCCACTTACAGACGTGCTTATTTGTGATGTATATGGAGTTAAGGGCGATGGAGTAGTTGTAGTTGAGGTCGAGACCGGATTTACGCCGCCCGAACATGCCCTCGATCCATTAACATACCTTCAGGCACGTATTGCTAGCAAAGTAGCTAGGTATAGTAGGTTTGCAGATAAGTTCTGTTTAGCAACTCCACGCCACAACATTCTCGAGATACCAATAGAACTGATGAGTCCGCCTAGATTTAGAGATGATCAAGGAATTAGGAGGCTCAAAAACCTTTGCGACAAATATTACACGAGCCCACCAATTACACATGAGGAACTGCAAACATGTAGGCTTCACTCTATATTTATTTTGAACGTTGACGAATGCGAAGTGAGAGAGTTATCGCCTGACCAATACTTCCAAAAATTCATACAGCCAGTTTGGTGATGCTGTTTTAAAAGTGCAGGCTTTCGGAGGACCCCACCCCTAGAGGATGGCTGGTGGTCGCCCACCATCTCCGAGGTTGGGGCTCAGCGAGCCCTTCGGGCCTGCCACCCCGGACCCTGCTGGAGGACCCGCATGAACCTACACCCTTGGTTGAGGCATCCCCCAACTTACGAGTATAGGTCCAGGATTCCCTCCTCCTTTTCCGGCCTGCTGTCTTACATTTTTCTCTATGCTGTATTAAATCTTTATGGTTTGTTTTAGACAAATATTCCGAGAGTATTACCATGACTGACGAGATACCCCTAACGCCTAGTTTTCTATGATAGTTTTCTAAACCATTAATAAATGGGAACACGAGGTAATTGCAGAGTTGGAGAGAAAATCGGCAAAGCAAGTCTCAATAGATGTCCGGCTCCCATTCATCATGATTAAGACTGAGCGTCTACTCAAAATGTTTGAAAAGATTGCCAGAATAAGAATAATGAGGGCATTTAGCTGGGTGTCCGTTTTTTTGTTGCCAGTAGTGGCTGCCGGCGGAGTCATGTTACTTATAAACTCGGTTATGTTGGTACTTACAAGGCCCGAGGTTCAAGAAGCGCAGAGAGAAGCGGGCCCACAGTCATTACTGCTTATTCCCGGCCTCAACCCCTACCTACCAATTATCTATGGCTGGGTTGGGATCTTGGTAGCGATAATTGCACACGAATCTATGCACGGCATAATTGCGAGAATTGTTGGTTATAAAGTAAAAACAACTGGGTTAATACTTTTCTTAGGAATACCAATCGGAGCATTCGTAGAGATAGATGAGGAAGAGTTAAGGACAGGCAGGACCAGAGACGTAACAAGAGTATTATCGGGAGGACCAATATCCAACGTAGCAGTAGCAACAATTTGTCTAGCGGCCCTACTAATCATAATAATGGGATTGCAGCCTGCGCTCGGAATCGTGGTTTCAGAAGTGATACCGGGCTCCTCGGCCAGTGAGGTGGGAATAATGCCTGGAGACGTGATTATGTCGATAAATGACAAGCCGATTAATTCTCTCAGCGAGCTGAGAAAGATCTTAGAGTCTAAAAAAATCGGGGAATACATCACAGTCGGTGTGCTTAAAAATGATACAAAGAAAGTCGAGAGGCTCGAAGTGGAGCTGAGAGATTTAGGAGGTGGATATCCAATGATGGGCGTAAAGATTGCCAATAGCGACGTACTGGAATGGTCAGCTCAATACCTAGATTCCTATAAGAATGTGGCCCTTAAAAATCCAATAATCCACTTAGTACCACCCTCATATCCAACAATACTGCATCCCTACTCTGACAGAGCCATATGCTCAGCTACAAATCAGTCCGAAGCTACGAGATGCTTCGAGATCAAGTCGCTATTCACTCATCCACTACTCGGTCACAACTACTATGTACTTTCAAATCTATTATACTGGATATGGTTCGTAAACATAAATGTCGCGATATTCAATGCGCTCCCCATATATCCACTTGATGGAGGCCTAGCTTTAAGAAAAATTTTCTCTATAACACTCGGTAAAAAACTAGGTGAAAAGATAGCTTTTTACCTCTCGGTCTCTGTAACGATGGTTTTTATAGGCATGATACTCTCGCTCGTCATCGTGCCTTACATTGGTCTCTTTTTATAAGGGATAAAAATTATATTTTAAAATCTAACACTATAGTACAGAGATGACTACTATCGGGGTCTTAGTTAGGCCTCCCACAAAACGAGCAACTAATGAGACTATCGATCTACTAGAGCATGTCGATTTCGATGCAATATTCATAGACTTGCCAAGAGACCTCGAATGCTATCTTTTAGATTATCTCAAGCACAAGAATTTCGAGCTTCTTGTCGACCAGATTTGTGAAGCTATACCGCAGGAGGATTTTCCTTCCTCTATCATAAGAGGCTATGAAAAATTGTTAAGTGCCATCTCCCACGTAGCCCGCGGCCGGAGGGTTTATTGTTACGGCTCAGTGTTAAAGAACAAATACGAGACTGAGCTTTCGTACTATACTGTTCAGCTGACGCTTCACGACAGCATCACAGGAAAAGTTAGCGTCGACAAGTGGCTAAATATTTTAACTTCGCGGAATTACAATTTTTCTAATTGGATTAAGGAAGAAGCGGAATACGTAGCGTCAGAAGCCGAGAAGCACAATACGCCGATATGCATTGCTGGATATGGTGGTTTTACGCTTAAGAAAAATTTAAGTAACTACTTTAGGTCTTGGATAAAATATACTGGACAGCCCTTTCATCTCCCACCAATCCATGTTTTAACAAGAATTATGAGTATTAGGAATATGGATCAGAAAGAAATTGTCAAATTAATAAAGGAACATATCAAGTTCGTAAGGGAGTTTGTTATTCCATATGGGCTGGAAGACGGCCTAGAGCTTTGGAGCAAAAAGAAACTGTATTGGTTAATACCTCCGACTCAATAAGGGCCATCGCCATTATCAACCATCCAATAAACAATTTATACGATTCTACAAACACTCATAGTGTCAACAATATACTTTCATATCAAAACATGATCTATCCAGCGGGTGGAGTAATCTCTAACTTTAAAGATTACTTTAACAATTGATTCTGATGAAAATCGATGCAGATGCTGGTCGTCTTCCTTGGTACTGGGGGCAGTATGCCTACCAAAGAGAGAGCATTACCCTCAATAGCTATTAGGTTCGCCGGCGAGCTCATCATTTTTGACTGTGGAGAATCAACCCAGAGGCAGCTACTATCTTCTGATTTAGGGCTGCCAAAAGACATTAATCTCTTCATAACCCACCTGCACGCTGATCATTTTTTAGGGATACCTGGTCTCCTCTTCACACTGGGTATGCTAGGACGCGAATCACCGCTGACGATCCACGGCCCTCAAGGAATAAAAGAGGTAGTAGGGATGCTTCTTGAAGCTTGTCGTGTAGAGTTGCCATTCGAAGTTTATGTAAACGAGATAAGCGGCGGCGTGGTCTACAGGGGAAGGAGCTTTGTCGTAGAAGCTATGGCTGTTGACCACAGCGTTGAGGCATACGCATATCGATTGAAGGAGAACGACAGGCCTGGAAAGATGAATGTAGAATACCTAGAATCAATTGGGCTTGAGAGAGGCCCTAAGTGGGGATTGCTACAGCGCGGAATTCCCGTCGAGCATAAAGGACAGATAATCGATCCCAAAAATGCAGTTGGTCCACCTAGGCCAGGCCGAGCCGTCGTCTACACAGGCGACACTAGGCCTACTGAACGTGTAGTAAACTTCTCGAAAGATGCCGACATCCTAATACATGATGCAACCTTCAGGTCGGACCTAGCTGATAAGGCGGCTGAAGATGGGCATTCAACTGCTCGTCAGGCAGCTGAGATAGCATTAAAAGCGAGTGTTAGAGATCTTTATCTATTTCATATAAGTCCAAGGTATCAAGACGATGTAGACACTCTGTTGTGGGAGGCCCGACAAGTATTTCAAAGGACTCACTTGCCGCGGGATTTAGAGCGAGTTGAAGTGACTTATCGAGTTTGAGTCTTCAGTGAGTAAACAGAGGGTGGCCAAGTCGATATGTCTATGTATCCTCTAATGAGGTCTTCGAGTAAATACGCTGCCACATGCATAGGTTGATTCAAGTCTTTCTTTGTCAAAACTTTATAATTACGATCTATGACTAATTCTTCTCCGGGCTCAACTGGACTATCCATCTTTATGGAGTCGCCCGCCTTAACAGGAATAACGTAAATGTCAGGTGAAACGGAGCCCACTCCCCTGCTAATTAAAACCATCCAGCGCCTCCCTTCGGATGGTTCTAAAACTTTGAGCGTCCCCTCTGTGGAGCTCGTTGTTCCTGGTCCTCTAACGCTGACTCGGGACGCTCCACATTTCCTGCATTTCCACAATTCGATTACTTTGAGCAGGATCTCGCCGTTAAAAATATTCAATAAACCTTCATAAATCATGTCATGCTCCGCACAGCCCATATATCAACACCTACTCCTCTGGCTTAAGTATCTCTACTCTACAGCTCGCCTTGGATTTAAAGTAATAGGCATCCTTTTCTGAGCCGACAATCTCGCCGTAGTGCATGGGAATCGCTAATTCTGGTTTGATAGCATTTACAGCACTTATAGCTTCGTCTGCGGTCATGACGTATGTGCCGCTCACCGGTATAAATGCGACATCGATTTTTCCCAGCCTCTTCATCTCTTCGATGAAGTCTGTATCTCCGGTGTGATAAAACCTGACACCATCTATCTCAATTACGTATCCTACACCTCCATACTCCCTAGGATGAAAAACAACGCCGGGTGCACGGAATTTATTCACGTTGTAGGCAGGGACAGCAGTGTATCGTACCCCCATTAATTCTCCAGTTTTGTCCTGTGAGACGAAAATTTTCTCCCGGGCTTTAACTTGTCTGAGCGCTTCTTTACAGTTTTCAGAAGCCACAATCACCGTCTTATCAGGCTCCGCAACCTTTCTTACATCATCTACAGAGCAGTGATCAAAATGGTCATGAGTTATGAATACTATATCTGCAGGGCGCTTCTGTCTAGCTCTAAGCTTGAACGGGTCGATGACTACCTCGATTTTAGGCGTTTTTAACCTAAAGCCATCATGTCCAAGCCAGTAAATCTCTACTCCCTTGTAAAGTAGCATCTTCCATCACCAGTAGTTTTAATAACGCAGAAGATATATTTATTTAATTTCTAATGACCCAGACTCTTGAGAAAGGATGTTTTCGCTGGTAAGCTTATGCGCAATCATTGTTTCAAGACGCTTCATCCTAATTTGCAACTCTTCTGTCCCGATAAATAACATGTTGAATTCCTCGATCATTTTTACGAGTCTTAACTTTTTCCCATTTCTCACCTTCTGAAAGATGGCAATAAGACCTAATCTGCAGTTAGGGTTCGGGCAATAAAGCCCAACCGAGTCTGTATTCGCCTTCATGACTAAGTCGTCTGGAGCCAACTCGTATCCGCAGATACACCGCAACGATTCGTCTCCCATCTCTAACGATGTTCAAGCTATGAAAACTCCGATATATAGCTACTTTCGCAGTAAGTCTAAGAGTTATTAGACTAGAATGTTACGCAGGTACCAAATTGAGAGAAACGATAAAAGTAAGGGATTAATTAGTTTAGCCGGTATGACTATTCAAGAAACCATTCCCTGGGTTGAAAAATACCGCCCAAAAACTCTAGACGAGATAATAAATCAAGAAGAAATAATTAGGAGCCTCAAAACTGTACTCGGGACTAAGGCTGTCCCTCACATGCTTTTTACCGGCCCGCCGGGGGTGGGTAAGACCGCTACTGCTCATGCATTTGCACGTGATCTATACGGCGATAGATATATCGATGATGGACACTTCATGGAGATAAACGCCAGCGATGAGAGGGGAATAGACGTCATTCGGGAGAAAGTCAAGACATTTGCCAGAACTATACCCATGGGTGGAATAGGGTTTAAAATACTACTGCTAGACGAGAGTGATCAACTTACAGCTGATGCTCAACACGCATTCAGAAGAGTGATGGAGCAATACTCTACAACCTGTAGGTTCATCTTGGCTGCAAACTACTCTAACCGGATTATTGAGCCCATACAGTCTAGATGCGCTATCTTCAGGTTTAAACCAATAAGCCCTGAACACATGATTCAGGCAATTAACAGGGTTGCCGGGCGTGAGGGTCTTAAAATTACTCAAAAAGGACTTACAGCATTGTTTGAAGTCAGTGAGGGCGACCTTAGAAGGGCCATTAACATGCTTCAGACAGCAGCATCATACAGCACGAATATAGATGAGGACCTAATATATAGAGTCGCGGGCATAGCCGCCGGGATAGAGGCCAGAAAAATTCTTGAACTATCACTAGCCGGCAAATTTGAGGAGGCCAGAAAATTACTACGAGAAAAATTATATGTTGACGGAATCTCCGAAAGAGACCTACTCTCTCAGATGTATAGAGAGTCCTTCTATCTCCCGATAAAGGAGGAAGAAAAACTAAAGTTAATATCACTCATCGGAGAGGTTGACTATCGTTTATCGCAGGGAGCTACTCC
>CAYTRT010000028.1:0-15158 GCA_964440295.1 uncultured Nitrososphaeria archaeon
ATGCCGTCTTCCGAGATTATTGAGGCGGTAGCCGAAACCACTCCGTCGTGTGATAAGGCAGTAGGAACCGAGAGAAATGGGATACCGGCTTTGTAGGAGGCTAGTTTACACGTGTCAATTACACTGCCGCCCCCTACGGCAACCGCGTATCCAAAATTTTTCAAGACTCTATGAACATTATTTACTTCCTCAGCTGTGGGCCTGAGCATTACATACTCATCTACGGCATATCCACTTTGTCTAAGTTGCTGCATCAACTTGTTACCCGCTATCTCCTTTGTTGTCTTATCGTGAACGACGAGTGCGTTTCCAGAAAGTTTAAGCTCACCAATGATGGTTGCTATCTTGTCAATTCCATCATTATCTATTAAAACTTTTTTAGTATAAATCTCATGAACCTTGCCGCAAGTACATTCTATCTTACCTCCTAGACGGATGCCAAGAAATCCTAAGTCCAATCTAGTTACACTGTTAGTAATTGCCTATTTAAAAGGTATACGCAAAACACTGAATGGGTCAGAAATAGTTTCGTCTTATCATCACAGATTTGGTGAAGGAGCGCTGCTTGAAAATCATTGATTGAATCGGTTGGATATTTTTTCATTTAACTACATTCCGTAATAGGCATTCTTCTAGGACGAGTTATCGAATTAATTAGCTGGTAATAGCCGAGAATTAGTATTTATTAGGAGAAAACGCCAATAACGTTTATATAAAAGAGACGACACAAGCTTTCAGACAGGGCGAAATAATTGGGGGATATCTCTGGGGATATTGTCTCCGATTTGCGACGTACCCCCAATGACTTCGGAAAACTAGAGAAGTCTTTAGACCCAGACTGGTGGAAGAAGATTTTTAACTTAATTTACTTGAAGACGGATGCGGATGTTGTATCGAATGAAAAGTTAACGTCGTTTGAAGTTGATCTTGTGATCAACTCATTAGACCTAGATAGGGATGAAAGGCTGTTAGATGTCTGCTGTGGGCATGTAGACACGTCTTGGAGCTCGCCAAGAGAGGATTCAAACACGTAGAAGGTCTTGACTATTCAAATGTATTAATAGAAGTGGCGAAGAAACGAGCAGATTCGCTTAGGCTTAACGTGTCTTTCAAGGTTGGAGATGCCAGGTCTTTACCTTATCCAGACTCATGTTTTGATGCCGTGATCATGATGGGGAATAGCTTCGGTTACTTTGCAGACCCGAGGGATGATGTGAAAGTTATACGGGAAATTTGGCGCGTTCTTAGACCTTACGGTAAATTCCTAATAGATATTTCAGACGGCGAAAAAGTCTGGAGCATGTTGGAGAAGAGAAGCTGGGAATGGGCTGATCAAAATACCCTAGTAGCTAGAGAAAGAGAACTTTCAAGTGACGGTGACGGAGTCATAACGCGCGAAATAGTCCTAGATACACGTAAAGGACTCATTGCAGACAACATCTATGCAATAAGGATATACACTTACAACAAACTTAAGTCATTACTGGAAGAACAAGGTTTCGTTAATGTGTCTCTAGTTACAAATCTAAAAGTCTCTAATTCCGGCAGAGACCCTGGCTTAACGTCGTCTAGAATCATTGTCCGTGCATTAGCTGCAAAAAACAATAACCAAAGATCTGGATGCAAGAACGTAGTGGTATTACTGGGAGATCCAAATCACATTAATAATGTTAAACCCGGCGGGAGGTTTGATGAGGATGACGTGTATGCAGTGAATGAATTAAAATCAGCGCTCTACGGAATCAACGGATATAACTTCTTCTTATTTGACAACCACTCGTCTATGATTAGATACTTACTAGAAAATCGTGACAAAATAGACTTAGTGTTTAATCTATGCGACGATGGTTTTTTCAATGATCCATTTAAGGAACCACATATAGCAGCGTTCCTCGAGATGCTAAACATTCCCTACACAGGTGCTAGTTTTAGGTGTCTAACATTATGTTATGACAAGGCGGCGGTCAAATCAATTATATCATCACTTGGAATACCTACACCTAATTATGTATTGATAACTGACTATGATATGGATCGAAATGTGAGGCTTAGGTATCCAGTGATAGTAAAGCCTAACTTCGGAGATAATAGTTGGGGTATTGGTCCTGAGAACGTGATATACAGTCCAAGCGATCTAAGTATGGTTATTGAAAAATTGAGAACGAAATGGAGATACCATGGGCCTATCTTGGTCGAAGAATTTATGGAAGGAGCTGATCTTACTGTCTCAATAATTGGCAACCCGCCGGATCACTATGTTGTTTTACCAATACTTGAGGAGGATTACTCAAAACTTCCTCCCAACCTGCCGAGGGTTTGTACATACGATGCAAAATGGAATCCGAATAGCGTGTATGGATGTGTGAATTCCCGTCCCGCACGTCTAGCACCACATACAGTTAAACAACTAACATCCTGGAGTGTTAAGGCATTTATTAGACTAGAATGTAGGGACTATGCAAGGTTTGATTGGAGGATTGGGTCAGATGGGCTACCAAGATTGTTAGAAGTCAATCCAAACCCGGGATGGGTATGGGACGGACACCTGAGAAAGGCCTGCAGGAATCTCGGATGGAGCTACAAGAGGATGCTAAAAGAGATACTGAAGGCCGCTGAGAGTAGGCTAAATAAGTGTAGAACAAGTCTAATGCCTTTGATCTCTCTCCATTAACTATTATATCGAAGAATAATGAAGAAAAACTAATATATCTAGTTCTTTCTTTGTAACTCCATGTCGGAGCTGTCTCAGGCTAAGATATTAGGTGGAGTAGGTTCATTGTTGATGTTGCTTTCGTTTGTCCCTACTGTAGGAGGATTGTTGGGCATTGTTGGTTTCGTCCTCGTGCTTATAGCGGTTAAGTACGTCTCGGACGTGGTGGACGATAGGGCGATCTTCAACAACATGCTTATCTCAGTAATATTGGGAATTGTTGGCATTGTAGTTGGCTTGGTCGTTGGGGTCATTAGCTTCTTCACAGTATTTGGCAGGGCTGTTGGGATGCCGTCGGACTTCTCGGAGTGGTTTGGTCCCAGACAGGCCACTCCGGAAAGTATAGTAGGCCTACTTATCGGAGTCATCATAGGATTAGTGATTATCTGGGTCTTTTACATCATCTCAGCGATTTTCCTCCGTAAAAGCTTCACAGCGATATCCAGTAGGCTTAATGTAAAGCTATTCGGAACAGCAGCTTTGCTGTACCTGATAGGTGCAGCACTCCTAATAGTACTAGTCGGCTTCGTCATCTTGCTAGTAGCTCTGATACTCCAGACCATAGCGTTTTTCTCAATTCCCGAGACTCCGCCTCAGCAAACAACTATTTCGCAACCCATGTAGACTCATTATTTAGGGGATGCTAGATAGGGGATATGGATGTTCTTTCTCAATATATGTGATGTGATGAAGCTCATTGCCGATTCTTACCATGTGCCTAGTCGATTTGGGAGGCATTTTTCGACCACTTAATCCTGCCTCTATCACTTTTTCTTTCGTCACTACTTCGTTGTTGTTCCAAGAATAGACCTCTATTTCGGGTATGCTGTAATCTATGAGGTAGGCAGGTATGTATCTTTTACCGAGTTTTTTAATGCAGATGTACCTGTGGTGTCCGTCGAGGATGACCATCGTTCTCGAATCTACGATGATTGGACGTTTAAGCTCGCCGTCCTTAATGATTTTTCCTAATAGTTCCTCAAGATAATTAGGGTCACAGTCTTCATGCTCCTTCAAACAGTCAAGCTTAACCAAGACAGGCCTGAGGTTCAGGAAGGTCTTATCTTCCTCCATCTACTCCCTCCCATCATTTATTCCCACAATGTATAGTTATCGATCCTGCTCACCTCAATAATAGGCCTAATGAAGTTTTTCAGCATCTTCAGGCATTTATCGATATCCGTCAGGTTCTGCTCTATTATTTTTATTAATGCGCTCCCGATAATCACTCCCTCTGAGCCAGCTTTTGCCAGCATCTCTACGTGAGTCGGGCTCGACACTCCAAAACCAACGGCGATTGGAGGTCTACCAGCTATTCTTCTCGCCCGCTGAATCAGAATAAATGCGTCCTCGCTTATCTTTTCCCTAGCTCCTGTTACTCCCTTCACCGAGACGAGATAGACGAAGCCTGTGGAGCTCTTGACTATTCTTTCGAGCCTCTTATCACTAGTGGTTGGTGATGCTAAGAAAATTGTCGAGACCTTGTGCCTCTTGGCCATTTCGATGAATTCGCCCGCCTCCTCTACTGGCAGGTCTGGGACTATTATGCCGCTGACGCCTGCGCTTGAGGCCTGCTCAAAGAAACTACTTAACCCCATCCTATAGATTGGATTGAGATAGGAGAGTAGCACTATCGGTAAGCCACACTCCTCTCTACATTTATTCGCTATCTTGAGAGTTTCCTTCAATTTTACACCAGATCTTAGCGCTCTCTCAGATGAGGCTTGAATCGTTACGCCGTCGGCAATAGGGTCGGAGAAGGGTACACCCAGTTCAATCAAGCTCGTCCCTTCTTCAGCCAAAGTCTCTACAATCCTGATTGTCCATGAGGGATTAGGGTCACCCGCAGTGATGAAGGGAATTATCGCGATCCTCGCTTCAGATCTGCATTTCTGAAACGCATAAGTGAGTTCATTCATAAAAATTCACCCGCATGTTTCCTCACTATTTCGAGATCTTTGTCGCCTCTCCCGGAGAGCGTCACAACTATGAATTTATCCGTGTCCATGGTACATGCTAGCTTTATAGCGTATGCCAATGCGTGGGCAGGCTCAAGGGCAGGAATTATTCCCTCTATTCTTGAAAGTTTCTTGAATGCGTCTAGAGCCTCCTCGTCTCGGACCGCTACGTAGTCCACCCGTCCAATCTCTTTTAAGTAAGCGTGCTCAGGGCCTACGCCTGGATAGTCCAGGCCGGCAGATATGCTGTGAGTAGTCATTATCAATCCGTCCTCAGTCTGCAACAAGTAGGTATGCATTCCATGAAACACGCCTATGCTGCCAGACGTCAGGCTTGCGGCGTGTTTCCCGGATTCGAGTCCAAGCCCGCCCGCCTCGACGCCTATCAATCTCACGTCCCTGTCGTTGATGAATGGATAGAAGGTGCCGATAGCGTTGCTCCCACCTCCAACGCATGCTACCAAGATGTCTGGCAACCTTCCCTCCTTCTCTAAGGATTGCTTCTTAATTTCTTGTCCTATCACTGACTGAAGGTCCCTTACGATCATTGGGTATGGATGAGGGCCTACCACGGACCCTATCAAGTAGTGTGTGTCTTCAAGATTTGTTACCCAGTCCCTCATCGCCTCGTTTATTGCGTCTTTAAGCGTCCGTGAGCCGCTGTCAACAGGCACAACCTCAGCACCCAAGAGCTTCATCCTATACACATTCATCTTCTGCCGCTCAACGTCTTCCCTCCCCATGTATATCGTGCATTTGAAACCGAACCTTGCTGCGACAGTAGCGACAGCTACGCCATGCTGCCCAGCACCAGTCTCAGCGATCAGCCTTGACTTGCCCATTCTCCTAGCGATTAGCGCCTGACCCAAGGCATTGTTGATCTTGTGAGCGCCAGTGTGTAGCAAGTCTTCTCGCTTTAGGTAAATCTTCGCTCCTCCGACTGCCTTTGTAAGGCGTTCAGCGAGGTAGAGAGGTGTAGGCCTGCCGGCATAGTCCCAGAGATAGAACTCAAACTCCCTCCAGAATGACGGGTCGTTCCTCAACTCACTGTAGGCTCTCTCAAGCTCCTCCAAGGCAGCCATGAGCGTCTCAGGTACATATCTCCCGCCGAAGGTCCCGAATTTTCCCGTAGAATCCGGTAAATTATAACCCTCGTCACTCATCAATCCTCACCGACTTAGCTCTTTGAATGAACCGACTGATTTTTTCTTGATCCTTAATTCCTGGCGATAGCTCTACGCCGCTCGATACATCGACTGCGTATGGCCTAACTCTGTTAATTGCCTCTACAACGTTGTCTGGCGTCAGGCCTCCGGAAAGGATGACAGGCACTTTCACACCATCTCTAATTGATCTGCTCAGATTCCAATCATGAATCCTCCCAGTACCACCCGGCAGTTCTCGACTACCAGAGTCTAGAAGCAACGCGTCGATTCCATCATAATTGTCAATTCTATCTGTGAGCTCGGGATTTATTGGAAGGATGAGAGATACGTCGGGAAGTATTTTCTTGACAAATAGTGGCGCGCTGCACTCATAGAGCTGAATGGCATCGGGGTTTAGCTCATCATGTAAATTCTTTAGGTCATCTATTCCGCGGAACCTAGTTACTAGTACTTTAGTAACGAATGGGGGGACTCGCCTCATCAATTCTTTAGCCTGTTCTAAGGAGAGGTTTCTCGGGGACTTCTCGAAACCAACTATGAATCCCAACGCATCTGCACCGAGTTTTACTGCTGCCTCTAGATCGTTCAGCCTTGTTATTCCACATATCTTAACTCTTACCATCATGTCGCGTTCACGAAGCTCTTCACAGATTCTTCCACATTCTCTGACCTCATTATTGCCGTGCCTATCAGGAATGCCCTGAATCCCTTCTTTCTCAACTCAAGTATCTGTCTCGGATGTTCAATACCACTTTCTGCAATTAAGACTTTCTCGCCCACATCTATGCCGTCAATAGTTCGGAGAAAGTTGCCAACGCTTGTCTTCATGCTGACTAGGTCTCTAGAATTTACGCCAATCATCTCGACATCTAGGTCAAGCGCCTCCAGCAGCTCTTCGCGTCCATGGACTTCCAGTAAGACTTCCATGCCCAGCGCATGTGTATGTCTGACTGCCTCCTCTAGGCTTACTTCAGAATATCCATTCCTGAAAATTTTCATGATTAGCAAGACCGCGTCTGCGCCTAGCCTCCAACCAGCGTCTATCTGCCTCTTCGATACTATGAAGTCCTTCATGAGTATTGGCAGAAAAGAAGATGAACTTGCCTGACAAAGAAATTCGAGGTCACCGTAAAAATATCTCGGCATCGTTATGACGGATACTCCCGCAGCTCCGCCCCTTTCGATTGACGTAACGATTGATCCTACCTCTATCTCTCTCCTCAGCCATCCAGCTGTCGGCGACGCTCGCTTTATCTCCGCTATTATCGCATTATTACTTCGATTAAGTATGCTGAGCCTGAGGCTATTGGGAGTACGCTTCCTGCATAGATCGACATTGTAGTACCCAGCGTCGACTAGTCTGGCGGCCTCGCTGCTTAACTCTCTAAGCATATCCAGCATATCTCTCGACGACTCTCTCATACTTTTCATGATATCCACCCGATACCTTAACGAGCTCCTCTAGTCGCTTCATGGCTCTACCGCTCTCTAGCGCTTCTTTTGCGAGTTCTACTGCTTCATCAAACTTGTCGGCGAGTCCGGCTACTAGTAGTCCAGCAGCTGCATTTACTATTGCAACCAATTTTCTCGGGTCGTCGTCTGAGTAGCAATTACTCAATACTTTTACAGCAGTCTCGACGCTTTTCTCGACACTCTCGGATGCGATTAAATCGGGTTTTACTGGTTTTATCCCGATTCTTGAGGGATGCAGCTCCAAGAGTGATATCTCTCCGTCCTTTATCCATGCAATTTTTGTCTCTCCCGAAACCGAAATCTCATCCATGCCCTCCTGTCCATGCACAACCATCGCCTGCCTGCAGCCTAGCCTCGGCAGGGCCCTAGCAACCTTAATTATCAGTTCTTCATCAGATACTCCGACTACCTGTGAGACGACGCCAGCTGGATTAGTTATCGGCCCCAGCACATTAAAGATAGTGCGTATCCCGATCTCTCTTCTCGGCTCCATAACTCTCTTCATTGCTGGATGGTAATTGGGAGCAAACATGAAGCCGATGTTCGCAGAGCTTATGCATTCCTTAACCCTCTCAGGACCTGCATTAATGTTGACTCCAAGCGCCTCGAGCAGGTCGGCGCTGCCGCATCTTCCCGTAATTGCCCTATTGCCATGCTTAGCGACCTTTCCACCTGCACCTGCGACGATCAAAGCGGCTACAGTGCTTATGTTATAGGTCTTAAACCTGTCCCCACCGGTGCCAACAATATCAATCATGCCTTGAGTAGAACTAACCTCTACCTTTACACACATGCTCCTCATAACGCGTGTCATGCCGATCATCTCTTCCACGGTCTCGCCCTTCATTCTGAGCGCAGTCAAGAATGCAGCGATCTGTGCATTTGTCGCCTCGCCCATCATTATTCTTCTGAGCGCGTCGGCGGCCTCTTCCTCGTTTAGGTCTATACCGTCAACTAATTTTCGGATAATCTCCTTAACCATGTTTGTTCTCACCTGAAAACGTGGCAGGGGCGAAACAATTGTTGATCTCAGCACTTAGAAGTAGTTCTATGACGTGGCTATATGAGTGGCCAAACTAAATCCCCCAATTCCTCACCACGTATCTTTTTACTATTTTGCCCTATATATAAGTCTTATTTAGGACTCGAATCATAAAAATTTCTATTTCTTGCTTGATAGCCACCATTCTAGATATTCTTCTTTTTTCTTCTTCTCTCTTTCCAGTTTTTCTTTCTCAGCCCTTATTCTTTCTTGATACTCAAGTAATTGCTGCATATTCATGGACACTCCACATGAGCTACAAGTGTAGAGCTTGGAATTTCGGTCGTAAATCATTACTCCACCGCACTCTGGGCAGTAACGCAACTCAGTACTACCAATAATAATGATTGAACTGAGCTATTTTAGGATGATGATTCCACGTACCAGGACCTATGAAGCAACTTTCTTGTTACTAATAGAAAAATAATGATGCTCAATATGACTAAGACCAGCATTATTAAGAAGATGGAGATAAACGCTTCTCCAGAACCCGTAATTATTAGAGGTATGGGGCCGATCAAAATTAGGCCGCCGCCCTTCACACTCTGTGTTGGCAAGCTACCAATAAGAGAGAGAAATATGCCCATGACAACTAGTGTGAATCCAAGAATTATCAGCATCATCGCGAATGCCGCAAAATCTCTGTCCGCGCTCAATCTATTTCAGCCCCTAGGGCACTAAAGACAAGCAGCATTATTAATATCGTTATTGCTAAGGCGATGAGGGCAATCTTTATGCCTCCCTTAACAATGACGGGGATCGGCCCTATCAAAAATACGGCATAGCTCCTGCGTTCTCGTCCCTCCTCTCCGCCCGTCCTAATGAGCATTACAAATCCAAGAATAATTAAGAGTACTCCGAATAGAATTAGCATGAGCCCGACGTCAGTCAATTGTTGCATCATTGCGCCAAGATACTCTTATCAAGAATGACTTTAAAAAGATAAGCACCGCATTACATTTTAAATAGTACTAAAAAGCGATTTACCTCATGGCTGTCGTCAGAGAGAGTGAAAAAGTGTCAAAAGAGCCTGTTGAGAAGTCTAATGGAGCTTATATCCAGTGGCTCATAAGTAGGAAGGATGGTGCAAAGAACTTTGAGCTCAGAAAATTCACGCTGAGTCCGCAGGGCAGAATACCTCCTCATCTTCATGAGGACATAGAGCACGAGCAGTATGTACTAAAGGGCAGATACACAATAATTATCGACGATAAAAAGTATAAAATAAAAGAAGGCGATGTCATATACATTCCACCCGGAGCCGTCCACGAATACATAAATGATTCAGACGAGGAAGCTGAATTCCTATGCATAATCCCAGCCAGAGAAAAGTATAAAACCACTTGGATAGATAAGAAATAGCACGGCAGTCTAAGGCTGTACATGAGTCTGTAGGTCGGCTGGTTAAACAAGTATGAATCGGTACCCAACTGTTGTTTCTAGTGAGAAGCCATCGTCGACATTTGTAGGCAAAGCGTCTATTACGACCTCCCTGTAGGATATGATTTTATCCAGAGGTGGCCTAAAGTATACATGAATTCCTGAGACATCGCCAGCATATACATAATCTCCACGCGGCTCAATCGTGGTAACATGAACATTACTGTACCCACAACACCCAGTATCGCTAATTATCATGGATAGCTTCTCGTATCTTTTCTTAAGACTCTCTACTGCGTTTAAAGCCCGCTGCGAAAGAACGATCATCACCAAGTCTTTTCAGAGCCTCAGGGATCTTAACTGATAAATAAACTCTTTGGACCTAAACATCCAGTTGATGAGGATCATTGCTTGTTTGTTTTTTGAGTCCGACCGCAAGTATTCCGAAAGAGGCGAGCTCCATCAGTACTGCATAGAGAGCTAATAGTTGGAGTGAGTATTCGTAGAGCATCCCCATGACGAATCCGCCCGTCATCAACGCTATTCCATATGTAGCGTTTAGTAGACCGTACGCGAAGCCGATCGAGGATGAGCCAGACAGCTCAGAGACGGCGGCCCTAAGAACCGTCTCCTGCATACCTATTACTATTCCCCAAACTATTACAGCTACGACTATGCTGATGACGGTGCCGAGGAGGGTTAGTGGGATTATCGGTATAATCAGTAATGGAAGGATCATTAGGACTCTTAATCCATGCTTGTCATAGGCTCTGCCGATGCCCAGAGCTGCAATCGCGTCAACACCCATTGCTAATCCATAAAGAAGTGGTAGTAAATAGTCAGGTACAAAATTCCCAGTCTTGACGTGGTATGATAGGAGCTGAAAACTGATTAGCCCCGCAGAGCTGGTGAATACGAATAAAAGGTATGACATGAATTTTTTTGAAATCCTTGGATTTGAGCGAGGCTTTGAGGCCCTATAGAAGTTCACGCTGGTTGGGGGGAAGTTTCTCCTAGATATGTCTAAAAAAACTAAAGTGATCATTGCTGGGATTGCTAGAATGGCAAATCCGACCTTATAGTCTCCGCTAAGATAGATAGCTAGCGATACAATGACGGGCCCAGCCACTGCCCCGACTTGGTCGAGTGCCTCATGTATTCCGAACCCCATTCCTCTACCTATGCTCGAGGTAGCCTCTGATATCATGGCGTCTCTTCCAGGCGTCCTTATTGATTTTCCAACACGCTCAAGCACCACTAGGACTGCTGCCTGCTCCCATCTTCCAGCAACTGCTAGTAACGGGATGGCGATGAGGTTTAACGCATATCCGAGATATATCGCTATCCACGGATTTCTCAGTCTATCCGTTATTGCTCCAGTCGCTATCCTCAGTGTATATCCGATAAACTCAGCGGCGCCAGTAAGTCCACCAATGATCACAGCGCTAGCACCAAGTAAGCCCAGGTACGGCCCTATGACGCCTCGGGCACCTTCATATGTTACATCGCCAAAAAGACTAACAACTCCCATGAGCAATACGAACTTCAAAGCTAGTCTCTTTGCATACGTGCTCAACTTCGTCTTCAATAAACGCAGGCAACTCTTAACCATTAACAATCAGAAAAGAAATGTGTAACCTTACCTAGAATATGTCCCCGTGAGGCGTGCCTCCGCAATTACGTGTCCTTTGATTGAGTTTAGTAGTTCTTGCCTAGTCATTCTAGGCTTGAGGTCTAATACTTCGTCCAGAGCATACATCTTAAAGACGTATCTATGAGGCTTTCCCGATGGTGGACAGGGGCCGCCATATCCTACCCTACCAAAATCGTTAACTCCCTGCAAAGCGCCGCTCGGCAATTCATCTACCTTTTCAACTCCTTCCTCCAGCATGTTTATATTTGCTGGAATGTTGTAGAGTAGCCAGTGCGTAAAGATGCCGCCCGGCGCGTCGATGTCCTCCACTATCAATACAAAGCTCTTCGTAGTTGGTGGATAATCACTCCAGTGAAGAGGAGGCGAGACATCTAGCCCATCGCAGGTATACTTTGAAGGAATTAATCCACCATCGCTAAATGCATCACTGCCTAGCTTAAATGATAATACAGTTGTCTTCTCAGGGTAAGTGATCATGGGAGCGAGATAAAGTGCTAAAATAGCTAATCCCACTATTATCACCACGACTATAATTGTTATGAATCTCCGCATTCGCCTACTACGAGAACTAAATACAAAAGGAAAGATATAACAATATAGGTTTTATTAAGGGATCCATTTCAAAAAACTCCCGAAATATCTATCGTTTTACGGGCCCGGAGGTATTAACACTTAGTTAAGTACAGGTCCAAATAAAACTTAAATCGTGGAAGTCAAGCATGCCGATAGGCGAAAGGCCGAGAAAAATTAGTGTACGTGTGTTAATTAACAGGGCTCTCGATCATACTATCAATCTTATATCGAATCATGGCTGTAACGAATTTAGTGTACAACTATATTTTCACTAGCCTCGACGGGTACGTTTTCATCGGTCAAAGCTTAATTAAGGCAACAGGTAGACCTTATCTTCTTTTAAAATTTCAGTTTTATACTTTTGTATACTTTAAGGCAACAACCACATCTTCCCTCTTCAGCTGGTGATAATTCTTCAATATGTCCTTAACGTTCCAGCCATTGGCAAGCAGTTCCAAAATGAATTCGACGGCTATTCTCGCACCTTTTATGATGGGTTTTTCCCATTGAACTTTGGAGTCAAGCGTTATTCTGCTTGCTACGGGGTATACACAGCCGTTTAACGGACGATACATATCATCCAATGAGTTCCTTGAACCTTCTGAGGAGCTCGCTTATATTATCGCTTTAATTCTTCAATAACCAGCCCTTAATAAATAAACTTCCTAGCCAATCTATCAGGGGAGTGATGCAGACAACCTCAAAAAGCCCTTTTTGAAGCATCATCTCTTAACTGATCTAATGATGGACGGGCTAAAGTCTCACACTCTAACTATCATCAACATATTCTTTAACAATCAAAAATCCATTCTTCTCATAGAATTTTCTCAATTCTATAATCTGAGATTCTATCGTCTTCTCTTTCTCCTGCTTCTCAGTTGAAACACTTGCATATATTGCTGCCTTCATCATGGAATTTTAATATCTTCTTTAAACGATAACACAAAATCTAAAAGTTGGCAACCTTATCTACTAAAACTTCAGACTTCTCATCATATTCATTAAGGCTAACACTTGGAATATTGCTTTTATTGCTTGATAGATATTCTACTAAATCATCTTCAGATAAAATCAAACTTAAAGCTCTAAAAAGTCTTTTAAAATTAACATCCTTTCCAAGATCTTCAAGGTAAACTTTTATTCTCTTGTCAGTTCCTTTTTTCATAGAATTTTCACTTCAGAAACCGTTTAGCTTCCTTAAAGGTATTGGAATATCTTTCAGCTACTTTCCGCCCTTAAAATTGCAAATTTACCCTAAAATCAGCCCTCCTTAACCACCTTTTTGAAAGCTCTACAAGACATTTAACAATTTCCCTCTCTCACTCTTCGCTTATTCTTCCTTATCCACTAAGGAGTTGAAGTTACAGATAATAGTCTTTTTGGAGAATCTCCTCCCACGTACTGCTTCAGTAAGACAGATATACTCAGACAAGTAATGGATTATCTCTTCTTATCCTGTTAAAAACTCTCTTTAGTGACCTCATTTTATCGTAAAATTATGATTTCTTATTCCAAAATATATCGGACAAATACGATTGTCAAGGGGAAAAATAAAAGAGGGACTTTCTTTTTTATGTTTTCGATATTTGTAGCAGTCTAAGAAATCACCTTCTCTCAATATGCGGTTTAGTTAAGTTTCTCATACATATCAGGGTATTCTCATAAGAACTAAGCTAAAGAAAATTATTCATCTATTTCTTTAAGCCATATTTAAAGTAATTTTTCAGTTTAAAAGCTAATTCATAACATTTTGTAGCATGTTCTAGCGCAAGATTTGCCTCCTTTTTGTCGAATAGCCTTTCTGCGCGAAAACCTAGCTCCTCGTCTCCGTATTTAGCTATTGTGTAAAACTTTTGCCAAAACTCAGAATAGAGATAAAGTTTTGGAAATTCTTCTATATTTGTTCCCCATTGCAGAAATTCTTGTTTTCTGTCAATAGATAACTCATTTATCTTTTTCATAACTTCTTGGAACTCACTTTTTGTCACTTGATGTTTTCGAGGATATTTATTCAATAGCATTAAAAAGATAGCTTTTTAACAGAAAACTCCATACATTCTTGAGATGCAGAAATACTTTCAGGATAGCTCGGAAGATAATTTTTTAGATATCTCTTTGCTTCTTCCAATTTCCTTTCCGCTCTCCTTATAAAGCTCTCTGAGAACTCCTGTGATCTCTCCTTATCCATTTCTATCCATTCCTCTCTATTATCCATTTCTTCTTCCTCCTATTCCTTATTGAGTTAAATCTACACCTCTCATTTTAAGTCTCTTCTACAAAAAATTCTGAGAATAGGAATTCTTCTGCTAGCTCTGGAATCGGATCTGGAGATTACTTAACCCACTTTTCCTTCAATTTCTCATTTAATTCATCTTCAGGAATTAAAAGATATAGGCAGCTCCATTTTTTTAGAAGCTGAAGGCTTTAATTCTTTAGTGTGATTACCTCGATTCCCATAGTATCTTTAATTACATTGGCTTTCTTAGCTATGTCTTTGTTAAGAGTAGCTATGGACTTTGCTCCAATGGTCTTGGCTATAGTAATGTGTAATAAATCAAGGGTTTTAAGCCTGAGTGTGGGAACATGCCTTAAGCTTTCCTTCATGACGATGTTAAGATCCGCTTCAACTATTGAAGCGCCGATTCTCTTGATAGAATACATAGCCAGCGGTATTGGTTTCTCCAATTCGGCTCTTGCGTAAATAGATGCTAGCTCGAGTAGTGTGAGCTGGCTTACAACTCTCTCCCTATCTAATTGCATAGACATAGCTACTACTTTATCATAATTAGGATCCTTTTCATCAACATATGATATGATAACGTTTGTGTCGATGTATATCATCGATATCTCTCCTCTTCTAGCATCTTGCTCAGTCCACCGTGAGCGATCTTGAAGCCCGACCTCTCGAGCTCCTCAACATCCTTGTACACTTGCTCCCAGAACCCAACCTCCTTCATAACCTCATTCAAGCCCTTTTCGATGAGAATATTGAATGCATGAGACCTATTCCTAGCGAGCCCATACCTAATCATCTTATCAGCCAGGTCAACAACTTCCCTACGAACCTTAATAGATACCGTAGTGCTCATTTTACCATGCATACTTATGGTTACAATGGTATATAAGGCATACCCTAGATGATAGCAATTTCCTCTTAAACTTCGAACCTACAAAAGGACTTAATATCAACGTATGATTTGGC
>CAYTRT010000029.1:0-4177 GCA_964440295.1 uncultured Nitrososphaeria archaeon
GCTCGCCTACATAATCGGCGTAGTCCTCGGCGACGGATACGCATACCGGAAAAGACGCGTCATCAAGGGCTACAACGACGTCTTGGTTACGAGGAACTATAATCCATGACCCTAGGACAGGGAAGCAATACATAACCAACAAGGATTGCTACTATAATCTATATTCTAGCCAGAAGCAACACAAACTTCTACAAACACGTGGGCTTTACAATTACTAGGAAGCAGAGACGAATAGAAAACTACATCAAGAGATCACTAGAAGGCCTAAACTCCTACCCACCATTTCCCAACCAACATCCTCCAAACACATCTCTAATAATAACTATATTGCCCCGGGCCGGACTTGAACCGGCGACTTCCCGGTCTTCAGCCGGGCGCTCTCCCAGCCTGAGCTACCGGGGCAGCAGATCCATGATAAACAATTACCTTATCAACTTATTTATTTTTCGCTTATTATTAGGGACGAAATTGATGTATAGAGATAAAAACATAGCGTGGATTCTCTAAGCGCTCAGTATGAAGAATGCAATGGCTATTCCATAGATAGCGAGGGCCTCTCCAAACGCAGCTATAATGATGGCGACGGTCCTAACCTCCGGTCTCTCTGCAGATGCAGCTAATCCGGCTGAGCCGGCCTTAGAGATGGTGAAACCAGCGGCTGCCACTGCTACACCAAAGGCAATTGTCGCAGCAAACACCTTACTTACGAGAGCATTTGTATCAGCCTCGGCGGCATATACAACCGGCGAAAGCAAAATCAGCAGAATCACCATGTTTAGAAATATTATCATTAGGCGGTCTCTATTCATGTAACTCTCAAAAATAATCACATAAAGCTCAATATATACATACATTGTTTGATACGACTCCTCGTTTGTCGCTGAAGAGGGACAGTTCGATAGGAATGTGACATCGTTGGGATGGACAATGGGTCGTTATCGGGCCCGGCGGGACTTGAACCCGCGTTCTCCGGCTCCGCAGGCCGGCGCCTTATCCAAGCTAGGCCACGGGCCCGCTGTTTATTGAATATATTTTGGGTTGATAAAGGTATTTGTGTATGTGTATTTATTGATTAGATGATGCTGAAGCTTATTGATAGGCTGAGAATTAGGGGTGTCCGTGAAAGTTATACTCGTGACGAAGATCTAAAGAAGCTAAACGAGACGCTTGGCATTATTAAACATCAAAACAATAGGTTGCTTCAATCATCTATTGAAGAATTTATTCAGCTTGGCCAAAAAAATAAAAAACAACTATCACATATATTATCTTATAAAAGAGAATTCATTGAACTTAAACATAGGTTAAAGGAGGAGAATCGTAGAAGGATGGGGGCGCTTAAGGACGAGATAAAGAAGCAGGTAGATCAGTTGAGAAAGATTAGAACTTATTGTTATTGAGCGGTTCTTGACTTGAGCTGTCAGAGAATGTATGAGTTACTCTTGAAGGCAACTGTGCTTGCATTAATCCTAACCATTCCCCCAATCGTTGGGCTGTTCCTGATATGGCAATACGGCGAAAGATCAGCTCATTTAATTGCTCTCTGGACAATAGGCGCAGTCTCCTGGAACATAGTCGTATTGGTACTTTTTATCAAGGGTAAGCTCTTCAAGGATAAGGGATAATAAGGATCTGCTCAGTAGGGTCTCGGTTTCAGTATTATGGTGCTTCCTTCTCGCTTTATGATTATTGTCTTTGCCTTCTCTATGCTTGGCCTTAGCTTGACGGGGATGTAGACCCTTCCATGCTTATCCAACTCAACTAGCCATCTCTCGCCCTCAAGCTCGATCAATGCCTCAGCGACGCCTTCCCTGAATTTTCTGGGTACACGGACCCTCCAATATCTCTTTAGCAGCCTACCGACCCTGACTTCACTGACCGCCTGCTCCATCATTCTACATATAATTGGTTAATGGCACCATTTAAGTTAGGACGATTAGCATCTCTACGATGTAGGTCGTGGAGCCTTGGCCCGCTTGATAGTCATGGCTGGCGGGCGCGGTGTCCGCCTTGGCCACGGAGCAGAAAAGCCGCTAAGGAGGCTGGGCAATAAACCACTTATTCAATACGTGTTGGAGGCCGCCCTCAACGCGAGGACGATAAGCGAGGTAATCTGCATAACGAGTCAGAACACTCCCAATACGACTAAGTATCTTCAATCAAGAGGATTCAGCGTTGTGGTGGGAAAGGGAGAGGGATACTACGGCGACCTCCTAACAGCGCTATGGGAAATGCCGAACGACTTATACGTCGTCTGCTCAGCCGACATACCCTTCATATCATCAAGCGATATTGACGGACTAGTTAAGGAACACGACGAGAGACTCCATACTTATCCGTACGTATTTGTCGTCGTACCTGCTGAGCTCGCGAGAAAGCTTGGACTGGCCGCATCTTCGAGATTTAACGTTGACGAGAAGGAGGTAAGTCCTGCTGGAATAAGACTAATAGACACCAGGCAAATTCATGATAGAAGGCTTCCCTCGCCCTATGTTCTATTAATAAATGAGCCTCGCTTAGCGGTAAACATAAACACGCCCGAGGACCTTAGCGCTGCTGAAGTACTCTTAAAATCCGGCCTCTCAGAAGGCTCCGTCAAGATAGATAACTAAGCAATCTCACTAATTTATCTGAGAGTCATGGAGATGAACGCCCATCAAAGCAAAGAACCACTCATCACGATTTTTAAAAGAAAGATCGAGGAATACTCTAAAAGACCAGAAATAATGGAGAAGTTATCCGGGATCAGCGCGTCGGTGCAGGTCAGACCGCTGGACGACGAGCCCTTCTTCATCAAAGTAAGTGGCGGCGAGATAGAGATAGACGAGGGCGAAATGGCTGACCCACTAGTGACGGTTGTGGCCAAGCGTTCAGACCTGATAAAACTCATCAACCGGGAGGCAGACCCATTCTCTTACTACTTTTCCGGTAAAATAAGAGTTATGGGTAGGGTCCTCGAGGCTGCTGAACTTCTAAGAGTATTGCTAAGAGGAAATAAATGAGTTAACTAGGCTTTTCGCTTGTCGCTTTCCCAGTAATGTAAAGAACCGTCTCGGCTATGTAGGTCGCGTGGTCCCCGATCCTCTCCAAATACCTCATCAATAACAAAACTGCTAGATCGCATTTTTTGTCAGTGGTAGCATAGCTTATCGCCTTTCTCAAGTAGTTCCTGTACTGCGCATCCACCTCGTCATCTAGCTCAATTACTCTTTTTGCTTTCTCTGGGTCTTTCTCCTTAAATGAAGCTATGCTCTCATTTACGAGCTTCTTCACTAACTCCACTGTGTATCTTACTTCGGTCATGCCGCAGTAGGAGATATCGCCGAACTCTCTGATTATGTCGGCTATGTCGTATGCATACCGTCCGAAGCGGTAGAATCCATAGCTTATCTCGTAGCATGATTTTATGTATCTAAGATCAGTTGCTAACGGTTGATACCTAGCTATCAGTTCGGTGGCGATGTCAGTGACTACTTCGTGTAAGTCTTTTAGTTGAAGCGAGAGTTCATAGACTTTTTTGGAGACGTCTATTCCCTTCATGAATGCCTCTGCTGCGAGTTCTATTGCTCTTACACTTATGTTCGACATCTGCATTAGCGTCTCTGTCAGCTTCTCTAGGCCGAGGTCTATTAGCCTCATCTGTTCATCCCACCTTTCCACTAATGTAGGCCTCTGTCCTTTTGTCTCTGGGATTCGTGAAGACCTCCTTTGTTGGGCCATACTCTATAAGCGTGCCCACCATTTTTTCGTTTGGCATCATTACCGCCGTGTAGTCTGAGACCCTGGCAGCCTGCAGCATGTTATGCGTCACAATAATTATTGTTAGCTCAGACTTAAGCTTGTATAGTAGCTCCTCTATCTTTGCAGTCGAGACCGGGTCGAGAGACACGGTAGGCTCGTCCAGCAGTAGTACCTTGGGATTTATCGCTAGAGCCCTAGCGATGCAAAGGCGCTGTTGCTGTCCGCCAGATAATTCATACGCATGCGCATTGAGCCTGTCCTTAACTTCGTCCCAAAGAGCCGCCTTTCTTAGCGCGTCCTCGACCGCTCGGTCAAGTTCTTCCTGACTATGGGCAAGCCTATTTATCCTAACGCCGAAGGCAACATTGTCATAGATACTCGTGGGGAATGGGTTTGGTCTCTGGAAGACCATTCCGATGACTGCTCTGACCGCGAC
>CAYTRT010000029.1:4277-14981 GCA_964440295.1 uncultured Nitrososphaeria archaeon
ATTAGCAGTAGGACTATGATTCCGGCTGATGCTAGCTCCCTGAACTCGAGTTGTGGCCGACTTATCCAGTTATATAGCAGGAGGGGCATGACGGTGAATCTATCGAGGGGCGACGCGGGGACCTCCCTTATAAAAAGTAAACCACTAATAACGAGGATGGGCGCGGCCTCACCCATCGCTCTGCTGGTGGCTAAGATGCTTCCCGTCAGCATCATGGGTAGGGCTCTCGGAAGAACGATGGACTTGATTACTTCCCACCTCGTCGCTCCCAAGGCGTATCCACCGAACCTAAGGTCATCTGGGACTGCCTTCAGGGCCTCAAGCGCTGAGACCGTAACGAGAGGCAGAGTAAGAAATGCTAGTACTATTGCGCCTACTAGGATGCTTCTTCCAAGTCCCAGCACATATGATAAGAATCCGAGGCCCACCACGCCGAATATCACTGATGGTACTCCGGCCAGACTGTTCAGGTTGATCTGTAGGAAAGACCTAAGCTTCTCCATTCCTGAATACTCGTTAAGATAGATCGCCGTCGCTATTCCCAAAGGGAAGGACATTAGGGTAGATAACCCTACTGTCCATAGCGTGCCGTAGATCGCCGGAAGCATTCCTGCCTCTCGGGGATTTGATGAGGGGAAATTAGTCAACAGGCTCCAGCTGAGCCTGTGGCTGCCAGTAGCGACGATGTATAGAAGAAGCGAGCCGATGAATACTATCGCTACGAATAGACCCAGCGAGTAGACTACCGGCATGTATCGATCAACTATGACCTTTCTCCTGCTAGTGGCTAATACCTGATTGCCCATCTCTTAAGCACCCTTAACGCTATGAGATTAAGGGGATACGTCATTAACAGGAGCGTCAAGCCTACAGCAAACAGCGAACTGTACTCTATCGTTCCATAGGGGGCGTCGCCTGTCGCGACTTGGGCTATAAACCCAGTCATCGTCTCCATTGATTCCTTGACGTTGTACGATAGTATCGGCCTGAATCCCGCGGCTATGGCAACGATCATCGTCTCACCCATGGCTCTACCAAAAGCGAGGATGATGGAGGCGAAGATTCCTGATAAGGCAGCAGGGAGGACGATCTTCAATACTACCTCGAATTTCCTCGCACCGACGGCGTAGGCAGCCAGCCTCAAGTCCAGCGGCACGGATCGGATAGCGTCCTCGCTTATCGAGGCAACTATCGGAATTATTAAGAAGCCAATCATCAACCCAGCTGCCAGAATATTATTTATCTGAATGTCTGGCAGGAGGAGCCGCAATAACTGGGGCGTGACAAAGTAAAGGGCGAAGTATCCATAAACCACTGTTGGGATGCCGGCCAGCAGCTCGACCATCGGCTTAAAAATATTCTTAACCCTAGTGCTTGCATATTCTCCGAGATAGATGGCGATGGCCAGTCCGACGGGCACTGCCAGTCCGAGCGCTATGAGGGAGCTGAGAAGCGTGGCGTTCAGCAAGGGCAGTATCCCGAATTTCTTATCCTCGAAGAGGACTGTCCACTGAGTCCCAGTTAGATACTCAAGTATGTTTACCTCCGCGAAGAACTGTAATGACTCATTAAGTAATGTAACCAAAATTATTAATACTGCCACGGTCGAGGCGGAGGCAGCGATAAAAGTAATGTTCTGAACAATTGATGAGATCAACCTCCTCTTCTTCAGGATCTTTGAATTAGATATTAGAATACTCATACCCCTGCCTTCACGAAGGCCCCAGGTCTTTCCCCTTTATGAGTGTTAATTCATAAAGTCCGTTCGTTATTCCACTCTTCAGGGCGGCAATTGCCAATCGGTAATAATTGTCAGATAGCGGGACATAGTGGACAGTCTTGACGATGTTCGCTCCATTCTCAAGGTAGAAGTAGACGAACTCTCTTAACTCTGTTTTCTTCTCAAATTTCTCCCTGTTTACATAGATAAAGAGCGGTCTCGCTAGTGGATATGTAAATGTAGTTATTGTCTCTTCATCAGGCAAGATACATTCCGAACTTGGGACGGCGTCGTCTCTAATCTTCACGACTTTTAGCCTATCTTTATTATTCACGTAGTATGCATACCCAAAGTATCCGAGTGCGTATTTCTCGCTCTCCACGCTGGCGACAAGGACGTTGTCATCCTCAGAAGCCACGTAGTCGGTCCTGCTCGACTTAAGCTTACCCACTACTCTCTCCGTGAAGTAATCAAAGGTTCCGGAGTCAGGTCCAGGTCCGTAGAGCCTTATGGGCTCCTTTGGCCACTCGGGCCTAACGTCGCTCCAGAACTTCACACTGCTGTCAGGTCTCCATATCTCCCTCAGCTCAGAAATCGTGAGACAATCAACAAAATCATTTTCAGGATTTACAACCACTGCCAATCCATCAATCGCTATGGGAATCTCTATCCATCCCACTCCATTTTTGGCAGCTGTCTCAGCCTCTGTTTTCAGGATTGGCCTGGATGCATCGTTGATGTCTGTCTCGCCTGAGACAAACCTTTTGAAGCCTCCTCCCGTTCCCGAGATCCCGACGGTGACTCTGACATTTGGATGCAGCTTCATAAATTCCTCAGCAACCGCCTCTGTTATTGGGTATACCGTGCTTGAGCCATCGATCTCGACGCTGCCAGATAATTGTGCCGTGGACGTGCCTATCCCGATGGTCTCGGTAATGTAAAATGTAACAGTAGTGGCGACTGCCTGACCTGAGCTTGAAGAGGACATGAAAAACCCAGCAAAGCCACCAATAAACAGCATGGCTATGCATAGCAATACCGTGAATAAATTCAGGCTCAACCCACTGCCTAATTTGTCCAAACTACATCGGTAAAAAGAAATCTGCAGGATAATATATACCTGGAGTAAAATGTATGTATAATTTCATATAGTCTATATAGAATCCATAACAAACTCCGAGACCAGAAACTGTTTTAAAATAATTTGCAAAATAAAAATCGTTCACACTATTCAGATTAATGTGCCGGCGGTGGGATTTGAACCCACAACGACGGGATTATGAGCCCCGCGCTCTGCCAGGTTGAGCTACGCCGGCAGCTCTGGCCAGTCCCACCTACCGGACATAAACTAGACCCACTCAGGATTATTTATCCTTAACACGTTAAAAGTTCAAAAAATAATAGATTCTAGCTTTTGTTTGGTAGATTTCTTGGGTCGAGGGTCGTCTCGTAATTTATGGTATTATCGTCAACGGGCAGGGTAGGTTCTCTAGGTACTTCTTCTGGCTTCTGAATAATCCCTTTGTGGCCTTTCTGAGTTCCTCTACTCCGATGACGATCTTTGCTGGGCATATGTTGTTTGCAAGTGCGGCTATCCTCTTCATGGAGTTCTCCAGCTCGATCACTTTATCGTACTCTATGCCTTCCCTTCTAAGAGTCTCTTCAAACGGCATTAATAGTTGTTCCGCAAACATTGTCTTGTAGACATAGTTTGGATCAGCGTTTATCTTCTCAGTAAGCACATAGTTGTTGAACTCGAAGGGTGGCTTTACACCCTCGTCAACCACTGCAGCAAGTATTATCTTTCCATCTGCCTCCTTCGCCATCTGAACAGCCGCCTCAAAGACCTTCCTAGACTCCTCACTATCATTGATTACGACTAATATCGCCTGCTTGGTCTTTTCTACCTGTTCTTCTACCTCTTTAGTGATTCCCAACACTGCCATTTTCATCACCAGCTGTATGGTGAGCAACCTGAATTATAAACATGTTATAATAATTGTTAGTAATCAGCATTACACGTATATACGGCTATATTGAAAAAATACCCAAAAACTCAATTAAATAGACCAAGAAACACCTAAAGGGCTAAGTTGCCCAATAAATCAGTTATAAAATAATAATACGGCCGTCATGATTGAGCACTAAAATTATTTTGACGTGAGAATTGCTTTGTATTTTCTATATGAACTTGATTACATTATCAGACCTTTTTGGGTTTATCTATTCAGCTCTTAATAGATCTGTACTTGTAAATTATGGTCGGTAACGCTACTAATAAGTAAGATGCATGTAGAATAACTCTGAGCCACTCTGCCTTTACGGTATATCCAACCATGACTGCAAATATCGAGCCTATGGCTCCCTTATGATGGAGTGGATCGCTTTGCTGAATTGGCAATGAATAAGCAATTTCCGACAGCCAGCCCAGCTCTATTCCTGACTCCTCCGCATATTCGACAAACTCATGTGCACCGTATCCCGCGAGTCCTCCGGCTATAAGTATTAACAATACTGCAGTCATGTAAAAAAATCGGCTCATGCTTAGCCTCACTCCAATCGCGAATATTACATACGCCAGTACTAGCGCGGCTATTACCCCCATAATTACGCCTATGGACGAGGCCAGCGGAGTAATGATGAAAAAGGGCGTAAGGAATAGGACTGTCTCTAATGCTTCTCTAGAAACAGCTATGAACGCAAAGGCTCCGAGGCCGATTGCCTCTCCTTTGCTTATGTAGGCTGCGACCCTCCGTTCTATGTCCTGCTTCAAATAAGGCGCCTTCGTAGTCATCCAATAGATGACTGATGATAATACTGCGGTTGCAGTCCATGCTGATGCAAACTCAAATAGCAGCTGAGTAGATCTTGACAACGAGCCATATACCAGCCAGACAGATATGCCAGCAAACAGGCCCGACAACACGGCCAAGAATGATCCATACCATAAATACCACGCATAGATATGACCGCCCGCCTTCCTTAGGTATGAATATGCTATCGATATGATCAAGGCGGCCTCGAAAGCCTCGCGGAGAGCTATTAGAAACTCGCCTATCATGCGTCATAATAACATAACGGCGTTATATAAATTTCTATTAAAAACAAAGGACGTAAGTCAATGCTAACTCCAATTATGGTTGCCTACCAGTTCCGAGCAGGCTATTGAGGAATCTCTTCCTTCTCTAACGTCTCTTTCTTAGCCGGGGCGGTTGTTACGGCTGGCATTATGGTTTGTTCCGCTTTGACAGCTGCTCCTAGTTTGAGCTTTAACTCGACATAGACCTCGTCTGTACCGTACTTAATGTCAAATCCGAGTTTTTTGCATAGCCCGATCATTTTTGTGTTTTCCGGGAGGACGATTCCGTAGATCGAGTCTAATCCCTTCTCGAGCGCCACTTCGATTAACATGTCGGTGAGCTTTGTTCCAAGGCCTTTTCCTTGGAAGTCATCTGCAACGAGAACTGCAAACTCCCCTCTCTTCCTATCCGGCTCGATGATCAGTCTGCCAACGCCGACGTTTCTTCGCTTTCCATCCTGGTTATACTCAGCAATTATTGCCATCTCTCGGTCGTAGTCGATGTTACAGAACCTTACGAGCATCTCGTGAGTGATATCCCTTATGACTTGGAAGAACCTGAACCTGCTGGACTCTTCGGATAAGCCCTTGATGAGCTCGTACTCGAGCGGCTCGTCCTCAGGCCTGATTGGTCTTAAGAGGACCTCTCTTCCATCCCTGAGCCTCCAGAGCCTAATGTATTTTGTCGGATACGGCATAATGACGAGGTGAGGATAAGGCTCATGCGAGTCAACACACTCAGGGTCTAAGACAATCCTAAAATCAACAGCATAGATCGAGTTGTCGGTGACTATTAATGGATTTATGTCGGCCTCCTTAATCTCGGGAAAATCAACGATGAGGTTCGAGAACCTCACTATTATTTCTTCAAGCTTTTTCATGTCTGCCGGCGGCTTGCCCCTCATCCCATGCACCAAGGAGTCATAGATCTTCGTCTCCTCCATCAGTCTCCTTGCAAGCACTTGGTTGAGCGGCGGCAGCCCGATGGAAAAGTCCTTAAACACCTCCGTAGCAATGCCCCCAGTCCCAAACATTATCACAGATCCGAAATCCGGATCCTTCTTTGATCCCAGTATTAGTTCATAGTTCGTGGGTCTTATCATTTGCTGGACGTATACGCCCTTTATTTTTGCATCAGGCGCTTTTGACTTGACCGTATCTATTAGTTTAAGGAACGCGGTTCTCAGCTCGCTCTCTGACGACACGTTTGTCACCACGCCTCCCACGTCGGTCTTATGAACTATGTCGTGCGATACGATCTTCAGCGCAACTGGATAGCCGATCTTCGAGGCTATCGAGAGCGCCTCGTTCAAGTTTGTCGCAAGCTCCCCTCTAGGCCTCGGGATGCCGTATGCGTCTAAGAACTTATCACTCTCATCAGGAGTCAGTATGACTCGTCCCTCGCTGAGGATCTTCTTTATCAGGATCTTCAAAAAGTTCTTGGGAGGTGAAGGGTCTATCGGCAGGTCTACGGGGGTCTCATAGAGGAGCTCCAAGTTTCTCTTATACTTGTACATGTATATGTATGTCTTGACTGCCTCCTCGGGAGTCTCGTAAGTAGGTATGTCGCTTTTATGGAAGAGCTGCCTAGCCTCCCATACCTCGTCTCCACCCATCCACACAGTCAGGACAGGCTTAGCCCTCGCGCTCTCCCTGACTATCTCGACTATTTCCTCAGCGAGTTCAAGAGACCTAGCTGCTCCCTGCGGCGTGTAAATCACAACTATTCCATCTACGTTTGGGTCAGCCAAGCATACCTTTAGCGCGGTCGTGTATCTGTTAATATCCGCGTCTCCAAGCACGTCAATCGGGTTTCCGTGGCTCCAGTATGGAGGAAGCAGTGCGTTGAGCGTCTCCATCGTTGTCTCAGATAGTTGAGCCAACACGCCTCCGTTCTCCGCCACTGCGTCAGCCGCTATCACTCCTGGCCCGCCTGCATTTGTTATTACAGCGAGCCGAGGACCTGCCGGGAGATGTCTAGAATCTAGGACGCTCGCACAGTTGAACAGGTCCTGAATCTCGTCGACCCTGACTACTCCTACTCTCCTAAAGGCGGCGCGGTAAACCTCAAAGCTGCCCGCCATCGATCCTGTATGGGATAGCGCTGCCTTCGCCCCTGTGGAGTATTTTCCAGGCTTTATGACTATTATGGGCTTGTTTCTAGCGAATCCTCTCGCGGCGCTCATGAATTTCCTTGCGTCGCCTACGCTCTCCATGTAGATCAGGATGCTCCTGGTGTATGGGTCTTGTCCGAGGAAGTCTATCAGATCTCCGAAGTCTATGTCTATCATCGAGCCCAGAGAGATGAACATGCTGAAGCCGATGTGGGCACTGACTGCCCAATCTAGTATTGCGGAGCCTAGCGCTCCACTCTGAGAAATGAAGGCTATCTGGCCAGGCTCTGGGTCTTTAAGAATGAAGGTCGAGTTTAGGCCCACCGGTGGCCTGATAAAGCCTAGGCAGTTGGGCCCAAGCACTCTTATGCCATATTTGCTCTTAATTTTCTTTATCTCTTCCTCGAGCCTCCTGCCTTCCTCTCCAGTCTCCCTGAACCCGGCCGAGACTATGACTACTCCTTCCACGCCAGCCTCGCCGCACTCCTCTACGAGTTTGGGGACGGTCTTGGCCGGTGTCGCTATTATGGCTAGGTCTACGTGTTCTGGGACATCCTTTATTGAGGGATAGCATTTTAGCCCTAGTACGCTCTCCCTGTTAGGGTTGACTGGATAGATCTCTCTATCGCCGTTGCCCTTTAGCAGGTTCTTAAGCAGGGCTAGGCCTACGCTGCCCTCTCTGTCCGTCGCGCCTATCAATGCCACAACCTTAGGGTTAAACATCCGTTCGAGGCTGCCCAAATTGTTCTCCAGTCATTCATGTCTAGCCGTAGTTTTTAGGTTTATTGCAAGTTTACTTTTCCTTTATACGATTGAATTTTGCTGCTTTGACATTTGTATTAGTGTGGATGTGTTTAGGTCTTGGTAGGAGTGATATTTTCTTATTTTTTAGTTGGGGTTTTGCTTTTTGTTGTGGTTTGTTATTGTTTATATAGGAGATGGTATAACAATGTTATGGAGAAGCTTGACAGAAATAGCGTTCGACTACTCTAAGTACAACTTTAGGGATGAGGTCGAGTACCGCTATGTGACTAGGCCAGGCCTCTCCGAGGAAGTTGTTGAGGAGATATCGAGGATAAAGAATGAGCCCGAATGGATGAGGAAGTTTAGGCTGGAGTCATACAGGATATTTCGGGAGAAGCCTCTCCCTACGTGGGGGGCAGACCTCTCTCGGCTAGACTTCGATAAGATTAGGTACTACATGAGCCCCACGGATAAGAAGTTCAGCAGCTGGGACGATGTTCCAGAATACATCAAGAGGACTTTTGACAGGCTCGGGATTCCAGAGGCTGAGAGAAAGTTTCTAGCAGGCGTCGGCGCTCAATACGACTCTGAGGTTGTCTACCACAATATTAGGAAGGAGCTCGAGAGTCTAGGCGTCGTCTTCGTTGACATGGACACTGGGCTCAGGGAGTATCCAGAGATTGTTAAGAAGTATTTCGGGACGGTCGTACCTCCGAGTGATAACAAGTTCGCCGCGCTTAACAGCGCTGTCTGGAGTGGTGGGAGCTTTATCTACGTGCCGAGCGACGTAGAGGTTGATTTTCCGCTCCAGGCATACTTCAGAATAAATGCCTCGAACATTGGCCAGTTTGAGAGGACTTTAATAATCGCTGAGCCTGGAAGTAAGGTACATTATATAGAAGGATGTTTGCCGAGAGGCGAGAAGGTTCTGAAAGGTGACAGCTTGGTGGCGATAGAAGAGATAGTTCCTGATGATATCGTACTCAATGGTGCGGGCGAAGAGACGTTAGTCCAAAGCGTTAGGGTAAGAGATTATGAGGGCGAGCTTGTCGAAATCACACCCCTGTCGCCTGCAAATTCCTTCAAGCTAACACCAGACCATCCCGTCCTTGCAGTCAAAAGAGAATGGGTTAGGACAAAGAGTAAGACACGTTATAGGCTACCTGAAACATCTACTGAAAAGCTCCGCCACGCCCAGCCTGAATTCATCCCAGCGGGACAGCTTGATGTGGGTGATTTTTTAGTCTATCCGGTGAATAAAGAAATTGAAGACTCAACTGTTCTGAACAAAGATGCATTGATTGTTCTTGGATACTATTTGGCAGAGGGGTCCGCGTTTATCCATAAGAAGTTAAACGTCCCAGTAGTTGAGTTCTCTTTCGGTGCCGATGAAGACGAGTATGTGAAAGAGCTATCAGACTCTATAGAAAGGCTTACCGGCAAGAAGCCATCCATCATTCGCCAGTCGAGCCGTAATGCCATAACCGTTGTGACTTATTCTAAAGAGATTTACGAGCTCTGTGTAAGGCATATCAGTGGGCATTCCCACGACAGACGGTTGAGTCCGAGAGTTATGAGGCTGCCGACTAATAAACAAAGGATACTTCTAGATGCATACTTGAAAGGTGATGGGAGCATCTACAGAAAGGGTAGAACGTTGGTCCGTTGTTCCACTACATCGGAGGCGCTAGCATTCCAGCTCCAAGAAATTCTGGCCAGGCTCGGTGTGTTTGCAAGCATAATGGTCAGGCAGGGTGGTGAGGACATGTTATTTGGCAAAAGAATATTAAGGAAGAGACAGTATATCATTGCATTCTCTCCGAAAAAGAGGTGGAGTGAAGTCAGGCTGGTAGGGGATTACTTTTTAGTGCCTATTAGGAGGTTGAGGAGGATGTATTATAGTGGTAAGGTTTATAACTTTGAGGTTTTAGGCCGTCACAATTCGTATCTTGTTAGAGGCTTTGCTGTCCACAACTGCACTGCGCCTATCTATAGTACTGAGAGTCTGCACGCGGCTGTTGTTGAGATTATTGCTAAGAAGGGTGCCTATGTTAGGTATACTACGCTTCAGAACTGGAGTACTGATGTGTATAACTTGGTGACTAAGCGTGCTTTTGCCTATGAGGACGCGACGGTGGAGTGGGTTGATGCGAACATTGGCAGTAGGGTGACGATGAAGTATCCGAGTGTCTATCTATTGGGTAGGGGCGCTAGGGCCGAGGTTTTGTCAGTGGCTTTCGCTGGTCGGGGACAGCATCAGGATACTGGCGCAAAGGCTATTCATGTCGCACGAGACACTACGAGTAGAATCACCTCGAAATCTGTCTGCAAGGACGGAGGCAGGACGACCTATAGGGGACTGCTATACGTTGGTAGGGGTGCTAGAAATGTTAAGTCGAGCGTGAGGTGCGATGCCTTGATCCTCGACGACCTATCTAGAACTGATACTTATCCATACAACAATGTCTTGGAGGATGATGCGACTATCACGCATGAGGCGACGGTAGGCAAGATTGGCGAGGACCAGATATTCTACTTGATGAGTAGGGGTATACCCGAGCAGGAGGCGCTCAACATGATTGTCCTAGGCTTCTTGGAGGGCTTCACTAAGACGCTTCCAATGGAGTATGCCGTAGAGTTCAACAGACTGATAGAACTCGAGATGTCAGGAAGTGTAGGATAACAAGCGATAATTTTAGCTATTCATTAATTGGTTTAGGTGTTCCAGCAGTCTTCTTGCTCTTTCTTGATAGGTGTGTTTTGTTGATTGTTGTTTTGCGTTTTTTGCCAGTCTGTCAGCTAATTCTGGGTTGTTTTTGATCAGTTCTATCTTTTCTGCCAGGTCTTCGGGCGAGTTTTCATCGAATAGCAGGGCGTTCTCCCCATCCTTGAGGACTTCCTCTATCCAAGGCTGCCTAGGCGCTAGGATCGGCTTCCCAGCGGCCATGTATTCGAAGATCTTCAGCGGCGAGTAGGACTTCATCGGCCCAGTCGAGGGCGTATAATGAACTAGACAGTCAGCCGCAAGTAAGTATTTAGGAACATCT
>CAYTRT010000030.1:0-14889 GCA_964440295.1 uncultured Nitrososphaeria archaeon
TGGTTAGGGCTTGGCTGGAGATGAACTTTCAATTCTCTCTATGAGATTCAGATAATTGTAGACGAGATGATGAATATGGGATTCATAAACTTTCAATTCTCTCTATGAGATTCCGTAGCCTTTTTCCGTCTTTTAAGCCCTATTGAGGCATTCTAGTTGTTGATTCTTCTTAATGGGCCTGATCCGGCCGATTCGTATAAAAGTGTGTATGGTCAGTATATAAATATTAGGTATTACCATAAACACCGCAAGTATCCATAGTTAATTTTTTATTTATCTCCCCAAATTAGTTATTGGATGTTCTTTCTAGATTCTTTAGAGGTTGACCGTGTTCTTCGCCAGTTAAAGGGTATATACGGTGTTGTTAGTGATGATCTGAGGGGCTGGAACTGGTCGAGCGAGACCTTATCTCCTTCCCTTGAAGGCATCTACCTAGGTGTTTCAGAGATAACGAATAGATACTGCCCAACTTACCGCGACATTTATCTGAAACGCGTCCTAGGAATTCCCGCGCCACACAGCTACAAGACCGTTAAGGGATGGATATACCACGCAGTATGTAAAAAAGTCGTCGAGAAGACTAAGTCGAAGCTATACCTTGAAGGATTAATGAATGGTTCCAAACTATATACATCACTGATCACAGACAAGAAAGACGTAGTAGAGAAGATATTTGAAGGATACGGCATCTCAAAGTATCTACCCCCTCAAGACATCGACAAAATATGGAGAGAAGCAGAAACCCTTTACAATTTCCTAGCGCTTCAGGCCGCCTCTAAGCTCGATAAAGTATTGTCTAAAGTATCCAGCCAAGACCTAGAGAGCATCATTCCCAGAGTAACCTCAGTAGACGTTGAGAGAATTGTCAACGGCCAGTTACTCGGACTCTCAAGCGAACTGAGAGTTGACATGTTCGCTGATAAGAGAATAGTGATCGAGATCAAGACAGGCGATATAAGGGATTTCCACAAATATGCAGTAACAGGCTATGCCCTAGCAGTGGAGTCAGACCTTGACATACCAATCGATTATGGCATAGTATCATACATATATGTTAAAGACGAATACGTAAAGACAAAGAACAAAATATACTTCATAAGCGATGAGTTGAGAAGAGAGTTTCTTGAGATGCGTGATGAAGCATTCAACATAATCCATAGAGGCGTGGACCCAGGTAAACCATCAACCTGCCCAGAGTACTGCGTGTATTACGGAGTGTGCAAATAATGACTTTAAAGATAGTTCTCTCAGACTACGGATACCACATATCTAAGAAGGGTGGATTGCTAGTGATAGCTAAGGCAGATGGATCGAAGAAAGAAATGAGTATAGGAAATGTCTCAATGATTTTAGCAAATCTTAAAGGATTAAGCATTAGTGGAGAGGCATTAAAACTGATGCTCATGCACGGCGTCCAATTAATCCTACTCTCAAAGGATAAACCGATTGGAAAGATTCAGCCAATGATGCTTAAGTCTCATGTCAGATTAAGGAAAGAACAAGTAAAAGCTCAAGAAGACGTCCGCGGACCCAAGATAGCCCAAACAATAATTCTCAACAAGATATTTAACCAGATAAAAGTCTTAAAACGACTTTCAAGAACAAGCTTCATCTCAGTGCAAGAAACAATAGAAGGAAAAATTCAGCAAATATATTCAATCTACAAGGGCATTTCAGAGAGTGGAATAGATGCTAGAAGCTGGCTGATCTCAAAAGAAGCCGAGGCATCTAGACATTATTGGGATGCCATAGCTGGTATAATTCCTAAAGAAATTGGTTTTACAGGTAGGAAAAAGAAATATGAAAACCCTGAAGACCCTCTTAACCTTTCACTAAACTATCTCTACACACTCTTAATGTATCAAGTATGGTATGCTGTCGAATTATCCGGGCTAGACCCATTCATAGGATACCTACACGAAGACAGCAACAGGAGGCCAAGCCTAGTAATGGATATCATGGAGGAATTTAGACAACCTGTAGTCGACTACCCTTTGATAAAGTATCTTCTAAAACATAGGGCAGTTAAAGCGATAGATGATGAGAAGAAGCTCGTAGATTCTTTCAGAAAAGAATTGCTGCAACTCTTCTTCGACACTTTAGAGAAGAATGTAAGCTTCATGAATAGAGCCGCACCTATCAAAGCCCATATACGCTTACAACCCATCAGACTTGCAAAATACTTACTTGGCTACACCGACAAATATGTATGCTTCGACATAGTGATGTAAGTAAATGTATACGCTAGTAATCTATGATATAACTGATGATGAAGTAAGGATGAAGATTGCTGAAGCATGTAGAGAGGTTGGCCTCGTCAGGATACAGAAAAGCGCATTCCTAGGAACCATAAATTCTCAACAAAGAAAAAACCTAGAGATAAGATTAAGAAAGGTTCTAGGACAAAACAAGGGGAACATTCAAATCTTCGTAATATGCGAAGCAGATATATCGAATAGGAGAATCGTCGGAGAAACAGTAGAATATGACGAGGAAGAAGGTGTAGTGTTTTTATAAATGAATATGAATGAAGAAAACTACATAACACCAATACACGTGAGAGACTACTTGTTCTGTCCATCTCTCTTTTACTATAAACACATAATGGGGATAAACGAGCCAACCACAGAATCCATGAAAGAGGGGATAAGAGAATTTACAAAAGACCTCGAGAGATGGGAAGAGAGAAAGACTCTGTTAAACAAGAAGAGAATACATGTCGATAAAATGTTATTTAACCTAACAATAGTCTCTTCAAAATATAAAGTTCGAGGAATAGTAGATACAGTTTTCTGGTCAAATAATAAATTACATATATTAGAAATAAAGGCAACTGAATCAGAGAAGCTATTTCCAGACCATCTATACCAGACAGCAGTATACGCATTAATTGCCGAGGAAGCATTTAGAGAGCCAGTTTACAAGATACTGGTCTTCTATAAAAAGTCGGAAAAGTGGTTTGAGAAACGATTCACATACCAGCTTAGACACTACACCATAAGGCTAATCGAGAAGATCAATAAAATAATAGATTGTGGAGACGTACCAGAACATAAGTGGACAAATAAATGCATAAGCTGTTTCTATAGAAATCTTTGCTATGGATAGGCAAGAATTCAGAAGTCAGCACGAAAAATTTAAACAAAAAGGCCAATAGAAACACAAGTATAACCAAACTATCCATTATTACATACAGAGGTTTGCTTATAAATCTCGTATATAAAATATGCCTATTGACCCCCTAGTTTTAGAGGCTGTAAAGCTCGTCGGGCATTTACCGTCTTTGTACCCCTGACGTATGCCCTGGCTGGGTCTGAGTTGAGGTCTATGTCTCCGACCTTTAGCGATAGGCATTCATCGAGTCGTAGGCCGCATGCCCACATCGTCCAGCACAACGGCCTCTTGGTGGGCCGCAGGAAATTTAGGATGTGCCAAACTTCGTTTTTGTGAGGGGACGGACATCCTTCACTACTTGTTTTCGCGGCAGAAGTCTCGAGCTGACGGTTATTATATGAGGTGTTTTGGTACTTTAAAAATGCCTTGACTCCTGTTAGGTAGGAGTGGATCGTCTTTGGCGCCCTGCCCTCCTCATGCAGCCTCTTAAGAAACTTGGTTATTGCGGCGTCAGCACCCCTCTTGGGGGGATGAACAAAGCATGCTTCTCGCCTCGAGACCCATTGACCTCGAAGAACCTCTTGACGCCCAGCTCGTATAGAGGAGCCGTCTTCTCGGCTTCAAGCTCCAAAGGTCTATAAGATCGCTCTGCACATATGAACCTTGACCCGACATTGTGCGCAACGGTAGGAGGGGCAGACCCGCTAAAAAGGCTAGCGTACTAGTGCGGCCGTGGTCTAGCCTGGACTAGGACGTGGGCTTTCCGAGCCCAATACCCGGGTTCAAATCCCGGCGGCCGCATAATTCTATTTTTTGCGATGAAGATGCAGGCTTCTGCGCCTTGTGCGGTGCAGGCCTGTTCTTTTACTTCCCATTCTCCGCCCATGATTTCTGAGATGTAGCCTGCCAAGAATCCTCTTATGAGGTGTGATGATGGGTGTTCTATTCTTCCTTTTAGTGTCGTGCATTCTATGAGTCCGCGGATCCTTAGCTTGAAAGTGTCTGTGTCCTGACGCTCTATTTCTATGCTGTGGCACCAGCCCAGGGATGCTAGTGGTATGACTTCGAGCGGCGTCCTACCGCCCATGTTTGGGAGTATCTTCTTGAAATATTTCGCCTCTGCCTTACCTAGTGGGACGCCCAAGTGGTAGAGGAAAGCTTGGGCTCCGCTTTCTCCTAGCTTCTCGTAGAGACTGGTTAAGAGTTCTGCGAGCTCGTTCTCCGTGATTACTACTGCCCTAAACTCGTAGACGCCTAGCTCTGAGTAGAATGGCGCTATTGATGTCTGTTCTGGCTCGTGTTTATGCATGAGCACTCTTATCACGCTTCTCTTCTTCTCTATGATCTTTAGCAGTCCCTCAATCTGATCGTCCGAATAGTCGCCGACGTCTACGAATATTATTACTTGGCACGTCTGTTCAGGCGTCATCGCTACGTTTGAAACTATGCCGACGATGTTTAGTCCAGCGGCTGATATTACTTCGAATGCAGATACGAGCGCGCCGGGAGTGTTCTCGAGTTCTAGATAGATGCTTCTAAGACCCTTCTCTGGGATAGAAGCTATGAAGGGCAGTATAAACCGCTGTGTCATAGATGATGAGGGCGTAAGAAGCTAATAAGCATTCATTTAATTTTCCAAAAAAAACAATATCTTTATTAAGAATTCTCAACGATTCGACCTGTTAGGCGAAAAAATTAGCAACTAAGCTTTTCGAAAAATTTCAGAAATATTCTTTCGAGTAAGTGAATGTAGATTACTTGGCTTGTGTCTTTTTATTTCATGGCTGTCAGGGTAGTGGGGATTGACCCCGGTACTAGGAGCTTCGACATACTTGGGCTTGAAGACGGCGAGGTCTTCCTCGACGAGTCTATACCATCCACGAGGATAGCTGAGGAGCCTGAAGTGCTGGCGCATCTATTGATGAGTGCCGGCCCCCTAGACCTTGTGGTTGGGCCTTCTGGATATGGCCTACCTCTCAAATACATATCTGAGCTGACTGACGATGACCTCTTCCAGTCAGTCCTCGTGAGGCCAGATGATGTCGAGATTCCGGTACTGGTGGGCTTGACGAGGGCCGTGAAGAGGTTGAAGAACACTGGGCTAAACATCGTCTTCATTCCAGGAGTAATCCAGCTGCCGACCGTGCCCGAGCATAGAAAGATAAACGCGATAGACATGGGGACAGCGGATAAGCTCTGCTGCGCAGTCCTAGCAGTATACGATTATTCTAGGCGGCATGGAGTATCGTTCGAGGAAGTCTCGATAATCCTGCTGGAGATAGGGTTCGGATACAACGCGGGCATAGCGATCGAGAAGGGGAGGATAGTCGACGGCATAGGCGGGACGAGGGCAGGCCCGGGGTTCCTAACCTCAGGAGCGATGGACGGAGAGGTCGCATACCTACTAGGCTCATTCAGCAAGGCGACACTCTTCTCAGGAGGCGTCAGGACAATAGTCGGCGATGAGAACCTCATGCCCGAGGACTTCCCAAGAAGAGCAAAGACAGAGAAGAACGCAAAGCTCGCATGGGAAGCATTCATGGAGGGACTCGAGAAGACCGCGAGGGCGCTACAGACATCAGTAAAGAGACCCGAGGCAATCATAATCTCTGGAAGACTAAGCAACATTCCAGAGATTTACATCGAGCTATCCGAGAGACTCTCAGGCATAGCAAGAGTAGAGAGATTAGTCGGGCTACGGGCGAGGGCTAAGGCTGCGGCCCAAGGAGCCGCCCTGATCGCCGACGGACTTGCAGGCGGAAGAGCAAAGAGCCTGATCGACCACATGCAGATAGCGGAGGCGTCTGGAACCGTGCTCGACCACGTATACATCGGAGACCTAAGGAGAAAGTACGCGGGAAAATAACTACGTGAGACGCTGCGTGGCTTAAAAATTTATAAGCGCCCCGTAAATCAATATTTTGTAAAAGCGTGGTTAATTTGAGTAAAAAATATTTCAGGAGAGACGAGATCGTGGGTAAGGAAATTATCTCAGACGCAGCAGTAAGGTTGGGCAAGGTCAAAGACATCGGCTATGATCCAGAGGGTAAAATAGTTCTAATATACGATAAGCAGGATGGAGGAGAAGAAGCCATTCAGTCATCACAGATAATAGCCTTTGGGGACGTCGTGCTCGTAAGGTCAGCGCCAGAGACTGAGTCGCCCACAAAGCCACAAAAAAGCGAGGCATCGCTAAAGTACTGCCCAAAGTGCGGAAAGGCAAACCCGCCAGAAATGCTTTTCTGCACGGCGTGTGGAACAAGGTTGGGAGAGTGAGCAAGCCATGAAACTAGAGGATAATCTGAAAGACTCATACAACTACGCCACCAAACTATTCAAAGACGTAGGAAGACTAATCATACTCATAATACTAAACATAATACCAATAGTCAACTTCATCGTCTCCGGATACTTCGCAAGAGTGATAAGAGAGTCTCCGAGGTCAGATGCGCCGCCACCGCTAGAAAAATATGGAGAGCTCTGGATAAGCGGGGCTAAAATTTTTGTAGTCACGCTCGTCTACATGATAATACCCATAGGACTGATAAGCGCAGGCGCCGCCTCATCGATAGTCGGAGCATTCATGCCCCTTACAGGTCTAGGCATAGTAGGCGCAATAATGGTAGTCATAGGCATCATCTTGGCCTTCCTAATAATGATAATAGCAATCATGGCAATCACCCACATGGCTAAGACAGGGAAATTAGGAGATGCCTTCGACTTCAGCAGGATACTCTCGATAATCAAGAACGTAGGATGGCCAACCTACATACTCTGGATAATCGTAATATTCGTCATAGGGCTAGTCCTAGCAGGCATATCGTCCATACCATACGTGGGCTGGATCCTAGCAATGATAATTTCCCCGTTCTTTGTAGTCTTCATAGGAAGATCAGCCTCAATAGTATATGAGTCCGGAACAACGGGAGCACCAGTAGCTCCAACGACGACGGCGGCCGGCGGCCGATTCTGCGGCTACTGCGGAAACCCACTAGGCCCAGATGACAAATTCTGCGGCAAGTGTGGAAGACCAGTCAAATAAAAAAGAAAACACACCACAAGACTAGCAACTATTTTTTAAAATTAAAACCACAGAGAAGAGTACCTCCGAAAAAATAATAAATCAATGTAAGCATAGATGCTAAACATGGCTAGGCTAGTCATACACACGGCCAAGAGACCATTCAAATACACCACGCCGAAGGGAGAAGACGTATGGATATGCATGTGCGGATTCAGCGACAAATACCCAATATGTAGCGGAAAACACAAAACCTTCGCAGCAGAGCCAGACGAAAAGATCATAGCCTACGACCAAGAAGCAAACAAAATCGAGATACAAATACCGGAAGAAATCGCCAACAAACTCAGAAAAATATAAAACCAACAACTACTACAAAAACAAAAAATAATTATTTAATTTGCAACAATATAATAACAACAAAAATCCAAAGACCTAACGCTTAGCAGAAAAATTATGCGGCCGCCGGGATTTGAACCCGGGACCCCCAGCGTGGCAGGCTGGTGTCCTACCAGGCTAGACTACGGCCGCCTACAGATACGGGGTGAAAAACCCAATAAAAACCTTAGCCCCAGCACCTAGGCGAGCCTTGACTGACTACGAATAAACGGCACGAGACGGCTCCTAGACAGGTATTTGCTTAGCGGTATCTTAAGTCTCAAGCTGACATAGCTCAGGGCCTCGTCGAGAGAGTCAAAGCGACGACCATCAGACTCAAGCGCGGTCCTCGTCAGCTCCCTAAACCTCCAGACGCCGAGAGGAATCCAGCCACGATCAACCTCAAAGAACACGATAGCGCCTGCCTGGACACCCCTAGAGGCTAGATACCTCAGGACCGAGAGCCTAACCGCATAATACGCACCACCAGTACTCTCGGCATAGCTACTCCGACCCCAGTAAAACTCAAAATCAGCATAGGGCGACTCGTTCGGAAACTTCAACCAGCCCTCAAGCAGCTCAAACATCCAGACCGAGGGGACCAAAACGACAAAGACCGAGTTAAACAGCGCAGAGGCCTCGAAGACGCGATACTCATCAATTACTCTAAGCTCCCTCACCCTCCTCAAGAGCATCCGGCCGAGCATGTCGTCGATCGCCGTAATGCTCCACTCGGTAGGAACAAGTCGTCTCTCAGCCCTCCTGCCAAGAAGTCCGGCAGAAAAAACACGGGCAAGATAATATTCGTCAACACCCCGGGCATGGAGCTCAGCGACTGCCTCACTTGCAGAGACATCAACATCGCTGACAAGTTGTTCAACCTTTCTCGGCGCAGAGACATTACCAACGACTCTCAAGTCCTCGACCCTAGCAGACGGGCCGTGAGGAGAAGCCCTCACACCAAATCCGGGCCGCGCCTTAACACTGCCAACAATCTTCATCTCGACATCCACAGGCAGGCTAGAAAGGGCAGATTCCTGAATAGCCTCAAGAACTTTACCAGGCCTGCGGGCACTAACAACGGGGAACTTCAGCCTACCCAAGAAGAGGCCTAGGCGGAGAGAGAGCAGATCATTGATCGAGAGCGCCAGCCACCTACTTGGAGACTCGAGGAGCCCCGCATCAACACCCTCAATAAAAGAGAGACAAGCACCGCCATAAACCCTAGGATAGCCCCACTCACCGAAAAGAACGGCTGGAGGAGAAGGACCAAACAAAGAGCCGGAAGATAGAGAGCGACTAATCGCCTCATAAACACCCCTATAGTACGGACACTTGGATAACTTACAAAACCTCGCAACATTACCACAGACAGGACAGACCACACGCTCAGCAATCCTCTCGGATCTACCGACAGCCGGCAACCCCTCTAGAACCAAAAACTCCAAAACCAAAAATAACCATCCTAACTTAAAAATTCATATTCTCAAAGACAGAGTAAATAAATGATAGAGGTGTCAGACAAAGCCCTGAAAAGAATAATCACAATACACTATGCAGAGATAGCGCTAAAAGGCGCAAACAGAAGACAATACGAGAAAGCGCTCCTAAACAACGCAAAGTTGATGCTGAATAGAAGCATAGAAATCACGAGACGTCCTGGAAGACTACTGATCTACCTAGACGAGACTGAGAGCCATGATGCAGAAAAGATAGTCAGCAGGCTGAAAAAAGTATTTGGAATCAAGTGGATCGGGCTGGGATGCTCAATACCAAGAGACGCTGAACAACTCAAGAAGACCATGCTAGAAGTAGCAAGACAACAGATAGGGCCAAACACAAGGTTCAGGGTGAAGGCGACCAGAGTCGATAAAACCTATCCACTAACTTCGATAGAGATAGAGCGAGAGATAGGAGCAGCGATAGTCAGCGAGACCGGCGCGTCAGTAGACCTGAAAAACCCCGAGAAAACCATCTACGTATCAGTTCTGCCATCTGAGATCCTAGTAGTCTGGGAGAGGCATGAGGGACTGGGTGGACTACCAGTCGGCACAAGCGGAAGAGTCGTGTCTCTATTCTCCGGCGGAATCGACTCGCCCGTGGCGAGCTGGTTGATGATGAAGCGTGGATGCGTCGTCGACCTCCTCCACTTCTACGCGCTGCCTAACGCAAGCCACGTTAGGACGAGCAAGATCGCTGACCTCTTCGAGGTCTTGAGGAGCTACTCACCGGGATCTAGGTTCTATCTCGCCTCATTCGTACCCTTCATGAAGGCGACGATAAACGCTGTACCAGAGCTTGAGCTGGTGTTGTTTAGGAGGTTTATGCTTAGGGTGGCCGAGGAGCTGGCCAAACGTCTAGGCGCCTTTGGCATCGTTACCGGCGACTCGGTTGGTCAGGTAGCATCTCAGACGCTTGAGAATCTTTACTCGTCGTCGGCCGGTATTCTCCTGCCTGTTTATAGGCCGTTGATTGGGATGGATAAGGAGGAGATCGTCGAGATCGCGAAGAGGGTAGGGACGTACGAGATATCTATCAGGGACTATAAGGACTGCTGCTCCATCCTGCTGAGGAGGGCGGCGACTAGGACGAGGCCTGAAGAAGTTATGGAGGAGTGGAGTAGGCTGGGATTGGATGCGGCGGTCGAAGAGACGCTGAAGAATCTGGAGGAGCTTTGACGAGGAACAACGTGCAGGCTTAAATGAGGGGCAGTATTTGTTTATTCATGGCTGGGCTGACTGAGTTTGCGAAGTGGCTTATAGACGGTAGGAATGTAGGGGTGCTGGCCACGTTGATGCCTGACGGCGCGCCCCACCTCAGCCCTGTGTACGTTGATAGGGATGGCGACGTGGTGCTTGTCAACACGGTCATTGGTAGGGTCAAGTATAGGAACGTTAAGAGGGACTCTAGGGTCTCGCTTGTCGTGCTGGATCATCTCAACCCACTTCAGTACGTCGAGATTAGGGGCAGGGTTGTAGAGCTTACGACTGAGGGCGCTGAGGAGCATATAGACATGTTGGCGAACCGGTACATGGGCGTGGAGAAGCATCCATTCAGGAAGCCGGGGCAGAGACGAGTCATCATGAAGATTGTCGCTGACAGAGTAGTGGAATATCGATAGTCCTAAATTCCAACTGGTGCTTATTTCTGCCCACTATGCATGTAGCCTTGTAGGAATGTCTTTATGTCTTTTACTAGGTCCCTGAAGTCTTTGCTTAGTGGCCATAGTGCGATGAAGTATGTGACGGCTCCGATTGCTATTAGGCTGAATAGTGGTGGGAGTGTCTGTGCTAGTGTTGGTGCTCGGGGATCTATCTGTGTTCTGGCGATAAGTACGATTGTTGCCATGACTATTGCTGCTGTTAGGTATGGGATTGCTGCTGATAGCCTTGGCTTTTGGGTCCTGTATCTTTGGGCTAGTTTATTATAGATGAGTAGTTTGGCGGTGTTGAGTGATAGGTGAATTATTGCTATGGCAGTCGTCATCGTCAGTATGTCAGTGTTTATGGACTTTAGGTATAGCAGCGTGGCGGCTATTGCTGCTGCATATGCTATCGACGTGTATAGGCCTATTCTCCAGAGCATGAAGACTCGGCTCCTAGCGAAGTCGATTATTGATGTGTCTTCCTTTAAGTCAAATTTGTCTGATGCGAATATTATTGATGAGTAGAAGTTTGTGGTGATTCCTATAAATATGCTTGTTGCGAGTATTGTTGCTGTCTGCCACGCGGCGGCGTATGCTGGCCTGAATGCGTATAGTATGTCTCCCGATAGGATTATTGCTCCGAGCAGCGTGGGTGCTGCTAGGGTCATCGTGAATGTGAAGGATTTATCGATGTCTCGCTGTCCTCCGCCTGAAAGTAGTCTCTGGGTTAGTCCGCCCATTAGGTCCCCTGTTGATTTGACGATTATCGCGATGAGGAGTGATGCCTGCCAGTATCCCGTTATTATTGTGGCGGCGGTGATCGTCGTCATCAGTATGATGTCGAGTTGTGATATGTAGCCTGATGCGACGTTTATTAGTTTGAATATCGATCCTCTCAGCCACCTCTTGATTGTTGTCATGTCTATTTTTCTCGATGCTAGTGGCTTGATGGTTGTTAGGAGGTAGGCTAGTTGTAGGGTGTATGCTGCTGCCAGTGTTGTGAATGCTCCTTGTAGTCCGAGTCTGAGCTGGGCGACTAGTAGTATTCCGAGGATTAGTTTTGCTGTTTCGTATAGTATTGTTGATACTCCGACGTGCTGTGGTGTGTATCCTTTGGCTATGTCGGTTATTGCTGTTGTTAGATATAGTGGTGGGAGGACCATTAGGCCTAGGAGTAGCGTGCTTTGTTCGAGTCCGGCTGAGGTTGCTGCTGCGTTGCTTATCGTGATGTATGTCAGGATTGCGGTTGCTAGTATCGGCGCGTTGAGGAGTAGGGCGTGTCCTAGGATCTTCCTTCCCCTGGCTGCGTCTCTGTATATCCAAGTCGAGAATAGGTCCGTGGGCGTGACCGCGTATGATAGGAGTGTTCCTATGTATGCCCAGGCGCCGAAGTCTCGCTCTGACAGCCTCCTCGAGACCATTGCAGCGAATAGTATCCCGACTACGTATCCGAAGACCTGAGAAGTGAACGAGACCGCGCCAGCAAGCCTAAGCCTAGCCCTACTCATCTCCAAATATTCGCCAGAACTAAGATTTTAACTAGGATTTATGGCTGAGCCTCTCTACTGCTTCTCTTAGGAGTGTCAAAGAATTGTCGAGTCGTTCCCTCGTTTCTATAAATTCTCTCTTCATGGTCTCTAGCATCTCGGTCGTCTTTTTTGACTCTTCTGTCATTATCTCCATATGTCTGGTTAGCTTTTCTGATATCTCTCCATATTTGTCGAGGATTGTCTTGAAGTTCTCGTCGGTCTTTTTTGCGAATTCTTTGAACTCTTGTCTATAGTCTTTGAATTCGGCCCAGTAGTTCATGAATACTGTCTGAGTGGCCCCGAAGCCTTCTTGAAGCTCGTCTGCTAGTTTTCCGTATTTAATCTCAAAGGCCTTGATGTGTGGTTTGGGCTTGACCTCTCTCATCTCGATGGATCTCACTTGGGCTGGCGGTGGTGGGTTCTGGACAGTTTTTAGGAAAGACTCGAGCATTTCTTCCTCAGCTTGGGCAAATATTATGACTGAGCCGTCCTTCTCATTTCTAGCGTAGCCTGCGATTCCTAGTTCTTGGGCTACGTCTAGTACGTGTCTACGGTATCCGACCCTCTGAACCCTTCCCCTCACGGTCAGACGAACAGTCCTCAAAATCAAACCATAAATCAAACTACAAGGAATTAAAGATTTCGAAAACAATTTAGACCTACTTTTGTCGTGTTTTAGAATGTTGATTTTAGTTAGGGTGGTATATATTTAAATTTTATAATACATAATCGATGATTAGAGTAATAACAAGCGTTTCTGCGTATCCATCCTATAATATCAGATATTTTAAGCTCTTGGAGGGAGATATATGAAAAGTTTTCTACAACCGTAGTTGCAGAGTCGCGACTTAGTGATAAAGTTTGGAAATATAGTGAGAGAAGATATGGAACGAGTTTCTATGCCAATGTGGTTGACATATTTAAGGTGTTAGCATCATCGCATTTCCCGCTAGCTACAATCAGTCTCATAATGGGATTCTTTAGCATTACCGACAGGGAGCAGAACCTGTTCTTTTATTCTCTGTTGCTCCCTGCTTTTGGTGCATATCTCCTCTGGCCTTTTAGGGACCTCAGAATCGGGGTAGTCACTTATTATGCCACTATGCCCTTCGCAGGAATAGGAATGGAATACATTGTAAAATCTCTTAAACAAAAACCACTAATTAGTAGGGTTGATGCTAAAGCCATTTTTGCCTTCCTCTACCTCGCACACATCGTCGGTTCAGTAGTCTACGTTTACAATAGCTTAGGAACTTTTTCACCACCATGGAATATTTACTTATTTGCTCCAAATTCCCTTAAAGCTGGACTTAGGGGCATTGATGCCAGCACATTTGGTTAAAGGGTGAATAGGAAACTATACATTTTTTCGCGGAACTTTTATGTGCAAATCATTCACCAAAGTAAAGGCACACCACAATGCTAGTCGTGTTGCAGAGAAGCATTTTGTTAACTGGCCGGAGCTAGTTATCAGTGCTTTGCTGAGGAGGAGTGTGTAGGTCTAGGGCAGGCTGTGTCCTCAAACGCAAAGATGCTTTTAAGAAAGTTTATGAGGACCGAATACGAGTGTGGCTGTAGAGGGATGTTTTACACTCGTCAAGTTTGAGAATGATTCTATTGCAATCCCAAACAATTTTGGAAGACCATAAATTAATGTATGAGAAATTTAAGATTTCGTAACAATTTAGAGGCAAAATTTTCATCATTTTTCTCGAATTAAATTTAAAATTATATATGCGAATCTTTCTCGTACTGAGAGGGGATAAGATGTTGTGAAAAAGAGGCTTATGATTTTGACACAGAAGCTGAGTGAGGGAGGAGCCGAACGTATCGTGTCTTATCTATCTAACTTTGTACCAAGCAATTATGAAGTAGTGATCGTGCTGTTTAAGAAGGAAATTTCTTATAAATTTAAGGGCAGGGTCTATGTGATTGGTGACTATAACAATATTTGGGAATATTTTGTAGTTTTGTTGAGACTGAATATTTTGCTTCATCGTTTAAGAGCGTCTGCCATAATGTTCTCTGGTAAGAATAAAGGTATTACGCTACCTCTGCTTACTTGGTGTAAGGTCAAAGTCATCCGCATACAGAACTATGTCTTCGAGCCCTTTACAACTAGGAGGGTTAAGTCTATGTTTTTTGATAAGGTCGTGATGAAGATGCTTGTGCGGCGGCTATGTAAAACTGTTATATGCGTCTCTAAGCCCATAGCCACTAAACTTTCAAAGAAATATGGGATACCTGAAGATAAGATTGCTGTAATTCATAACCCATGCGATGTCGAGACGATAGTTAAGATGAAGAATGAGCCTTTAGATGAACGGGAGCAAAACCTGTTTAATAATTACTCACCAGTAATTATTAATGTTGGAAGAATGGTTAGGGCGAAGGGTCAGTGGCATTTGATAAGAGCGTTCAAATATGTTAGTGATGAAGTCCAAAACGCCCATTTAGTTATTCTTGGAGATGGACCACTGAGAAATTATTTAACAAAGTTGCAAAACGAACTAGGCCTCCAAGACAAAGTCGTTTTTCTCGGTTGGCGTAGTAATCCGTTTAAGTATTTAGCCAGAAGCACCTTGTTCTGTCTCCCATCTCTCTGGGAGGGATTTTCTAACGTTGTTGTCGAGAGTCTTGCTTGTGGTTTGCCTGTTATGGCCGCTGACTGCCTCTCAGGTCCGAGAGAAATACTAGCCCCT
>CAYTRT010000031.1:0-5383 GCA_964440295.1 uncultured Nitrososphaeria archaeon
AGGATCTTCCAGTCATCAATTGCTATGGCCTTGCCCCTCACTTGTCTTCTCACCTATCTTAGTGACTACTATTCTTGACTCGCCTGACTGATTATAGACCCCGACGAGCAGATCCGCGCGCTCAGCCATAACGTCTTTGAGCGATATAGCTATGATCTGGGTCTTGCTCGACATCTCGCTGAAGAGCTCAGACAGGTTCCTAGTATATGAAGCATCCATATGCGCGTCCACCTCGTCGAATATCAGGAAGTCGGCAGGCGTCATTCCCTGAAACGACATGAGGAGCGCCACTGCAGCCACAGATTTTTCACCACCACTCACGCTTCTAGAGGAGCGCGGCGACTTACCCACGAACTTGACGATCATCTCGACCCCGGACTCGTTTGGCTTTTCTGGGTCGCTCAGCTCTAGCCATGCCTCCCCGCCTGTCAGCCTGTTAAAGAAGTATCCAAAGCCCTCGGATATCTTCTTCATGGTAGATAGGAATAATTCCTGCTTCTCAGAGTCTATCATCTCTATGACTCTTAGTATTTCTCTCCTCTCCTTCTCGAGCTCAGCTATTCTGAGCGATCTGCTCTTGTAGTTTTCAACTAGCTGTACGTACTGCATCACAGCTAGCTGGTTCACAGGCCCCATGCTGTTAATCTCCGACTCAAGCATCAAGTAGACCTCCTCCTTAACATCGGGGTCCAAGGAGGTTAAGTCGCCCTCAACCTGTACTGAGATCTCTCTAAGCTTCTCCTCGAGCGTGTTTCTACGCATCGTGAGCTCCATCTTTGAGAGCCTGACTCCCTGATGCTGATTATCAAGCTCGCCAAGACGGGCTCGAAGGCTCTCAATCCTACTATTAGTCTCGTCGAGCTGGGATCTGACGGAGGCTACTTGCTGCTTCAGCCCGACCAACAGCCCTGAATGCGACTTAATTTCCTCTAGTAGTTTAATCTGCTTATCGAGTTCTTCTCGGAATTTCTCGGCGTATCTCCTCAGGCTATTCTTATACTCACGTCCTGCCTCCTCCAGCCTATTCCTCCTCTCGGCAAATTCCTTGACCGAATATTCAAGCGACTGAATCTCGGACGTGAGCTCATCTATTCTCTGCTTAATTGTCTTTACCTCAGATATTAGCTCAGACCTCGAGGCCGCTGAGCTGCTTAAAGACTTGTCCAACGCCTCGAGCTGATCGATGAAGATTGATCTCTGCGAGGCATCCACTTGTTCTTCCCTAGGCAGAGAGCTGGAGAGTACTTCGACCTCTCTTCTGATGTCCTCCGTCTCTTTGCTGGTTCTGTCGATCTCTATCTCTATCTGTTTGACCAGGTTTTCCAGCTTCTCCTTCTCTTCACGAAGCGTAGAGAGAGTCTTTTCAGTGATTTTACACTTCTCTAATAGCAAATTTATGTCGGTCTCCGTCCTTATCTTCTCCGACCTAAGGTTGTCTATCTCTCTTTCTAAATTCTTGGTCCTCGCTTCTCGTTCCCTTATCTCAGTCTTGAGGGCATCTTCTATCTTTATCAAGTCGTTGATCGCCTCTATTGTCCTCTGGATGCTGCCTACCATTCCCAGCGATGCTAGATATCCATTTCCATCCCAGTAGGCTCCGCCGACGCTTATCGCTGGTTCTCCCCCTCTAAACCCTTCGTGATCCAAGATCAACCTTGCACCATTCATCGCTATGTGAAGCGCCTTCACGGCCTCGATGCAATTGGTCTCAGCCATGCATGCGAGGCACCCCTCTCCTGGGCACTCGTAGGGCTCCTCAATGCTTATGACCGACAATTCGACTCCCTTCTCGGCGGCGGCCATCGCTAGAGCCGCAGCGACAGAGCTGTGCTTCACGACGAGTGAATCGAGTCTATCTCTAAGAGCCAGTGCGTAGAGAGCCTCTAGGCCAGGAGGCGGTCTAAAAAGGTCTGAAAGTAAGCCTACAACTTCTTCACCCATGTTCGACGATATGATACCCGCGACAGCCTTCCTACCACTAGACTCTGGGCTCAGCCTTGATTTTCCCTCAACTATGAGCTTCTCTACCTCGGCCAAGAGCCCCTCAAGCCTCTTCAAGTCTAGTTTGAGCGTCTCCAACTCTCTAGAAGCTCCCTCCAGCCTCGTCTCTATTCTCTCCTTCTCCTCAATGCGTTTACTCAGCGATTCTTGATACTCCCTCAGAGTGTCCTCAAGATTCTTGATTTCCTCGGTAGTCTCTGAAAGCCTAGTCTTCCTCTCCTGCAACTTCTCGGTCAGGGATGCTAGTCTCCCTCTCTTCGCCTCCAGCTCTCTCTCCCTCTCTAGGATTCTTTGCTTGACTTTTTCCTCCTCCCTTCTATGCCTAGCAATCATATCGTCTAGTACTCTGAGCCTCTCTGAGAGCTCACTCCTCTGTCTCTGTAATTTCTGGTACTCGTCCTCGACTATGGAAACCCTCGCCGAGGTCTCATTCATTCTCTGAGAAAGCTGCGCAAGGATTGTTCTCAGCTCCTCGATGCGTAGCAGACCGTTGTGCTCCCGCGTCTGCAGCTCTAGAATCTGTCTACGTGTGCTTGATACTCTTGTCCCCTCAGCTCTTATCGATGACTTTATCCTTTCAAGCTCGGCCCTGCTGGACTCCATCTTAGCGTTCAGCTCCCTTCCCTTATTCTCAGCCTCAGCGAGACTTGCCTCAAGCATGGAGAGCTGCTCAAGTAGCATTGTCCTATGCGTGGTAAGTCGGCTCAACTCGTTCTCGAGCTCCGCCTTGAGGCTCAGGATTCTCTCCTCCTCACTCACGAGCCTGCCCATCTCTGAGTCTAGCTCAGCGATGCTCTTCATCAGCTTCTCCCTCCGCAGTGATAGGAGCTCCCTTTCTAGGATGCTTCTCCGGACGAGCTGCGTCTTCTCAAGCTCAAGCTGCCTAACGCGCTGCTTAACCTCCGAAGTGCTAGCCCTAGCGACGGCAATGTTCCTCTCGGCCTGATCCAGCTGTTCTAGGGCCTCTGCCTTCCTCCTATCGTACTCAGCGGTCCCCGCAATCTCGTCAATCAGCTTTCTAAGATCCTCTGGGCTTGTCTCAGCTATTCCTAGGACGGCTCCCTGAGAGATTATGTTGTATCCGGAGGGCTTAATGTTTGCGGCTGAGAGAATCGTCAGCAGCTCCATCCTAGATACTGATTTGCCATTCACTTGATACACGCTCTCGCCGCTCTGCATCAACCTCCTAGCAACCGTCACCTCATCCGCATCTATCGGTATGCCTCTGTCACTATTGTCAAGGACAACCGAGACCCTCGCGTAGGATGGCCTAGAACCGTTTGACTCGTAGATAAGCTCGGATAGCCTAGAGACCCTGAGGGCGTGGGGGCTCAGCTCTCCTAGCGCAAACTTCACAGCATCTATGACGTTGCTCTTCCCCCCACCATTCGGACCGGTGATGACCGTGAAGCCCCTAGGAATCTCTACTACGTTCCTCCTAGGGCCGAAGGATTTGAAGCCATAAATAGTGATCTTCTTGATGTAGACCATCCCTGAGCTATCCTCTTCTAAGACTGCTGGAGAATATTTATACGTGAGTGGCTGATGCAAGGGCAATATCATCATAAACCTTTTTGCGTTTTACATTCATGTATACATTGTACATAGGACAAATTAGATCAATTCCGATGATGAGTCACTTAAGCCTATTTACGATTTATTGTAAGACACCCCTCAACTCCTGATAATATGGCGATGTATTTTATGGCTACTACGCCCGTCTATCCAACGAATAGACTAGTAGGAATATATATGAGGATGGTCCAGATAAGTGTTAGGGATGGGCTTAAAGGAGTTCGCTAAGTCGGTAGTGACGCTCTTCAAGGTCTCGAGCAAGCCTACTAGAGAGGAGTTCTCACTCCTCGTCAGGGTTGTCATAATAGGGATCGGTCTGATAGGCGCAATCTCATTCGTCGTCAGGTTCATACTGCTCGCCATCCAAGGTGCATAGCGATGAGCACCGAGTCAAAATACAAGATCTTCGGAGTCAGGACAACCGTCGGACAGGAGAGAAACGTCGTCAGGATGATTACTAACAGGCTGGACGAGAACAGCGAAGACATAGCCTCTGTATTCATCCTACCATCCATCAGGGGATACGTCTTCGTAGAGGCCAAAGACAAAGACAGGGTCGTAATGCTGATCCAGGGAATAATGCACATCAAGTCAAAGCCAATAGCAGCGGTACAGCTCGAGGACTTGGAGCGCCACATAATCGAGAAGCCAGTTATAGAGACGATCGAGACCGGCACGACCGTCGAAGTGATTGCTGGGCCCCTCAAGGGAGTGACAGGCAGAATAGTGAGAGTGGACAAGCTTAAGAAGGAGGTAACGATCGAGCTTATCGAGAGTAGGTACCCACTGCCAATATCCGTACCTGTAAGCTACGTGAGGCCCATAACTAAGTAGCCGCGGTCGTAGGTAGATAGGGTTTTTAAGCACGACGAGAACCCTACAGAGGAGGCGCGAATAATGCCGGAGAAGAAGTTTAAGTTCCTCATCGAGGGTGGAAAAGCCACGGCCGCACCGCCGATCGGTCCCGCCCTCTCACCACTAGGAGTGAATGTGCTCCAGATAATCGAGAAGATCAACGTTGAGACAGCAGAGTTCAGAGGTATGAGGGTGCCGATCATGGTGACGGTCAACACCGATACGAAGGAATTCAGCGTCGAGGTTGGGACGCCCACGGTCGCTGCACTCATCGCCAAGGAGACCGGGATAGAGAAGGGCTCGAAGATGCCTGGAAAAGAGCCGGTAGGGGACATGAGCTTCGACTCGCTGGTAAAGGTCGCTAAACTTAAGATGCCCTCTCTTAAGGTCAAGTCGCTCAAGGCGGCAGTAAAGACAGTGATAGGCACCTGCATAAGCATGGGAGTAACCATAGAGGGGAAAAACCCAAAAGAATTCCTCGCCGAGTTAGAGTCAGGAAAGTATGACGACGTCTTAGAGAAGGCTACTTAGCCTTCGATATATCTAGCTTGACCGGCTGGCCCATCGTTGTCTTTATGTAGATAGACTTAACGTTCGCCCATTTCCTCTCAAGCTTCTCGACTACTCGATTAATGACCGTGCTTGCATTCTCGAGCAGGTCTTGTACCTGCATATCCTCAGTACCTATCATGCACGAGACTTGGGGAATCTTCCTCAGCCTGACAGTGACGCTTCTCTTGAACTTCGCCGCTAGGCTGTCTATGTTTGCTCCGGGAGGAATGGGAACCGGCGACTTGCCGAGAGACCCCAGAGCAGCTCCTAGGGCTCTAGCCGCCGTGGGCATGAGCGATGCCTCGACCAAGAAGTAGTCGTACTCTCTGGCCAGCTTCTTTGCTGCTTTCTTGTTTCCGACCAAAGCCTCGATCTCAGGCTTCTCGAATACTTTATCCAC
>CAYTRT010000031.1:5483-7551 GCA_964440295.1 uncultured Nitrososphaeria archaeon
AAGATGCGGGATATAAAGAGAAGAAAGGTCGAGGAGCTTGAACAGCTCTTCCGGACAAATAAAGTGATCGGGATACTTGACCTCACTAGGACGAAGGCAGATCTCCTACACGAGTTCAGGAAGAGAATAAGTGGAAAGGCAGTCATAAAGGTCTCTAAGAAGACCCTAGCCGCGATCGCCGCCGAGAGGGCTGGCAGAACTGCTGCCAAGCAGTTCATAGACTCGCTGAAGAATCCAATTGGCCTCATATTCACTGATATGAACCCATTCCTACTCTACATCGAGCTCGAGAAGAACAGGATACTCTCATACGCAAAGCCCAACGAGAAGGTCGACATAGACGTCGTCATTCCAGAGATGAACACTGGGCTCACCCCTGGGCCAATACTGTCAGAGTTCGGCAAAATGAAGATACCTACAAAGATAGTCGACGGAATGATCTGGATAGCAAAAGAGACAGTCGCGGCAAAGAAGGGCGACACAATCTCGCCCCAACTCGCGGGGCTCCTAGTAAAGCTCGACATAAAGTCGGTTTACAGAAGCCTGACAATACTTGGCGCCATCGATGGGGAGACAGTGATACCGGCCGAGTCTCTTAAGATCGACGTAGAAAAGACTAAAGAGGAGCTGCTGAGGGCGCGCCAGATGGCAATGGGCCTAGCAGTGGCAGTAGCCTATCCTGCGTTAGAGGTTGTACAGTTGATAATTGCTAAGGCGGTTAGAGAGGCTCTCTCACTAGCGGTGGAGACTTCTTACCCGACGCCTGAGGCCCTGCCAAGCATACTTGCAAAGGCAGAACGGCAGGCAAAGACTCTGGAAAAACTCACGTCGTCCTAGATGATTGCTCTAAGAATAATTTAGCCGTGCTGAACATTTTTCCAAAATCTCTCAGAGTAGTATGGCCTAAGTAGACGTTGTCTCTTCTTGACCAGCTTATTTCTGCAGTCTGTGCAAGTTGGTTGGCCAGACTTTCGATCGAGGCTCCTCTCTTCTCAGCAGGGCTGTTAACGTATAGGGCAACTATGTTTCTATCTTTTCCCCGCCCTATGAGTAGGGCCGCTGAGGGTTCGTTAATCATGGCGATTGACTTGGCGAGCGATTTGAGGTATAGCTCGTCACTCGTCGTGGAGACGTCGAAGATTAGCCTTATACCGCCTACCACTTCTTCTTTCTGATAGTTCTTTAGTCCCAGCCAGAGCTTAGCGATTGGTCTGTAGAAAGCGTCGGAGTTAGCCTCGAGTAGACTGTAATCAATCCTCGAGGCTAGCGAGCTGATGGATTTATGAAGCTCCCGGGGAGCATCCTCAAGAATCTTACCGGCGAGTAGCTTTAATTTCGAGAGCTCCTCATCAGCCTTCTTATACTTCTCGCTGGTCTCCCTGATTGCGGACTGTATGTGAATCAATGCGGCTGGGCCTGCGGCGAACGTCAGTCTGATGACTCCGTCCTGAATCTTGTCCACACTCAGTAATTTGATCAGTCCTACCTCTGCCGTGTTCTGACAGTGTAGTCCGCCGCATGCCTCAGCGTCCCAGCCCGGAATTATTATTAGGCGGAGAAGCCCGAGTGGTGCCTCTCCGCCCTGATATATCGTGAAGCCGTAGTTCCTCTCGGCCTCGCCCTTACTCATCCACCTAGCCTCGACTGGGAGCCTCTTAGCGACAATGGAGTTTGCAACCTGCTCTATCTTTTCAAGCTCCTCCATTGTCAGCGACTTGTGATGGCTGAAGTCAAGTCTCGCATACTCAGCATCCTTCTTCGCCCCCATCTGCCAAGCGTGCTTTCCCAAGACTCTTCTGAGCGTGCCTATCAATATATGCGTGGCGGTGTGGTGTCTCATTATGCTTAGCCTCCTCTCTAAGTCGACTTCTCCCCTCACTACTTCTCCCACCCGTGGAAGCGGTCCCTCAATAAAGTGCACAATCACGCCATTCACTGGCTGAGTATCTATTACCCTGCATGTACCGCCTGAGTGGTGTATGAGTCCCTTGTCGCCGACTTGGCCGCCCCCCTCAGCGTAGAATAAGGTCTCTTCAAGAACCACGTAGTGCTCTCCAACCGAAACTAC
>CAYTRT010000031.1:7651-12953 GCA_964440295.1 uncultured Nitrososphaeria archaeon
TCTTTCTCCAGCTGAGACATTCCCCGGCTTACCGTCTCGGAGAACTTAGAGACCTCGTGATCAATGAGCTCTAAGACCTCTTCACGCATGTCTATTAGTTTAGGAAACCACTTGGACCAGTACCTCAGCTGCTCTTCAGCTATCTTTACTAAGTATTCATCGGCCCCTAGTTGTCTGAGTAGTCTCTGAGACTTTCGAATCAGCAGCCTCGCCAGATATCCAACTTTCGAGTTAGATGGAACAATCCCCTCAGAAAGTATGAAGACGATCGACTTTGTATGGTCGAGCAATGCATAGAACTTCTCGAGCCTCTCCAGCTCTGGAAGTATCTCTGCGATGTTTATGCCTGCAAGGCGGGCTGCCTCCTCCCTGATCGTCCTGAGAGGTGTACCTGGCCTAGGAGTGATCCATGCTGAGTAGCGTGAATACTTCTCAAGGAGTTTCCTATCGATCCTAGGCACGTCTATGAAACTAGCAGTCCTAGGTATCAGGTCTTGGTATATCGCCTCAAAGGAGCTCGGCGTACCTGCGCTTAGCCACGTGAACCTCTCTATTCCGTACCCAGTATCGACAGTCCTTACCGGCAACTCGATGAGCTCTCTGTCAAGAGTCTTGTAGCTCATGAATACTAGAGTGGCAACCTCTAGGCCTCCTACGATCACTTCGAAGCATGGACCCGCATTTCCACCACCGCTCCAGATGCCCTCCTTATAAATCACCTGATCCGCCCTGACTCCGAGCTCCGAGAGAAACTCGTGACAGAGGGCCACGGTCTTATCCTTCCAGTAAACCTCTCTCTGATTAGTGTTGAATGCGTGGGCTCCGCCCATCTCGAATATGGTCAGATGACGGCCAAACGTCAAGCCTACCTTATCGATATCTACGAGTCTGATGCATGGCTGACTGATCACGAGCGGGTTAGCCGGAGGCTCAACAGCACCAGAGGTAACGTGTGGCTGGAAATCAACTATGCTCGCAGAGACTAGGTAGAGGTCGCGACGCCACCTTGGAACGACTGGATACGGCTCAATAACTGTGTGCCCGTTCCTTTCAAAAAACCTCAAGAAGGCGCTTCGCATCTCTTCAAGAGTATGTCTACAGCTGGTCGGTGGATTGCCTATAAAGCTGTAGGGCTCGCATGGCGCCTCGCCACAGATCTCGCGTCCCTCATCAATTCTCCAGAAGTACTCGCCGCAGACCCTACACCTTGCCCTCTTGAATCCATTATCCTTCAAGAAGTCTAGTGAATAGTGCTCCTCGCTAAACCTCACGCTTTAGCACCCGCCCACACTGACAAAAATATAGAAAATAACGAAAAGATATGTCTAGTTCTGCTAGACGACTTCTTATCCAAAGAGCGCGCTGAGCCCAGCCAGTGCTTCCTCCTCCTTCTTCTCCTCCTCTTTAGGCTTCTCTGGCTTCGCCTCAGCCGCAGGTGCCTGAGCTGGGGCGGCTGGTTGAGCGGCGACTGGCGCTACAGCGACAGCGGTGGCTGACTTTATCGCCTCGTCTATGTTTACTCCTTGAAGAGACGCTACGAGGGCCTTTATCCTAACTTCATCCACGTTTCCGCCCGCTGCTTCAATAATCTTCTTTATGTTGGCCTCGTCTATCGGCTTGCCAAGCTTGTGGAGCAGGAGTGCAGCGTATACATACTCCAAAACTCTTTACACCCTATCCCTTTCTTACATAATAGCCCGATATTAAAGATTCCTCTACTAAAGGGAAAGCAACAATAAGGAACATATTCAGGACAATAAAAACTTAAAAGGTGGATAAGCATTGTCGCCACCAGATGTCTCACTCCCAAAGCGTTCTCGAAAAGATTCAGAGAGTCGAGCAGAAGTTAGACGAGCTCGAAGATATTGTAACCCGATACAGAGGCGAGATCCTGAGTCTAGTCGAGGAGATTGCAAAAAACACAGACCAGCTGGTAAATGAGAAGCTGGAAGAAGAGAGGAAAAGACTCTCAGAGGAGGCCAAGAAAAGGGCGGAGGCTGAGTCGAATAAAATAAGGCTCGAATACACTTCTAGGATAAACCAAGTCAAGAGAGTGCTTGGGGAGAAGAGAGAAAAAATAGTTGAGGACGTAGTATCCCTCCTGCTTGGACTATAGGTGTGAACAATGGATTCGGCGTACTTATTGGCGAAGAGCTTCGGCGAGAAGGGGTCGCTATTTGGAAGACGCATTTACGAGGAACTCGCAGAGTCCCCAAGCCTCACTGATTTGGTAAATGCATTGAGGGCAACCAAATACTCAACCGAGTTAGCAAAAATTTCTCCTCCGTACAGCGGATTAAAGATTGAGCATGCACTGAGGAGATCATTGATCGAGACGCACTTCAAATATCATCGACTGATGAGAAAGAACAAGGTCCTAAATGCCCTTTACTACAGACACATCGCAAGAAACTTAAAGATCATTTTCAGGGGCCTAGCGACTGGAAAAACGCATGAAGAACTCATGAAGCTCATAGACATGCGTGCAGAGGAACTAATGGGAACGCGCGAAGTCGTTATCACGGCAATGTCGGCCAGCTCCCTAAAAGAGGCAGTAGACGCGCTGCATCAAACAGTGTTTGGAAATGCCCTACTAGAGGCTTATCAATTGTTTGAGAAGACGCAGGACCCAGCCGTCTTCGAATTCAGGCTCGACAAAGCCATAATCGAGGTGATTCTCAAAGCGATAAAGAAATCCGAATTGATGGACAGGAAGCTGTATTGGGAGCTCCTATACCCAATGATTGACTCGATGGTGGTGACTGGAATTCTTAGGCTGAAGATGTGGGGTCTGTCTCCGCCGGATTGCAGGAGGTTAATGGATGGAATAAAGAGCAGATTACCCCAAGTCGTTATGAATTTACTTTACGAGTCTAATAAAGTCGAGGACATATTGAAGGGCCTAGAACTTGTTAAGTCAGGAATACTGCCGAAATTTTCCCCCCAGCCAGACTTCCTGGCACTAGTAAGGGAGCTTGAGGAAGGGTTCTACAAAATGACGGTGACGAACGCTAAGAAGATCTTTTTGAAGACTAGGTCAAGCAAAGTACTCACGGTCGCCTCAATCCTCTTGAGGGAAAATGAAGTATCCAACCTAATCGCGATAGCGGCTGGAATAGAGAGCAGAGTGCCAACTAAGAGAATTCTTGACAAGATATTTATACCATGAGCATTAGTAGTATATTATTCTAAAGTTCTTAAACTCTCCTCTATATTCCTGCCAGGTGACATTTACATCCTTGACGATGGCGCCGCTTGGGCCTCTTTTACACCACTCAACCATCTTCTCGACGTCTTTCCTACGTCCCTCGAAGACTGCTTCTACTCTACCATCTGGCAGGTTTCTCACCCACCCTGTTACGTTTAGGCTGTCTGCCATTCTCTTAGTATGCATCCTGAAGAATACTCCTTGGACTAGGCCAGAAACGAATACATGTGCCCTAACCATTCTTGCCTCGCTGGCCGAGCTCATTCATTCATTAAAAACTCGGCGACATCCATTTATCTATATCTCCTGTATCGCCTCTTAGGCCTCCGGTCATCGCTTTCTTGGAATGCCTCAGACAGTTTCTTAGCCACGTTATCGATGTCCCCTAGACACTTGATAAGCAGATTCTCGTACATCTTTGCGGCGTTATCTAGAGCGTCTGAATATTTTAATTCGCCTCTCTCTATGGCGTTCATCATCTCCTCGATGGTCCTTCTCGTCGCTGGCGTCACGAGCCTAGGGTCTGTAAGCTCAAGCGATTCTACCAGTGTCTGACCCAGCATCGTCGGTACGTAGACACCAGACTTCCTCTCGACATATCCCCTCTCAGCTATGAGCGTCGGGAATGAGGCCCGCGTCGCGTCTGTGCCTATGTTGTTCCTCTCCATCTCTCTTAGCAGTTCTGACTCTGATAATCTCGACGGAGGCTTTGTCTCATCCTCAATTAGCTCTACACTAACTACTCTTAGTGATTGTCCCGGAGTGAGCTGTGGTAGTCTATTCTCGCTTGGCTTAAAGTAGTCGAAGACGCTATAGAATCCGGGCGACGATACATAGCTTCCCCTAGCTCTCAGCTCGACGTCTCCGATCATTATCTCGGCGTCCTGTCCAGCCAGCTCCGCATCGTCACAATAGGCATTCGCGTAGAACCTCTTAGCGATGTATTCCCAAATCTTTCTAAGAATCCCCGACCCCATATAGGGCGCTACTGGGAATATCGGCGGATGTGCGCCGTCATCGAGTTTGCCCTGCCTTGGCCTAGGCGGTCTTTCTGTCTTCTCCCTTACTACTCCTCCCTCGACGGCTGCCTTAAGTCCTGCGTCGAATCTAAAGTTTTGTGGATACTTATTCGTGTCTGTTCTAGGGTAGCTGATGTATCCCTCTGAGTAGAGGGTCTCCATCATTGAAAGCAACTTTGATGCAGGGATGTGTGTCAGCCTAGCGAGGTCTCTCAGCACGTCGTCTGTCCTCGATGGTAGCGGCCTATATTGCGTCTTCAGACTAGTTCTAAAGATTTTTACTATTGCTATGTTATTGTTTACTGCCCTACTGTGGAGCTCCTCTGCAACTTTCTGCTCATGGAGATGCTGCGAATAGGCGGTAAATTTCTCGCCCTCAGCTGTCTCCAGCGTTGCCTTGAGATACCAATACTTCGTTGGCTTGAATGACTTGATCTCTTTTTCACGCTTTACCACAAAGTACAGCGTCGGTATCTGGCAGCTCCCCCAACTGATTAGGTTGACGTTCATATTGCGTCTCCTAGTCGAGAGTGTTAGAAGTCTCGTAAATGCGGCTCCCGTTATAAGGTCGAATGCCTGTCTAAGACGAGCCTTCTCTACCCATCTCCAATTAAGGTCATCTTCGAGCCTATCCCAGCTCTCCAGCAGCTCGCTTTTGGCAGTGGAGTTAAACCGCATCCTCTTGAACGGAGCGTCCTCTCCCCTTATCGATCTGTAGAGCGAAAGGATCTCAGACCCAATCAGCTCTCCCTCATGGTCATTATCAGTCGCAATAACTAGCACGCCATTATTCTCCATGAATATTCGCTTGAGCCTTTGATAGGATTCCTCGTCTCTAATTACATGGTTTAGCCTTCTCAGCCGAATGATCGACTCCGGCTTGACTGCCCACCAGTTCCTATACTCGTCCGGCAGGTCGAGGTCTAAGAAATGGCCACTAACATTAGTTACCGTGAAATCTCCATTGATCGATTTCAGAGCATCCCTAATCGCTCTTGCTACGCTTGCCTTCTCGGCGACTATGATATATCTCGAGGTAGGAGAGGGCTCCATCAACAGCCCTATTAACAATTCA
>CAYTRT010000032.1:0-12602 GCA_964440295.1 uncultured Nitrososphaeria archaeon
ATCCCAGCAATACTTGGCGTAAGAGTGCTCCTGAGGACTTTCCTAGCACCACTATTCGCGTTGGGAATCATAGGACTATTAGTAGCAATAGGCATACTAGCATCATCCAATACGGCTCAGTTTGTCGAATCATTAACCAAATTTGAGCCTAACTTAAGATACGACGAACTCGTCTCCATTGGAAAAGAGCTTAAGCCCGATGCTTTCGTACCTCTCTCATTGTCCTTGGGAACATTTTTAGCTGCGCTGGGAATGACGATAGGGACAACAAACTCTTATTGGAATGCCTGGGCTGTAGGCGAGATGAGGAGGGCAAACTCCGTTATTCGCCAAGTTGTGTCTATGGTGATCCCCGGATTTATACTCATGCTGAGCGTAGTAGTGGTAATTGAGTTGTTACAGGGTATAGCTGGACGGGATCCGCTAATAGCACTTACATTGATAGGCACTTTGGCGCCTGAAAAACTATCAACTCCTCTATTCGGCGGAGGCGTAGTGACGATCTCGATACCATATATACTCGCGAATAATCCCGCCGCAGTCGTCTTACTCATGATAGCTATTATCGCGGCTGCATTTACGTTTATGCCGATTAACTGGCTTATAACGACAAGGCTCTTGTTCGCATGGTCTTTCGATAGATTAATCCCTGCCAAGTTCGCCTCGGTCAGTGATAGATTCCATACACCGGTCTTCAGTCTAATCGTAGTTTTCCTAATCGTCGAGGCATGGCTAATCCTAGTGGCCACAACGCCATACTTAGGACTGGTATTCACAGTAACTTGGGTCTGGTCAGCAGTGAGCGTCGGTTTAACCTGCCTATCCTGTGCCTTACTACCGTTTAGGAAAGAATTTTGGGAACAATCACCGGTAAGAAAATACACCATCTTAGGGATTCCCATCGCTACCATTGTCGGACTAGTAGGATTTTTCTACCAGATGAACGGAGTATACCAATATGCAGCAATACCAGAACTAGGTTTCGGAGCACCCCAAGCATATCTACTTGCTGCTTCCTACGGAGTTGCATTTGCGCTTTACTGGATAGTCCGAGCAATCAGAGCAAGACAGGGAATACCAATAGACTTGGCCTTCAAGACTTTGCCGCCCGAGTAAAAGATATTTATTTTTGATTTTTTGGTCAGGCTGCCCGTCGAGGCCTCATTGTCGCCTCGGCGTGGACGTTGCTCATCATCCCGAATCTACTAATTGTTTAGGCTTCCTTAAAAGCATCACTAGGCATTTTTCAGGCCCACCCTTGAATAAATGCTTGAATACTCGTCTGTACATTTTAACGTCATGAGTGTTGCGGATAGAGAGTCTGCTGTCAGGGATATTCTAGGTAGAGAAAATTCTGGCCCTGAGTTCATGGTTGCCGCTGATATTATGCGTGCCATGGTAATACTTTACGGAGCTGGATGGGAAAGCGACGTCCTAGACGTTCTCTCCGGGCTATGGACAGTAAAGAATTTACCCATGGACAAGATGGGTGAGCTTCACGAAAAATTCCAAGATGGCGTAAAAATTCTAGAGAAGGCTGGCATAATTACTGTCCAGACAATTCCAAGGGCATACCTCGAGGAAGCTAAACCAGTCAACGAGAAATTTTATAAAACATCAGACTTAACGATGCTGATGCGATTATTCGCTGCCGATCGCTACATAGATAAGTATAGGTTTGAGATGACTGGCTGGGTTATTCCTCGAAGAGAGTAGACAACTAGATACTTACACGTAGCTAAAAATTGTTTATCAACCAGGAGATATTATATTTTGACTAGGGTTGGATAGGCAGCTCTATACCGACGAACTAGAGCTAGAGATCATAGACGCGGCCCCATCAACCACTTACTACGACACAACTTTAGGGCCCGACGAGATAATAGCGATTGAAGGTGCAGGAACGTTCGAAAAAATATCACTCAAAGAAAAGATCAACAATCTAATAGTGAAAAATAGGAATCTTAACGAGTTTGCTAAGAGCGTCCACTGGGAATCGACGAGGCGCGGACACGCATCCCTATCAACCTCCGCTATACTTTTCTCTGAGGTGCGAAACTGCAGCAGGCTACTCACGATGCTGCTTGTCTCGCCGCGCTTTGGGAGTTATTTGCAGGAAAGCCAAAGGAGGTCGAGGATAACTAGAGATAGAATTTTAGTCCCTGCAGAGTTGAGGAATAAGAGTTTAGAGAAGCTATTCATAAAGTTGATGGATAAATGCTATGATACGTATGTTTGGCTGATAGACAAGGGCATTAAATTAGAAGATGCAAGATACATACTTCCCTTGTCAGCCTCCTCCTCACTTTTTACCGCCGCCTCGCTAGAATCATTCATTTACCTAATCACGAAAGTAGAGAGAAACATCGGACTAGTTCCAATAGAGCTAAGACAATATACTAAGAAGCTAAAAGAATCTATGAGCAATTACTTACCAGAGCTGCTAAATGCTAGGCTCAGCTTCAGCAATCTTAATACCTACTATCCAGTGACCGATCCGCTACGTATGCCAGACCAATTAATAGATCAAATTACCGACAAGATCCCAACTATGGGTGCAGAGTTAATTAAAATCGAGAGGATCGGCAATGCTGAGAAAATCATATCCGACATGGATAATTCTAGACTTGACGCATACAACGACTTCTTCAGGGTAATAACATGCGAGTCAATGTCGCTGGCGGCATATCACCAAGCAATAAGGCATAGGACTGTGCCTACGATGGTTGAATCTCTTCCAGAGGCCGTTGAAAGAGCGAAGAAAAATCTAGATAGAAACATCGTAGTTCCACCAGCAATTAAAGGTAACGAAGAATTTAGCTCGAAGTTCTCAGACACCGTTAACGAATTATTAATACTTTACGAGAGACTCCAGCTCGAAGATGAAGGTCTCGCGGCACTTTACGCCATTCCCCAGACTGTTACTGTCAGGGTCGTCAGGGCTTATAACCTCTTTAATCTGATGTACCCTACAGGCTTCGTAGCAACTAGGACCTGCAGTAAGGCTCAATGGGAGGAGAGAAGCATTGCCTATAAAATATGGCGTGACATCGAAAAAGAAATGCCGTGGTTGTCCAGACTCATGGGCGAGAAATGTAGGCATCTGGGATATTGCCCAGAGAAGGATTGGTGCCCAATCATTTTAAAGTATACGGAATACTCGGATAATATTCATAAAAAATATTCAAGAATGCCTAGCGATAAAGCATGATTGAGGCGTATCCCACCACGGCGCTTCTATCCCCAGTAATGTCCCCACTAGTTGCGTATTTGAGAAGCCTAGATGATTTATAGCCAATCATTTTCGCATAGGTCATCGCAGCAGCTATTGGGCCATATCCACATAGAGAAGCCTTCCTATTCATAATCTCTTGATAAAACCCCTCAACGTCTAGGCCTAGGATCTTCTCAATTACCGGCATGTCTCTCCTCAGCGCCTCATCATGACTAACATAGTGAGAAAAATCAGACGAAGCTACCAGGAGAACCTTCTCAGGCTCTGCGACAGCCTCAGCCAATGCTTTACCCACCGAGGTGGCTACTGAAATCGACTGATCCAACATGCATATAGGTACAAACTTTATCTCTCCATAAATGAATTGTAGGAAAGGGATTTGAACCTCGATTGAGTGCTCCTCCCTATGACTGAACTCGTCCAGCGAAAATACATCTGATACTTCTGACAACTTGGCGACGAGCTGAGTGTCTATCTTTGCTTCTCCAAGAGGAGTTATCCACGAATCTCTTGGATAGACCGAGACATCGGTACCGATGCCGAAATGATTTGGCCCAATCACGATTATGCTTTCAGGTCTCCTTCTCCTAGAGAGCTCGTAGTATCCATGCGAAGCGACTGGTCCGGAATACATGTAGCCAGCATGAGGAGATACAATAATCGGCGGCGGCTCGTCAATCTCAACCTCTACTCTAGGTAGCTTTTGGGGACCGTGGGGAGACTTGAAGCAGGAGCCTATCTGCGAGAGTAACTCATCTCTGCTAGCCTCGTAGAATGTGCCGGCAGCTGCAGGTCTACGCTTCAACATCCCTCACCTTGCCTACTGATTTAACCGTTACAGGCTGCTTATAAGTTGCCATTATGCATCCAAGTATGCCGATTATCACCAGTATAATTAAGACGATGGCATATACTCCTATCTTGACTGCGAGGTTCGGGTCTAGACCGCTGATAAACCCAAACATCCATAAAGTGTATATAATCAAAGTAATTGTAGAAGCCACCATCATTAAAATGCCTAGAGACTTGGAGATCCTTATCATCTCTCGCTGATAATAGCTATAAAACTCGTATAGATAAAGATAACTACATGATGAAAAATACTTTCATACATTTATTCAATTCTCTCTCGATTAGAGATGTGTCTAAGTCGACGAGGATATGAACATGACTATTGCTAATCCTTATCTAGGCGCGACCTCATTAAAATTGTCAGTAGTCAAGCGTTGAGCAACCCAGCATATTTCAAAACAGGCATAAAGTCGTTTGACACCGCATATGGTGGACTGAGATCAGGACTTGTGTATCTCGTCAGCGGTGAAGAAAAGTCCGGCAGGACTAGCCTAGCGCTTCAAATTGCCTGCATCGCTAGCAGGGACAGTGTTAGGACGTATTTTTTAGATTGCGGCGGCCATATTCATTACTTGAGACTGTCAAGAATTGCCGCCCATTGGGGAGCGGATCTATCCAAGATAAAGATAACATTCCCCCGTAGCTTTAAGGAGCAGGAGAGAACGATTATTTGGGTTGCGGACACGGCTCCCGCCGGCTCCCTCGTAATTGCCGATGACTTTACGTATCTTCACAGGGTCCAGATGGTTGGTGACGTAAATATAGATAAGAGCCTATTCCACAGCCTAGCTTTTCAGATGGCGTGTCTGAAGGAGGCATGCAAGACTCGTAATCTAACATCCATTTTTATTACCGATGTCCATGATGTCCCTCCTAAAGGCATTACCACGCCAGTCGCCTCAGCAATCACTACATATTTCGCCGACGTACATCTTAGACTGTTTTCAGACGTCTCAGGACTAAAAATGTTAAAGGTGGTTCAGGGACTTCCAACAGGAGAATATAGGTTAAGAATACATGAAGGCGGGATATCAGAAGATTAACTACCAAACCATCGCTAATAGTTGTTTACATCTTATTCATTATTCCCGTCAATAAACCTAAGAATGAAAAAACTACTAGCAGGGTAGCGCCTAGAACGGCATATTTATTGCCCCTCTCGGAGAATCTTTTTCTAATAGCGAAATAATAGAGAAACATACCAGCGGTGCCCAAGAGGTAGTACACTATTACGACGATGAATTCAGCGTATGTTTGATAAGCCATGCTGGGTGCAAAGACCCTGGTACCATAAAGCGGTATGCTCGGAGTCGTCAAAATTCTAACGACGCCGCTAACAATCGCTATGCTTACCACAACTAAAAGCCCAGCCACTATTTCCTCAATTTTTGTAAACCAGTCAAAGGAAAGTAGCTTTAGAATCTTCTCCTTTACTTGTGCCAACTCCGACCTATTTACCTACTTTGCCGACGATATAAATCATTAATTACTTTAATGTCGCCCCTGGATATTCAAAACTAGAAGCAGATCTAAGTAAGGTAATATCTAAATAGGCGTTTTGAAAATTAATTATTAATTGCTTATATTTTGCTTATATTTATTATTTAGTTTTTCGCGGTTTATGTAAGCGACCAAGGAGATGTCTAAGTTAAGTCTACAGGGCTTTAAGGAGTTGCTGGTAAAGTTTGATAGACGCGTGGGAGGGCGTACAGCTTACCTAGAAGCGGCGATTCTTCTATTAGCAGTAACGGCTGGCTTCATCATTAGAATCCTGCCATCGAGGTGGGGCTTTTTACTGAGCGAGTTTGACCCATGGTGGCACTTCAAGGTTGCGGAGACAATCGTGGAGAGGGGATGGGCCGGTTTTTTCGAATTCCCAAAGATAGTCGTGACGAAGAGTTGGTACCCGACTGGAATTCAGATTGGAAAAGTCTTCTATCCAGGTGTATCCTTCACCCTGGCGTTCATCTACCTATCCCTCTCTTCTCTTGGCATTCATGTCAATATGCTAGAGCTTGCTTCGTTGCTGCCGCCTATATATGGAATGTTGGCGATCGTCGTTACTTTTCTCTTAGCTAGGTACGTGATTGGCACTAAGGGTGCGCTTGCCTCAGCGTTGTTGCTGGCCGTCAGCGCTGCAAACATTTCAAGAACGCACCTCGGCTGGTTTGACGACGAGGCATTATCTATACCACTGATGCATGGCGCATACGTGGCCTTTATTGCAGCGATTGATGAAAAGCGCAGTATCAGGGGTTCTCTGCTGTACGGTCTGCTTAGCGGCCTACTACTCGGATACATGTCTGCCAGCTGGGGAGCTCATAAATTCCCATTGATGCTTATCCCGCTCTTCGCTGGTGTCTTAACATTCATAGGTAGGTACAGCCGGAGATTGTTGATAGCCTACACCGCCACAGTGATTACGTACACCCTAATAGCGATCAACGTGCCCAAACTTGGAGTATCGTATCTCAGAGAGATCACAATGATTTCAGGGTTTGCGGTCCTTGGATACTTGATATTTACTGAAATATGTCATAGATATCTTGGCCCAGAGAATAGGGTCTTAGCCGTCCGAGGAGGGGCGGTCGCTGCGGCTTTGGTCCTAGCAACATTGACGACGTTAGGAGCAGTAGGAATACCAGGGCTTAAGTTCTTTTCTGTACTGGCTCCTTGGCTGAGGGGAGCGCTGCCAATTGTTCAGTCTGTTGCCGAGAACCAGACAGCTACTTGGGCAACGATATTTCAAGACTTCGGCCCAACTATATTCCTAGTACCGTTCGGAATTTACCTCCTATTGAAGAAGAGGAGCGACGGCGCGATTTTCCTACTCCTTTATGCCTTGTTGTCGCTTTACTTCGCTTCTAGCCTAGTTAGATTGGCGCTCCCAGTCTCACCTCTAGTCGCGATTCTCGCAGGGTACTCGTTGTCCTACATGTTAGAGACTGGGAGCAGGGCCATCGTTGCTCGAGGCGTCAGAAGGAGGGCCGAGCATTCGCCGGCTATAATTGTGGTTCCTCTCGTATTAATGATAATGGTCTCAATCTACTACATGCCGCAGGGATTGGGGAACCCGATACCCTTGTCGTCGATTGATTTGTCCTATGTTCCTGCAACTATTATGACGAGCAGTCTCCCGACTAAGAGTCCAATAAATGATTGGGCGCGCACTGTTGAATGGATGCGTAACAATCTACCTGATAATTCAGTGATCGCCGCGTGGTGGGACTATGGAAACTGGATATCAATCGTCGGAAATAAGACCTCAATTATCGACAACACCACGATTGACAGTAGGAGGATCGCAAAGATCGGCTATGCCTTCTTGTCTCCCGAAAACGTCAGCTACAGAATATTTAAGGAAATGGGAGCCACGCATGTGTTAATATTCGTGACTCACCGACCACCATACGGTGAATATCCCGGCCAGCTTCTTTACTACGGAGACGAGTCCAAGTGGTACTGGATGCTCAAAATAGCAAACCAGGAGGCCGCCTCTCTTGGATATCCACCAATAGACGAGGATGGCCTCCTAGGGCCAGGCGGAGACCCGACTAATCCGACTGAAAAATTCTGGACCGAAACAACCATAGGGCAGCTGATCCCGTTTAAGCCTCAGACGGTCACTGTAGGTGGCTCGTTAACATATGCAGATGTATACCAAGAACCAAGGCTCACGCATTACAGACTGGTCTATTCCTCGAGTCCACCGTACTATAGCATTGCCTACGTATACATATACGAGATTGTTGATTAATTGTTTAACCAATGTAGGAGGGTGGTCTTCCTCCCTTCTCTCTGAATTCCTCTCTGAGGGCTCTCTCAATTTCTTCGAATATGACTCTCTGTTTCTCAATCTCTTGATCAAGCTTGCTTAAATCGATTGAGATCCCAAGGTACTTAGATAAGATGTTGACAAGTTTCTTCGCGGCCGATAGGTCGGGCATATAGCTTACAGTGTCTGAAATTAAAAGACTCACAGGCACGCCCTTTATGTAAAGGCTAAACAGCAATGAGGAGGCCAACTTATCGATCGGCAGGGCCTCAATGTTGGGTGCCGTCTTGGCGCCTAATTGTAAAAATTCACGGGTAATATCTAGTATTGTCGATGACACAAACACGTCGCCAGTCCCTGAGACTCTAGCGCTAGATAATAGAACCACCTCAGAAATTTTCTTTTCCCCTAGGAGCTCAAATATTAGCTCTGAAACTTCTTCACCAGCCTCGCTCGAGTCAACCAAGAAGTTGCGGGTTACCAGTATGATAGTTGTGTTGTCTTTATCTGTAGGTTTGATTTCATAGATCTCTACCTTCGGTAGCGAAGCCACGCCGTCGTTGTTTATGAGCGTCACTTGTGGAAAATGAGGTGAATAGATCTCTCCGATCTTCTCTGATGCTAGCGAGTCTGTCAGCAGGTTGCTTATTATTAATCCCACTACGCCCGGGGATGGAGATATATCAATAATTATGTATCTGTCTTTGCCTGCGGGCTTCTTATGCAGCGATAGCTCAGACCTCAGCATTACTCAATCATATACCTAAGAACCATATTAACATTAGTCCAACTAACGAGGAGAGCTTGCTTATTTTCAGGCAACCGGCTATTGCTTAAATACAGCTTTAACATGGGTTAAAGACGGAGTTGCCACAGAAAGAAAAAGAGAAGCACCCAGTCTTTACAGACATATCTGAGTTACCGGGGGTTGGGCCTGCGACTGCCGAGAAGCTAAAAGAGATCGGCTACTCAACGATAGAAGCTTTAGCAACAGCCACCATCAGTGAGCTCGAGGCTGCTGGAATAGGCGAGAAGAAAGCCGCAGAACTCATCAATCTTGCACGCGAGTCAATAGAAATCTCTTGGGTGACAGCTAAGGAGCTCGCCTCTCTTAAAAGTAACATTGGTAGACTCACGACTGGCAGCAAGGCGCTGGACGCACTAGTAGGGGGAGGACTAGAAACTCAGTCGATCACGGAATTTTTCGGCGAGTTTGGCTCTGGGAAGAGTCAGATTTGCCATCAACTAGCCATAAATGTTCAGCTCCCGCCAGAGAAAGGTGGGCTGAACGGCGCAGCACTCTACATAGATACTGAAAATACCTTCAGGATAGAGCGCATCGAACAGATGGCTAAGCATCTCGGCCTAGATTTTGACAAAGTCTCGGAGAGAATAATCTATTCAGAGGCCTATAACTCGGATCATCAGATGCTGTTATTGGATAAGGCAGATAGAATAATAAAGGAAAACAACGTCAAGTTGATTATAATTGACTCCTTGACTGCGCATTTCAGAAGCGAGTATGCTGGGAGAGAGATGTTGCCTGAAAGGCAGCAGAAGCTAAATAAACATATGCATAAGTTGATAAGGCTAGCACGGGCGTTTAACGCTGTTGCAGTAGTTACGAATCAAGTTATGGCTCGACCCGACGAGTTCTTCGCGCCCACGGCTGTCTCGCCCGTGGGTGGGCACATTGTAGGACATACTAGTCATACGAGGCTCTTCATAAGAAAAACTGCAGGCAAGAACGTTAGAATTGTGAGATTAATATCCAGCCCATACCTACCAGAGGGCGAGGTACTAATTAAAATAACTGCGAATGGTATAGAGGACGTGGAGGAATCTGAAAAGGAAAGAAGACAGTAAAAGCTAGGTTTAAGGCTTCGACAAGGTGTAATAGAGTACATGGACGATGAACAGCTCAAAAGGCTGGTTTTAAAATTTGTGAGGACACTGTTTGAGGGTAAGATATCAGATGCTGAAAAAATGCTAATGAGTCTAAAAAAGAAGGCGAGGACGGATGTAGATAAGAGAATCTATTTGGCGCTTTATGGAATATTTTTTTCTTACACCTCAGGAGATGCAGATTCGCTTCTCTTCAAACTATATTCTAATGAGGACCCAGCTTCTCAGGCGAATGGATTTCTCAAGGTGATTAAAGAGGCTTCTCAGCCGGTTTTAGGCGAGCATGACCCATACGTCGAGGTTTGGAAGATTATTTTAAGTAACGTTGATAAAATTCCAACCCCACATAAGCTGAGGCAGCAGGTATCAAGTAGCGCGAATGCATCTCAATAAATTATGTTGTAGAAGAGTATCCATCCTGTTATCCAGAAAATAGCGTAGGTCCCCATACCGTTTAAGATGGCGTTTCTTCTCTGCGTCTTTGAATCCTCTGCAACGAGTCTGAGGGATAATGGAACGGTTGATGCATAGACAATTATTCCTAGAAGGATTATCAGGACCCATGAAATCGTGGTTGAGAGGTAGCCAGACACGAGGCCCATCATCAAGCCTAAAAACAGTCTTGAGACATAGAGTACGTCATCCTTCTTCATGCATATACACTCCGAGGCCTGTTTACATAAACGTTATCCATCCATATATTTTATCGTTATTTGCTAACATGACCTTGAGAGGAAATCGATGCGCCCACCATCTATCGTGATTATCTGTCCAGTTATAAAGCCCGCCTCGTCTGATGCCAGATAAGTGATTAGTGACGCGACGTCTTCAGGTCTTCCCGCCCTTCTAAGCATTGACTTCTCTAAGGCTAGTTTCAACATGCTTTCACGTTCCTCGACACCTAGAGACTCGAACATATCAGTGATTATTAAGCCAGGGGCCACGGCGTTGACGGTTATTCCATACTCTCCTAATTCTAACGCTAGTCGCTTTGTCAGTATTATGACTGCGGCCTTGCTGATGGCATAGTATGTAGTGTTTCGTGCAGAGGTCCCTATCCCCGCGATCGAGGAGACATTTATTATTCTGCCGCTTTTTTGCTTCATCATCACTTTTGCCGCAATCGAGCTACAGTTAATTATGCCCTTAACGTTTACATCCATTAATCTGTCAAGGATGGATATGTCGTCAAATATTCCTCCACGAATGAGTATGCCAGCATTGTTCACCAGAATGTCTAGCCTCCCAAAATTATCGACGGTTGTCTCCACTAACCGTCTCGCGTCATCCCTCAACGCTACGTCAGCCTTTAATGCTATTGCCTCGCCTCCAAAGGATCTTATCTGATCTACAACCTCCTCAGCCTTCTCGCCATGAGCCACATAATTACATACCACTTTTGCGCCCTCCCTCGCAAACCTAACTGCTGTCGCTCTACCTATTCCTCTCGAGCTACCAGTCACGATAGCGACCTTCCCAGCAAGGATCCCAGGCATGTTGATCCCCTATGCTTCCTAAAATAAAGCTGTTAATCCACGCGGTGTTAGTTTGTCGTCACTCGTAGCGTTGGGTTGGGTTTATGCTTATTTAATGGTTTTTCGTTATTCAGGACTAAAGGATGAGCCGGCAGTCACCGCTGATTTCTCGGAGCATGAGGGCCGTCGAGCTGTACTTCCGCGTCACTAAGCCGAGGGTCTGGTGGCTCCTGGTCTTCACTGGCATTGGTGGACTATTCTTGGGTTCAAAGGCCATGCCTTCGCTGGAGAGCTTTTTACTAGTGCTGGCCGTCCTCGCCTCTGGGTCTGCAGGCGCTGAAACCGTGGCTAACTACTTAGAGATTGACATCGATAGATTGATGCGCCGCACGATGAAGAGGCCCTTGCCCATGGGCCTAATCGATCCGCCTGAGAAGGCGCTTCTCTTTGGTTTGATCTTGATAGCCACCTCGATCCTATTGGCCATCCTCATCAATGTTTATGCCCTGATATTGTTGGTCTTCGGAATAATAGATTACGTAGTAGTATATGTCTCCTACTTTAAGAGAAGGTCTCCCCTCAACATTCTGTTTGGTAGCTTCGCTGGCGGTGCGCCGGCCATGATTGGCTACGTCTCAGCCACTAATCAAATCACGACGGAGGGACTGATCATTGCTGCGCTCGTTGTCTTGTGGATACCCAGCCACGTGTGGAGCCTAGCGCTAAAATACAAGGATGACTATGCGAGGGCAAACATCCCGATGTTGCCCGTTGTCATATCAGAGAGGAAGGCTATCAGGTGTATTGCCTCGACCGCGTTCCTCATGGTCGTGTTCTCCGTACTCCTCTACCTAATCGATACTCAGACCTTTGGGCTAATTTACATAGGAATCACGGCGCCGTCCGGCGCAGCACTACTATACCTCAGCCTAAGACTATTTTTCTCGCCAAACCAGACCAATATGTGGCGCCTCTTCAAATTCACAAGCCCACACCTAGCACTGATCTTCCTAGCAATAATCCTTGACTCGCTTCTATGACTATGTTTGAGTTCGTGAGGTAATGCGATATCACTAAAATGGATAATAGACATTGTCGGTAACATCAAGTTAATGTATCGTTTCAATCTATCGTGTAACCATGGGGAGGTGCCTGCCGCGGGAGCTTCGGATCAAGTTGTATGACTATGTTGTTGCTCTTCGGAGTGATGGGCTGACGTATGGTAGGATAGTCGAGGAGGTCTGGCGAAGATACGGAATCAGGATCTCCAAGCCTCATATAAGCTACTGGCTACGCGGGATACATAATCCATACAACGGTAGACGGATACCTTCCATGGAACTGTTGAGGCCTTCTGAGG
>CAYTRT010000033.1:0-12596 GCA_964440295.1 uncultured Nitrososphaeria archaeon
CTAGACCAGGCTAGACTACGGCCCCTCATATTTTATTTTCTAGCGTCGAGCTTTTTAACTTTATTAGGAATAGGCGGGGTCGTTTCTTCATTATCTCAGCTCGTAGGCTTCTGGTCTTCTCTCGTATAGGCAGGGATGAATTGTCCTGCATTTTTTGGCGAGGTCTAGATCGATGGTTATTGAGACGCAGCCCTCCCCGTCTTTTTTCTGGGCAAGTATTTCTCCCCAAGGCGCGGCTATGCATGAGTGTCCGACGAAGCTGAACTCTCCCTCAACTCCAGTCCTGTTGGAGGACACGATGAATACGGTGTTCTCCATGGCCCTGGCATTTACAAGTATTTCGTAGTGCTTCGCTCCCCAGTCCATCTCTCGTGGAATGCTGTACCAGGCGCTGCAATGCAGGAAAATTTCAGAGCCTAAGAGTGCCAAGCTCCTAGACAGCTCTGGAAATACGATGTCGTAGCAAATCATTAGTCCGAGGTTCCCGACTTCTGTGGATACTGCTACGGGCCTGTCTCCGGGGCTGAATATCTCCTTCTCATGCTTTCCAGCGAGATGCATCTTTCTATACTTCGCGAGTAGTTTGCCGCTGGGAGAGATGAGGATGCTTGAATCATAGATTGATGATGTCTCTTCACATCTTTCAGCCAGACCGCCATAGATGTATGCGCCCAATTCTTGTGCAAGAATGGAGAGCTTATCGCACGTCGGCCCAGGAACCGGCTCAGAAATCCTCATGAAGCCTTCAAGGCTAAGACTATACCCAGTAGTGGAAAGCTCTGGCAGACATATGATCGTCCTTCCATCCAGCATCAGGTCTCTGCGTTGACGGAGTAGGCTAGTAGCCCTCAAGATATTAGCATCAACCTCACCGGTCCTACAATCCATCTGGACAGATACAAGGCAAACCTCCAAAACTCATCGCAGAAATACATTGAGGCATCGTTAATAGCCATGCTGTCATAAGGCCTCGGTGAGAATATCTTCAGTATAAATGTTAAATAATATTTTGAAGGCTTTATTATCGATGATTTTATGAGTAATGATCGCTCTTTAAGGCTGTTTGAGGAGGCTTGTAAGTATATTCCAGGTGGTGTGAATACTTCTATTAGGATTCTCGACCCGCCGATTGTCTTTACGCGGGCTAAAGGATCAAAGATCTATGATGCGGACGGCAACGAGTATATTGATTATCATGCTGCTTTTGGGCCTCCAATCCTCGGACACAACAACCCTGAGGTTAATCGACGCGTAATGGAGATAATGAATGAAATCGACCTGGTCGGCGTGGGGACAGCTGAGATCGAGATTAGGGCCGCTGAGCTGATCGTTAAACACGTGCCGAGCATTGAGAAGGTCTTGTTCTGTAACTCAGGAAGTGAGGCGACTTATCACGCTGTGAGGCTCGCTAGGGCCGTGACGGGTAGGAAGAAACTGATAAAGTTCCAGGGATGCTATCATGGCTGGCATGACTATTTGCTGATGAATGTGATAAGTCCGCCGGATAAGATCGGCAAGAAGGACCCCCTATCAGCGGGCATGCTTCCAGAGGCGATTGAAAACACAATCGTAGTCGACTTTAACGACCTAGAAGGCGTCGAGAGGGCCGTCAAGGCTCACAGGAATGAAGTTGCAGCAATAATTCTCGAGCCGATCCCGCACAACATCGGTTGCGTCCTACCAAAGATAGATTTCCTCAAGGGGCTAAGGGAGATCGCAGATCGAGAAGACATAGTTTTGATATTTGACGAGGTCATAACAGGCTTCAGGCACCATATAGGTGGGTATCAAAAAATAGTCGGAGTCATACCTGACATCACAACGCTGGGTAAGGCGATGGCTAATGGCTATCCGCTGGCAGCTATCGGTGGAAGAAGCGACTTGATGGATAGGTTTAACACGAGGCCCGGGGGCGACGTCTTCTTTGCAGGCACATACAACGCTCATCCAATATGCTTGGCCGCGTGCATAGCGACGATCGAGAAGCTGGAGGATGGTCGGGTCCACGAGCATATCTTCAGGCTCGGCGAGATGATGAGGCAGGGCCTGAACGACATGACTGAAGAGCTCGGAATAAAGGCCTACACTACTGGCTTCGGCTCGGTCTTCGTAACCTACTTCATGGAGCCGCCAGTCAACAACTACACTGATCTCCTACGAAACGACGCTAAGCTCTTCTTAGAGTATAGGAAGAAAATGATAGAAAAAGGAATCTTCATGCTCCCCCTAAACCTTAAGAGAAACCATATCAGTGCGGCCCATACGGAGGAAGAAATAAAACTAACGCTCGAGAAGTCGAGAGAAGTACTCGAAGAAATCAAGAATAAATCAGCAAAATAAATAATAAAAAATATTTTTGCTTAGTTTTCTGCGCTATACTACGATTGCTGTCTCTGTTCTTTCAATGCCATCGATTTTGTGTATCGTCTCGACGACTGTCTTTCCGAGAGCTTCGAGACTCTCTGCCTCCATTAGCATGATGACGTCGTACCTACCAGTAACCGTGCAGACATTTCTGCATGCTGCTAGTTTTGATAAACTTTCAGCGACACTCTTTGCTTTTCCCGCATGTGTCCTTATTAATATATATGCTAGTACGCCCATGTTGCTAAGAATATTCGTGGGCTATATAAAAGGTTTTAGAAAGATTTTTCGGGCTTAGTATTTTAGCAGGCTCAGTAATGATTATTGTGGGCTTTGACGGCCAGGCGTGAAGACGTGGTTAAGCGGATGGCGGACGCCCTGAGGTCAGGAGCTAAGATGCTTTCCGAGGTGTGTCCGATCTGTGGTAACCCATTATTTGACGTGAAGGGAGAGATGAGATGCATCGCTTGTGATAAGCCAGTAGTATTTGTCAAAGACGAGTCTGAGTCTGGGAGAGCGATGTATCCATTCATACTCAACACGCTTGAAGACGTCGTCGTCTCAAAGATAGACGAGCTCACAGCGAGACTCTCAAGGGCGCTAGAATTAGAGGAGATAGAAGCAGTCTCAAAAGCAATAGACGCATTACTGACGGTTCTTCAAAAAGGAAACGAGATACGCGAAAAAATGAAGGCCAGCAAGTAGTTGCTTACTTCTTAGCATCGACGACTAGGAGGTCTTCATATATTGGGCCTTGCGGAGTCAGCGTACTCTTCTTTAGCTTGAGCTTATCGACATAAACCTCGCCGAATTCCTGCTCTCTCAGCCGCTCTAGGAGAGAAAGGACGCTCGGCTTATTCCTGACAGACTTTACCCTATAGATGGTTACGTGGGGCTTGAATTCCTTATCGGGCCTCAGGCCGAGCTTGGAGAGCCTGCTCGATACCTCTCTCTGTACCTGATGGAGAATGCCCTCAGGCTCCTCGACGCCCACCCAGACAACGTTGATTCTCCCACCTCCAGGAAAGAATCCTACCCCTCTAAGCCTGGCAGTGAAGGGCTTGAAGACGATTGTGGAGAGTTGCTCAGATACCATCTTTACGTATTCAGGAGATATCTCGCCTAAGAACTGGAGCGTTAGATGAAGTATCTCTGGGTCGACTGGCTTTCCGTCGATTCCCTGACTTTCAAGCTCTCTCTGGATGAGAACTATCTTCTCAGCTATCTCGGGAGACGAGAGGTCAAAAGCCACAAAGCAGCGGAGGGACAAAATCCACCAACCACAAAAATAAACCTTGATGCTGAGTGATAAATTCTTGCCTATCTCAGGGCTTCTTAAAGTACCTGTAATTTCCCTTAACGCCGGTCCTAGAGAGCTTGTTAGACTTGTAGAGTATGCCGAGGGCCTGGCTCACCTTCCTGCTCTGAAACGTTATTCCCGTTATCTCCTTCAGCTTCTGCCTAACCTCGGCCGTAGATCTTGGCTGGTTGAAAAACTTGCCGGGCAGGAGATGCATCTCGATGTTTTCTAAGGCTACCACCGCCTCCGATTTTCCCCTCCTACGTTTTACTTTAGCGACGGTTACGTGTGCCTGCGCCTTGGTCTCGAGGGCCTCTGCTCCGAGGGCCTCGCCAGCCTGTTCCGCAATTTTCCTGAGGCCACGCAGGTTTTCTAGAATTTCCTCTACGCTCTCTCCCTCGATTTCGGCGTCTCCGTAGGGCTGCCTAAACGTAACCCTAAACTTCACCAAACCTATAGCTCGAATTATATGGATGCTTATTTGTCTTTAGGTAGTTACTGACGAGTGGAGCTTCTGCGAGATATTAGTAGATTGGCTATGTATTCTCCGTTTTCTTCGAGCTTCCCCGTCTCGTTCATGACTAAAATCGCCTTCTCAGGATTCGCGGCCCGGTAATCCTCATATATCTTTCTTACTATGTTTTGGGTCTCGGTGTCTCGTTCTACGGGCCTGTCGCTTGATTTTTTCCCGGCTATCCTCCTAAGCCTCTCCTCCTCATTCACGTCCACGATTATGTAGAGGTCTGGCCTGATGAGCCTATCACCGCCCATCTTTTCTACAAGATCCATAGCCAAAGACACGTCGGGGACTTCTCTGCCAGTCCTCCTCAGTAATGCGAGTCCATAGACAACGGAGCATAAATAGTACCTATCGATGAAGAAGAAATCAGGCCTACTACTCATTACTTTTTTAGCCATGAGTCCTGAGTCGTCGATCGTGTTTGCTAGGAATAGTAGCATCCTGACGAGTGGGTCGACGCCGCTCCTGTTCCCATACCTGACTGCGAAGAGGCCAGTTGCCGTCCTGCTAGGCGTCTTGTAGGACGCCACGCGATACCCTAGCCTCTTCAGCCTCTTCTCGACCTCGCGTCTCAGCGTTGTCTTTCCAGAGCCGTCTGTCCCCTCCCACACAGCCACGAAGCAGCCGTCCAGCAAGTCCAGAAAATACTCTCCATAGAGTAGTATTTAATGAAACTTATTGGTACGTGAATTCGTATACCCTGCCCTCGACTCGAATCTGCCTCGTCTTGATTCCCAGCCTCTTCCAGATTAGTGGCAGGAGCGATGCGTCGATCTCGTAGCCGACGCTGTTTCTATGGGTCTTCATGGCTGCGAGCATCGTTGTCCCTGTGCCTAGGAAGGGGTCGAGGACTGTGTCGCCCATTACTGAGTACATCCTTACGAGCCTGTAGGGAATCTCGTATGGATAGGCCGCGAGCCTCCTCGGTGCTTCTCTCGACTCCTGTCTCATGCCCCTTACCTCCCATATCTGGCTAAACCAGACATCCCTCTCAGACTTGCTATAATGACTGAGGTAGCGGTAAGGATCGAGTGGCTTGAACCTTCTAGGCCGGCCCTTTCTGAAGATCAGGATGTATTCGCAGTCGAGTGTCACGTATGCGTTCGGCGGCAAAAACCCAGATCCGAGGAACGCGTCAGGCCTATTCGTCGGCTTCTTCCACAGAATGTAGGGCAGCACGGTGAATCCTATTTCCTCGCATTGCTTGATTGTCTCCGCATGGTTTGAGAAGAGCCTGAAGGCGCCGTCAATTCTCCTCAAGGCGTCGCCGATGTTTATGCAGAGGTATCCACCATCGCAGAGGACGCGGTAACATTCTCGCCAGACCTCTTCCAGATAGTTAAGCATGTCTCGATATGTTCTGCAGCCCATTGTCTCGAACAGTTCATCCCAGATTTCGATCATCGGGTAGGGAGGAGAAGTAACGACCAGCTGAACCTCACCGTCACCCAGCTCACGCATGTCTCTAGAGTCTCCGAGTATGAGTCTATGCCTAGTAGGTGGAGGCTCCACCCTGTGTCTCCTCAGCAGCCTCGAGAGGGCCCGCTCCGGAAAAGTCGTGTCGACGCCTCCCCTCTGCCTCATCGCTGAACACTATGCGTCAATGACTTAAAGATTTGTTGCGGGTCGAGCCTAGCTATATCAATAATGATGAATCACCTCTATATGGTTTAGAGATGCATGTGAGCATAAGAGCAGAGGTCAAGCCAACCGAAGACGAAGAAAAACTCCTAAAGGCAGTCAGAAAGATATTCCCCGAAGTAGAGTTTAGGCTGGTTGAGATGCATGATAGGAGGTTCCTCATCGGCGAATCCAGCGAGCTCTCATCGCTAAAATACGTGAAGGAGAACTGGAGGAGGCGGAAGGTGAGGTCGACCGCGGCCAGGCTGTTGAGGGAGGCCGCCAGGCCCGGCATGCTTTACATGCGGCTCAGCAAGCAGGCAGCATACGTCGGCGTAGCATCGATCCTAGACTTTGACGAGGACCCCGCCGTCGGGAGCATTGAGATAGAGATTGAGACAAGCGATCCAGAAGAACTGATCAAGTGGCTTACATCGTAGATAGTTAAGGTTCTTATTATGCGGAGCAATACAGCTAAGGAGGCACGCTAGATGGATAAGAAAGTACTGGCAGGAATTATTGAGCATACCAACGTTAATCCAAACGCCACTCCGTCAGACATAGATAAGCTGTGCGAGGAGGCTGTAAAGTATGGATTCTACGCGGTCGTTGTTCCACCAATATACGTTAGACATGCGAAGAAGAAACTGAAGGGCACTGGAGTAAGGGTTGTAGCGGTCGTTGGATTTCCGTGGGGAAACAATCCGACAGTCTCAAAGGTCGTGGAGACGGAGTACGCGGTGAGGAGCGGCGCCGACGAGATAGACATGGTGCTGAATCGATCTTGGCTAAAGTCAGGCGCCGAGAGGGCCGTGATGCGGGACATAAGAGCGGTCATCAGAGCAGCCAAGGGGAGGCTCGTAAAAGTCATACTCGAAACGTCAGACCTAACCACAGACGAGAAGATAAGGGCCGTAAAAATGGCGGTAAAGGCGGGCGCAAGCTACATAAAGACATCGACAGGATATGGAGTAAACAGGGGTGGAGCAACCGTAGAGGACGTAAAGCTCATTAGAAGTATAGCCGGCCCATCAGTCGGGATAAAAGCCTCCGGAGGCATCAAGAAGCTAGAGGACGCAGCAAGACTCGTAGAGGCAGGAGCCACAAGGATAGGAACAAGCAGCGGAGTAGAGTTGATGGAAAAGAAAGAAGTAGAAGAATCAAAATACTAAAAAATAAAAAATATGTTGTGTGTTTATCCTATAATGTAGACGACTTGTACTTGAACCGTGTATGTTGACTCGCCTGGAAACACTTGCATTCCTTTATCGTAGCTAGTCACTGCCTCTGCTCTCAATGGGTATGGCGTGACTGGATACTGCCAATTTAACGATACACTATCGACGCCTAGGATCTTTAGGCCGAGTGGCTCCGTGACTTTCTTCGCCTTTGCCTGCGCGTCAGCTATTGCCTTACTTAGTGCTTGGTCGCTGATCGATTCTTGAAGCTCGTCTGACAGCGTGAATGTTACGCCTGAGACTAGGTTTGCGCCAGCTCCTACTGCCCTATCGATGACGCTTGAGGCAAGAACCATCTTCTCCCCCCTCAGCGAGACCTCTATAGTGTTTGTAGCTACGTAGCCAACTTGTACGCATCCATTAGTATCGCACTTTATGTCTGGATAGATTGAGAGGTATGCGGTCCTGATGTCCTTCTCCTCGATTCCCAAGTTCGTCAGCTCGTTAATCACTGCAGACATAAGCGCCGCGTTTTTCTGAGCAGCCTCAGAGGCCTCAGGCGCACGCGTCTCGACGCCTAGATAGATTATCGCCACGTCTGGCCTAACCTTGACTGTGCCGATCCCAACAACCATTAACGTGTGTTGACTAGATGTCTGCGTATTGCTAGTCGTCTGAAACTCCATCGGCGAGGCACTCGTCAACGCACCGTATGCAAGGATCGTCGCCATGATTATCGCTGCTAGCGGAACAATCGTCAGTATTATCCATCCCTTATCTGACAAACTTTTACCAACGCTCATGAGCAATATATGCTTAAGGAGTATATATGTGACTTTGTCCGAATCAAGGATAATGGTAAATAGATAGCCTGCAACCCATTGCGTCTCTACTTAATACATAACTGATGTCTAGGAGACTTTGCGGGTCTTCGCTATGTCTTCTTAATTTTCTCGCAGCTGTAAGAAAGTCTAAATAATTGGTCATTGTTTCTTTGCTTGAAGAGTATTTGGCTGAGAAAGGTGGGGGTCCTGTAGTTACGGTTGAGGTTCAGCTCAGTCCTGCCGTGAAGTTGATTGTGAGTGGTAGGGATCTGGAGGAGGTTCGGAGCGTCTTGGCGAAGGGTGTCGAGTCTGCTGGCGAGATTCTTGCGTTGCTTGAGCGGGCCAGGCCGGCGGCGCCTACGGGAGAGAGGCGCATCCCCCAAGAACTCTTGGCGAGGGTGAAGGATATGAGTAATAAGGACTTGGTCTTGGTGCTTCTCTACTATGAGGGGCCGATGAGCAGGGAGCAGATAAACCAGCGGAGCAGAGAGATCGGCAGAGAAGTGTCTAGGGAATGGCTGAGGACAGAGTTCTTCAGGAAGCCCATCAAGGACCTGTTCTTGTCGGAGACTGATCAAAGCGGAGCGAAGATATACAGGCTCTCAGAGCTTGGGAGGCTCGAAGCTGAGAAAATCATCAAGCAAGCATTGGGGCAGCCAACATAGTAGTGGTCACCATGTTTCTAGAGACTTATTGATTGCTCGGCTTGGACTATATTCATTTAGTTTTAGCCATAACTCCCTGCCCATCGAGAGGTTGGCGGCCAGCTCTCCTATCGCTGGGCCACGCATCAATCCATAGCCCCTCAACCCATCAACTAGGACTAGGTTCTCAATGCCCTCTATCTTTCCAATGATCGGCTCCATGTCGGCCGTAACGCTGCACGGGCCCCGGAGAGTCGCAGTTAGTCTCGGAGGATACTTAAGCCTCACTCGGCGATGAAGAAGCCTAAAAGAGTTCTCTATGTATTTCTGCGGTGGCGGCGCGTCGGAGATGTCTGGCGAGTCGCTAAAATCTGCGTCGTATCCTCCTCCAATTAGCTCTGTACCCCACGGCCTCCAGTATGAGTGTAGCCACTCGTCTGAGAAGCTTGGAAGGCCCAGATCCTCGCCCAGATCAAACCTATAGGCATAACAAGTAATGATCACCGTCATCAGCTCTATGCCGTGCCTGTGCAGTATCTCTCTATTCCAGGCGCCCGCAGAAAGAATGTAGCGTTCAGCCCTAACTTCTCTGCCGTCGCTCAGCACCGCTATATCGATCTTGCCATCCCTAATGGTGAAGGAGTCCACTCCCACACCTTCCACGACCTCGACTCCAGCGTCAAGCAGCGCCTCTCTACAATCATCTATGAATATCGGAGGCTCTAGGGATAGGTCGTCGCGTGTATAGACACCTATGAACCGTTCATCCACTATGAGTTCTGGCCACTTAGACTCGATCTCCGACGGATAGAGCACTTCAAACTCTACACCTGCCTGTCTCATCGAGTTTATGCTGTCTTGGAGCTGGTCTGGCCTTCCAAGCTGCAGGAAACCTGTAACTCTCCACGAGTCATTCGAGCACTCCTTTATGAGCTCGATGCTCCTCTTAACCAGCATCACGTCGTTTGTCTCGTCGAGCTGGAGAGTCACGACTCCCGCCGATCTCACTGTAGCTCCACCGCCTACCTTGTTGGAGTCGATGATTATTGTCCTGACTGAGTGTCTGGCGGCCTTGAGGGCGGAGAATATTCCTGCCACCCCGCCGCCGATTACTGCCAAGTCATACAAGCTTCCACCTACTTGGGCGTGTCGTGGGCCAGTCAGTAAAATGGTCATCCTTCATATTAATCTTGGCTTCCAATAACCATGCGTCATGGTTTATACGAGTGCTTGTCCATGGTTATTGATTAGGGGTATCGGCGGTCACCGGCATGGAGGTACTAGTCAAGACGCCTCTGGGGCTTGAGAAGATAGCTGCTGAGCGGATAAAGGAGATTGAGGAGGGCTGTGTCGTCACGGCGAAGCCGCATGGATACGAGGGCCTAGTACTGGTTGAGAAGTGCAGCGACAAGTACAGACTGGCCAGCATCGTCGAGAAAGAGGTATTGGAGGCAGAGAAAGTCATAGTCATAGAGGAGGTAGTGCCCGCTAGGGTCGACGCAATATCTGAGGCCGCTGCGAGAATAGCCGAGCAGAAAATATCTCAGGACGAGTCCTTCGCCGTTAGGACGGTGAGGCGTGGCAAGCATGAATTCACGAGCATCGACGTAAACACTAGGGCGGGCGCACTCATCGCGGCTAGGGTCGGCGCAGCCGTCAATCTTGACTATCCAGACAAGATAGTGCAGGTCGAGATACTCCAAGAGACCGCTGGCATAGGCATACTTGACGGCAGGGCGGAGTGGAGGAAGATGGACAGGGACAAGAGGTCCTCCCTGCCCTTCTTCAGCAGAGTCTCGATAGTCCAGATGCCATACCTAGGCCCGCACGAGGGCGCTAGGCAGATAGGCAGCAGGATTGGAAGAGCCGTACAGGCATACGAAGTAATGGAGCTAGTGATTGCTCCAAGCACTGCGGTCGATGCCGATGAGCTCGCTGTCTTTATTCAAGGCATAGGAGAGGGGATAGAGAGTAGGTATCAGGTGCAAAGGCGCAGCTATTCTAGGCCCGCTAGGAGAGTGAAGGTGCTTGTCCAGGATCTCTATCAATTAGTGAGGGAGAGAAGCGGGGAGCCAATAATTGTCTTCGAGCCTGAGGGAATAGAAATAAGACGCGCAACTAGTAGGCTCAGAGAGATCTTCTCGCGGGGCAGTAGAGTTAATTTTCTCTTCGGCTCGAGGGAAGGCATACCGAAGGGAATCTATAGGAGGGCTGACCTAGTAATTGATCTGGCGCCTGAGATTACGCTTCCGACTGAGCTTGCCGCACCTGCAGCGCTAGCAGAGGTATACACCGCGCTGACCATAGAGGGCTATGAATGACTACTTCGTGTTTGTTTCTGGCTCCGGCTTGAACTCCGCCCTCACCACTTCGTAGATTCTCTGTATCGTTGTTGTTGGTATTCTTCTCCCGCCTACCTTTACGTTTCGCAGCCTCATCTCTATTACTGGGAGCATGTTGTTGTTGAAAAATTCTATGACTTTTCCCAGTGTTCCGAAGTGTGTGAGTAGTGCCTTAGCTGTTTTGTGTCCGCACAGTCCCTCGAGGGTGTATAGTGCCTGCTCCTCGATGCTCATTTCTCTTCCGCTTACTCTTAGTGGGTACTCCTTGAGTTCTTTTTCCTCTCCTAGTTTTTTGTGTTTCCATGCGAGGTAGGTGAGCGTGGCCCTGGTGTCTGGGGTTGGGATTATCGGTATTCCCCACTCTAGGACGATTCTGTCGATCAATGCTAGGACCGACGTCTCGTTCCACTTGCTCTTCCTGTAGAGCCCGAGGTATCCTTCTAGGATTAGGATCTTCTCGCCCTCGAAGGTTTTTAGGAGTGATAACTGGTCCCAGAGCCTGCCCTTGAGGCTGTTCAGAAAGTCAAACACCCTCTTCCTCTCGACTAGTGCCTGTCCCGCCTGTCCAGTTATAAGGTAGTCGCCTGCCTCTAGCGGCCTTATGGCTACTTCGGTGATTTTCCTCAGCGACTCGACTAGTTTGGCGCTCTCCGCCGCCTCGTTACTATCAACTACTATCAATCCTTAGACCTATTGCTAGTGAATGGAAGCTGGGCTATAAATTCCCATTTGGGAAATGCGTCGGCGCTGCTTAATCTTTTTAATAAGGCATTTATAATACTCGAACAATGAGTAGGGAGTTAGTTGGTGCATTTATTCATTACGGGTGGGCGGGTGGTGGGACACAGTTGTAGGCGGTGAATGAATGTGGGGCTTACTCTCAGAGAAAAGATAGAACTCATGAGGCAGGGAATAATACATCGGTACATAATACCTGCACTAGAGCTGCGCGGCTTTCTCCCAGGAACTTGGAGGCGTCCAGTATCCCTAGAGGATCTGGAGCTGAGGGATGATACTTGGGCGCCGAACTACTCTCGTTTCACTACGTGGGAGACCTACGTGAGGGAGCAACCTCTCCACGTATATTTCAACACGTTTTACGGAGACATATACGAGAAGGCGTATAGGCACTGCTTCATCGAGTACATTATTCCATGGATGAACTACGACCTCAACTCGTCGCTAATGGGCGTGTTTACTAGGCTCAACTTAAGAGAGGGTGGCTATGTCTGGAAGAGCAAGTATATGGTGAGTATCAGCGATCCAGATGAGGCCCTCTCAGAGATAGAGAAGCACTACGATGAGTTGCTGCTGCTTTTGATGAGGGCAGGCATAGTGGAAGGAGGAACCAAGACTAAGACTAGGAAGACATAGAGCGTTATTCGGACAAAACAAAATATATTATGCATCTCCTAAATACGTTATTGAGCCGCAGGAGAATAATATTCATCACACTGTTGATCATCTCAATAATCATCGTTGCTGTATACTATTATGCTTCATACACTGCTCCTCGAGGGAAATACTTCTTGGTTGATGTGAATGACGAACGCTTCATAATCTATGTCACTGACGCCGAGACAATCAGGCTTGCAATAGAGAACATGGAGGGCAAGAACAATATGTTCCCGATGGAAGAGTTAGAGCGTGGCGATGGTGGGTTTAACAAGCCCTGGAACTGGCACCTGAAACCTGACACTGTGAGGATGGTCGAGGTCAGCATCGAGCTCTGCGACGGTACGCCTAGCTTAGTCGAGAATGAGCTTGAATACTGGCTAGGGACCATTAAGAGCTACTGCCCATG
>CAYTRT010000034.1:0-11229 GCA_964440295.1 uncultured Nitrososphaeria archaeon
AGGACCGCAGTCGCTAGGAGGGACCTAATGATTGTCCAGGCAGTCAAGCTGCTGGACGACCTGGACAAGATCATCAACATGCTGTATTCCCGCCTCGTCGACTGGTATGGACAGCACTTCCCCGAGCTACATCAATACATAGAGAACCCAGAGACCTATGCGAAGATTATCTACAAGATAGGAGCGAGGAAAAACTATAACGAAGCCACGATCAGCGAGCTGCTGAGAGAAGATCTGGCAAGCAAGGTGCTAGAAGCTTGTAGTAGGAGCCTCGGCGCCGATCTGAACGAAGTCGACGAATCAAAGATAAGAAAGCTCGCGGGACACATCCTTGAGTTAATGGACTTAAGAGAAGAGGTGCAGAGCTACATAAAGTCTCTGATGGCGATAGAGGCCCCGAATCTCTCGGCAATAGCTGGGCCAACCCTAGGAGCTAGGCTAATCTCTCTGGCCGGCGGACTCGAGGCGCTTGCAAGGGCTCCGGCGAGCACGATACAGGTGCTGGGAGCAGAAAAGGCACTCTTCAGGTTCTTCAAGACCGGCAGAGGCGCGCCAAAGCATGGAGTCATCTTTCAGCACCCATATGTTCATGGGTCGCCAAAGTGGCAGCGTGGAAAGATAGCTCGTGCCCTAGCGACGAAGATATCCATCGCCGCTAAGGTCGACTACTTCAGCAGGGAGGACAGATCGTCTGAGATTAGGAAGTCTCTCGAGGAGAGGATAGCTGAGGTGAAGTCTAAGTATGCCTCGCCTCCTGCCAAGCAGACGCCTAGGCAGAAAGCAAAGAGGAGGGCGGCTAGGAGATGATGATTGAGCGGCACCAATCGTTTGAGGGAGTTTATTGGATCGTTGAGCAGGGCCAGAGGCTACTAGCAACGGTCAGCTTAGACCCTGGGACATCAATATATGGCGAGAGGACGTTTAGGCATGGAGAGCTAGAGTATAGGGAGTGGGTGCCCTACAGGAGTAAACTAGCAGCCGCCATCCTCACGGGTCTCAAGGAGCTTCCCATCAAGCCCTCGTCCCGCGTCCTTTATCTAGGCTCAGCCACGGGCACAACCGTGAGCCACGTCTCAGACATAGTGGGCAGCAGGGGAATAATCTTCGCCGTAGACTTCGCGCCGAGAGTGATGGCCCAGTTTATCGAGAGGGTGGCGAGGAGGAGAAGCAACGTGATCCCAATACTCGAAGACGCCAGGCTGCCTGAGCGATACATGGCCTTCGTCGGGAAAGTCGACGTTGTCTACTGCGACGTCGCCCAGCCAGAGCAGGCAAAGCTACTGATTGACAACTGTGTCGCTTATCTTAAGAGGGGCGGCGAGGCACTACTCGCGGTCAAGGCCAGAAGCATAGACAGCACCGAAGACCCAGAGAGGGTCTTCAGGAGAGAGATAGCCGTGCTAGAGAGGGGCGGACTATCTGTCAAGGAGCATGTCAGGCTAGAACCATACGAGGAAGACCACATAATGGTACGCGTCAAGTATGAGTGAGAAGATAAGACTGGTTGCTGGGATAGACGAGGCTGGCCGCGGATCTCTAATCGGCCCCCTCGTAGTCGCGGCCGTCGCAGCCACTCCGGAAAAAGTCAGGATTCTCAGGGAGCTGGGCGTAAGAGACTCGAAGAAACTATCGAGAAGTAGGAGGGAAGCCATATATGAGGAACTCACTAGGCTGGGATTAGTCATCAGATTCGTGAAGCTTCCTCCCAGCATGATTGACAGATATGCTAGGCGCATGGGCGGTCCGGGAATAAACGCTTTGGAGGCCTACGCAGCCGCAGCACTGGTGAGGAGAATCAGCCCAGACGTTGTCTACATAGACTCGCCGACGAGAATTGCAGGCCAGTTCGCTAACCTAATCAGGAATAGGCTGGGAAAAGTCAGGTGCAGAGTGATATGCGAGCACAGGGCAGACGTCTCGAGGCCCATAGTCAGTGCGGCCTCGATCGTCGCAAAAGTTGTGAGGGACAGGGCCGTTGAGAAGCTCAAGAATATGCTCGGAGACTTCGGATCAGGATATCCAAGCGACAAAAGAACGATCAGGAAAGCTAAGGAACTACTAGGAGACGATAGAGACGTTAGTAGCTATATGCGGATGTCTTGGAGAACCCTTGACCACCTGCAGCCGAGCCTAGACGACTATTGGGAATGACGAAATGACTGCCGCACTATATGTTTTCACCGGGCCTCCGGGATGCGGCAAGACGACCCTCGTCAGGACAATCGCTGAGAGACTCAGGGCTGCCGGAGTACCTGTTGGAGGCATGCTTACAAGCGAGGTGAGGAGCGGCGGATTGAGGATTGGCTTCGATCTGCAAGACCTCGTGAGCGGAGAGTTAGCGCCACTCGCTAGGATAGGCGATGGGCAACCGAGAATTGGGAAATACGTAGTCTTCACCGATAACCTCGAGAGGCTTGGTGTCAGGGCGATTGACCAGGCAGTCGAGAAAAACGCGGTAGTGGTGATAGACGAAGTTGGACCGATGGAGCTGCTGAGCCAGAGATTCATCAACTCTGTAGAACTCGCGCTCAGAGAGTCGAATGTATCAATAGTTACTGTCCACTATAGGTCGAGTCACCCACTTGCACAAAGAGTTAGACGTGAGGCCGCGAGGCTCATAGAGCTTAGGAGAGGAATGCCGCGAGACATGCTGGAAAAGATAGTCAGCGATATCACAATCGAAGTAGAGCAAAGGTCAAGAAAAAATGTCGCTGGAAGATGAGTTTGGATTTCCCGTAAAGTGCATATCTGAGGGCCACGTGAAGATACTTGTACCCCAAGGCGTGGGCGAGGTGGATCCATCCTCACTCCCAGTCTTCTACAACCCCGCATCGAAAATATCTAGAGACTTGGCTGTTCTAGCGGTGGAGGGATACTTCGCTGGTAAGACTGGCCTATCGATGTGCGAGCCGCTGGCGGGGTGCGGTGTGAGGACGATCAGAATAATGCTAGAGTCAGGAGTGATAGAGCGGGCAGTCGCAGGCGACATCAACAAGAACGCCGCAAAGCTAATCTCTGCAAACGCAGCGATTAATGGCTTGTCGGAGCGGGTCAAGGCGTTGCATATTGATGCCAATCTACTGCTTGCAAGGATGCATGCAGAGCACGAGAGGGTGGACTACGTCGATATAGATCCCGCGGGGTCGCCTGCAAGGTTTCTAGAGAATGCCTGCAGAGCCACGAGTAAGAATGGACTTTTGGGCGCATCTGCAACGGACCTCGCGGCACTGTCAGGGGCCTCTGCCCCGACTGCGCTCTGGAGATATAGTATACACCTAGCTAAGACGGTCTTTCTGAAGGAAGTTGCTGCTAGATCTCTTGCAGGCTTCATAGTCATGTCAGCGTCGAGACTGGGTCTTGCCGCTCGGCCGGTGCTCACCGTCGTCCACAGACATTTCATAAGAGTCTTTGCTAGTCTTGAACGTGGAAAGAGCCGGGCGCTAGAAGCATCATCGGGGATAGGATACCTCGTGCACTGCAGGGCCTGCTTATCGACTCGTAAGGCAGCCTTTCCAGCATTGATTGACAGCAAGTGTCATGAGTGCGGTGGACAGCTCGTGGTTCTAGGGCCGCTCTGGCTCGGAGTACTCAGCGACGAAGCAGTCATAGATAGAATATTGAAGAGTCGTAAGATTGATGATCCGACCTATGGAGATGCGTATAAAATCTTGAGGAGAATTGCCGGCGAGATCCAGGATATTCCGTATTATTATCCAGTCGCTGAGCTTGCCAGGCGGGCTAAGACCTCACCTCCAAAGGTCTCGAGACTCGTCGAGAAGCTCAGAGAGCTAGGCTACAAGGCATCTACGACGCATCACGACTACTCGGCAATTAAGACAGACGCGCCTCCAAAATCACTCGTCGAACTTGTCAAGGATGCCGCGGCTTGACGTGTCTTTAGAATATCTGTATTCCGAAGTAGCTCGTTATGAATTTCAGCGCTACGTAGAAGAAGTAGATTCCGAATATTAGCTTGAGCGTGTTGGGCTTGAATCTCTTGATTATTGCTGCTCCTAGCTGTGCTCCTATTACGGTGCCTATGCCTAGTATTAGTCCAGTGTTAAGCGCGACGTATCCCTGGGCTAGTTTTATTCCGCCTCCTATCGTCGCTAGTGGAATCATGGATGCGAGCGATGTCCCCATCGTTATGTATACAGGCGTGTCGAACAAGTATATTAGTCCTGGTACCAGCGCGTAGCCTCCGCCCAGGCCGGCAATTCCAGTGAGTATGCCGATCACGAATCCGAAGAGTGATATGAGTGGTTTGGAGATTTTTGCCTGCCCGCCTTCTCCCTGAGCTTTCTTTGCCTGTGTCTTGCCTACTCCCTCAATTATCATCCTGATGGCTGGGAAGATGAACGCGAGCCCCAGAATGAAGTTCAGCAACGCTACTTGGCTGACTAGTAGTATAAAGACCCATGAGCCCACGATCACGCCTATCGTTCCCATTACTCCAATCCACAAGAATAGAGTCTTGTCGAGGTTCTTCCGAATCAGGTGTCCATAGGCTCCTGATAGGGTGGTGAATATTACTGCAAACAGCGTGGTCCCTACGGCGATGGGTACGGAGTAGCCGAACCAGAAATGTATGACTGGAAGCATTATGCTGCATCCTCCCGTACCTATGAGTCCGCCTAGGAGCCCAGCAGCAAAGCCGGTAACCAATAACAGCGAGCCAGTCAACGCGTCAATCTCTGGGCTTCCGCCCAAATGCATAGTAAGTGACCACGTGAGTGCGGCGGCTAATCCAAGCAGAAGAATAACGACCGGCAGATAATCTCTCCAGAAACTTCTCTTAGGACCGGACATTTCAGCATAATACAACCTACAGGTTATATATGCACCTAACGCTTAGTAATGTTTCAGATTTTTGAATCTCTTAACTATTGCTGTTTCTGTATCCCTGATCTTCATGTTCTGGCTGCTCCGCGGAATCCCTAACACCTCACCTGATCATTAATCCCTAATTATCTCCAGCAGTTTAGCCGCCTTGATGGCATGATTAAGCGCGGACTCGTAGAGCCTCCTATTACTGAAAATCCAGCTGTTGACACCTCTTATCAACGTGGGCTCGGTCTCGAAGACCTCCAATATCTCCTCCTTCCGAAAAACTCTTAGATAATGCTCCGGATACTTCAGTATCAGGACTCTCCGATACTCCACTTCGTGCACATGCGTCAGCGGATGGCCCTCAGCTGACCACGAAGCCGAAATATGGTGTTCTATATCGGATAAGCTGATTGTGCCCCTCATCCCGCGGCGCCTCCACTCCTCAACGCAGACGTTAAAGTAGCCTATGAGGTCCTTGAGATAGGGCTTGCCATCATTATAGTACATGAGGACTATTGGGTGGTTTAGCCAGCCGCGCCTCCCATTCCTTATTAAGCCCATCTTGCGGAAAATCGCCATCATGACCTGTTTAGCCTCGACCCTCTGCTTCCCCAGTCGTCTGTCATCCAGCACCCGCGCAGACATCCACCAATCCACGTAGGGCCTAAAAACCTGCATATCTAAGACCGGGAATACCGCTGGCGCAATAAAATTTTTCAAGCAGGCTCGTAGCCGCCTTGAGCGTCATCCTACCTATTCTTAAATTCTAGATTCCTGCTTTGATGCTGCGTTCTTCTCTACCTTTTAGTGTCATGAGTATCTGCGCGTGCCTCTTCTCATCTTCAGCTATCCAATTCATAATCATTTTGAGAGAATCGGCCTCGGGATAACCTTCAAGCAGCATTTTTATCGCCTCTGCCTGAAGCATCATCAGATATTCCTCCATGACCGCGCTCTCTAAGTTGGTCAGCGAGTCTACAATGGATGCAAGGTCTTCTCTTGAGAGCTTGCCGGTCTGTGCTAGCTCGTTCTCGACTCCACGCATTACCGCGGCCCATAGCTCTCCGGCAACTTGCTCGCATTCTCCGAGGCCCCGCATCTCCCCGCCTAGCGCCGTGGCCACATTCTTCAGCGTCTCTGCATGCTTCCAAGAATCACTCGCCACATAGCTTAGTAGGGCTTTTAAGACTGGGCCCTCGGCTCTTTTAGCCATGTGCTTATAGGCCTCGGACACCCGTTCCTCCAAAAATGCACAACACTGGATTAGCTTAAGAAGTTCATCCTTACTGACGGAGCACATGCTAATTAGTCCAGCAGTATGAATTAATAAGCTTTTTAGGACAGACCTTTTCCGCCCACACCCTAGCTTGCCAACTCTTAGATAAACGAATTACAATTCGCTTAGTGATGTTTCAGGATTTTTTGGCTGTCTGGGGGCGGTGGGATTCGAACCCACGGTCTCCGGGTTACTTCTCTGGCCAGCGAGCCTCATCTGGAGCCCGGCGCCTTAGACCTTACTAGGCTACGCCCCCAGATGTTGCCTGTCGTTTTATGCTTCAATAACAATTGAGAAGAGGTTGGATTTAGCTCTAACGTGAGTCATTCATGCTTTGTTGGGCTCGTACTGCAGCTTGAGCCTCAGCAGTCCCTTCGAGACCTCGGACTCAATTATCCTCAGCCTAAACTCCTCGAAGATGCCCTTGGCGAGCTCAAAAACGCATTGGGTAGATTCGATCACTCCTCCGACGCCGAAGGCATTCACTTCGTAGAGTCCTGGGCCGATGTTCTTTATGTTTACGGTCTTCAACGGGTAGAACTTAAGCAGCTTATTTCCAAGCTGAAACAGTTGCTCTGGAGTGTCTGCGAGTATCCTTATGTATTTGCCCACCTCCCTGCCGAGCTTGTAGAAGCTATTCAATAAGAAGTCGCGATCCTTTTCGTATAGTTTTGAGAGTAGGTTGTCCATGAATTCCGATGGTAGCAAGATGGCGTCGAAGTCTCTGAGGATTCGGTAAGTCTTCCAGAGGTCTCGCAGAAAGTCTATGTCTATGCCTTCGTTAATTGCCTCAATTCCGGCCTCAATTATCTCATTAGTGAGGGCGTAGAGCGTCATATTCTTCTTCTTAGCCAGCTGGGAAAGCTCCTCCCCTATGTTTGACTCAACAGCTAGTGACATCCTACCCATAATTCATCTGCAATTAGTGTATAACTAGAGGTAAGTAAATAACCTTGTGGATATCACAACATTTATGCATACTTTTTTTGATATTGAATGGCCCAACCAACAACCGCCTAGTCCTCAGTATAGCCTTAAATCCAGCCTCGACTTATTGATACTCCTGGGTTGCCGGTCATAGGGTGGGGGGAAACACCCGGTCTCATTCCGAACCCGGAAGTTAAGCCCCCACCCGCCTGGTGAGTAGTGGGGTGGGAGACCACCCGTGAAAACCGGGTACTGGCAACCCAATTGTACCTCGTTCTGGCAAATCAAGACTGGAAGAGCCGATAACGTATAAATTAGCTGAGGAGCAAGTTGAGCCGTTAGAAGATTGTCGACCGGCGGGCCAGCATTACTCAAGGTCGAGGTGCGCGCGGCATCTCTTTTGGAGCGTATAAACCGCTTCGTCGTGTTTGCTGAAACGCCCCTCGGCATGCTCAGACTCTATCTGAGAAACACCGGCAGACTCAGAGACCTAATCCAGCGCGGCTCGACAGCGCTCTTCATTCCTAACAAGAAATTGAAGACGGATGGACTACTAATCGGCGTAATGATCGATGAGGAGCGAGCGGCCATAGTTGATCCTGTTCTTCAAACATGCGCCTTTGAAGAGGCGTGGAGGCGAGGACTCATCCCGTGGCTGGAGGGTTGGAGAATCGCCAAGCGCGAGTACAATTTCGAGGATTCGAGAATAGATTACCTCATCGTGAAGGATAGAGCTAAAGGATTACTGGAGGCCAAGTCTGCCGTCTACCACTCGGATGATAACTACTGCATGTATCCTGACACTATATCGACGAGGGGGCGGAGACACGTGGAGGCGCTAATCAGGGCCAGAAATAGACACTACCACTCATTCATAGTTTTCATCTCGGCCCACCCGCTCTGCAGGCGGTTCAAGCCATGCAGCGAAGCAGACCCACTATTAAGAGCGCTATTGATAAAGGCTAGAAGATTTGGAGTAAAGCTATACTCTCTTAAGATGCATCTAAAGGTTGATGGAGAAATAGTTCTTGACTCTCCCTCAATACCTATAACGTTCTAGTCTCCCCGCTTGAGTCCAACGAGCATAGTTATGGCTCCGACGACTGCTAATGCTGCTACGAGCGGAAATGCTGAGAGGTATGTTCCAGTCGTGTCTCGTAGCCATCCAGAGGAGAGCGGCCCCAACAAGGCACCAACTCCATCTGCAGTAATGACTATGCCATAATTCTTTCCGTAGTTCCTGGCTCCGAAAAACATCCTAGTGGTAGTGGGTGCGAGCGTTATCCATCCGCCGAGGTTTAGCCAAAGAAGCGCAAAACCAACATAGAAAATGATGGGGTTGCACATGCTGAATAGGTAGAGTGAAAGAGATGCCGCGAGAATCATGCAGAAGGACAGTATAGCCACGAGTTTGGGCTTAAGTTTATCGGTGAGCATGCCGAAGAATGGCCTTCCAAGACCATTGAATATTGCGAAGGCCGAGACCGCTATCGATGCTTCTGTCTGACTGATCTTGACTACCTCTATTCCAAACGGCGCCGATATTCCGACAGCCATGAAGCCGGAGAAACACGCGATTGCATAACCAACCCAGAGCGCGTAGAAAGACTTTGTCCTAAGCATTGCAGATGCGTCAAGCTCTATCTGCTTTTCAGGCATCTCTTCTTTTAGCGACGAGGAGCCAAATTCTTGCTGTGGAAAGCGTAGTAGAAATGAAAACGCAACGAGTACTATTAGGATTATTATTCCAAGGTAGAAGAAGGTCTTTAGTGGCCCGACCATCTCTATCAAGGCAGATATTGCTGGCGCCGTTACTAGCGGCGAGAGGCCGAAGCCGAGAACCGTGAGCCCGATAGCTGTCCCGGACTTATCTGGGAACCACTTGGCGGCTGTAGTTATAGGTACGCAGTACGTCGTGCCTGTACCCGCTCCTCCTACTACTCCGTAAAGCAGCGTTAGCGTGTAGATGTCATTTGAGTAGCTTGCGAATATCCATCCAACCGTGACGAGCGCGCTGCCGAGAATCAGCGTGAGGCGGGGCCCGTATCTGTCTATGAAGCTGCCGGCGAACGGCATGACGAAGGCGAAGGCCGCGAGGAACACCATGTAGGGCAGCCCACTCTCGGTGGACGTGATCGACCAGAGCTTCTCTAGAGGCTTCCTAAAAACACTGTATGAGTATATTGCTCCTAAGCATAGATTGATTATGAATCCGACGATAATAATTACCCAGCGATAGCGATCCGTCGAAGAAGTTCTTCTCGAGTCTCGTGGCAATTCTTATTCATCGAGAAATGACTAGAGTCTTTTCATAAACATTATTGAATGAAGGTTTCTGCGTGTTGGTTATCTTCTCGGGGGCCTGAGACCTATGTATGCGGTTATTAGTCCAACTATTGCGAGTACACTGACTACTGGGAAGACCGTGAGGTAGGTGCCCGTAGTGTCCTTTAGCCATCCCGATGAGAGCATTCCGAGGATTGCGCCTACGCCATAAGAGGTAAAGACCACGCCGTAGTTCTTGCCGTAGTATTTTGTCCCGAAGAATATCTTAGTCGCTGTAGGCGCTATGGCCAGCCATCCTCCAAGGTTCAGCCAAAGGACCGAGAAGCAGACGAAGTAAATTATTGCATTGCCCTCTCCGAATGCGTATAGAAGTGCGGCGACCACTGAGATCATGAGGAATGAAAGGACCGCGGTGTTTCTGGGCTTCAGCCTATCAGTGAGCCAGCCGAAGAGTGGTCTTCCAAATCCGTTGAATATTGCGAAGACCGAGACCGCTATTGATGATGCCTGCTGGCTTATCTTGGCTACCTCGAGGCCGAATGGAGCGGCGATTCCAATAGCCATCAGTCCCGAGAGGCATCCCAACGTGTAGGCAATCCAGAGCGCATAGAATGTCTTTGTCCTAAGCATCTCCGACCTGTCAAGCTGGCCCTCCTTCCTTGCCGCGGCTTGGGCGGCCGTCGTCTGCTTGGCCGATGGCGCAGAACTGCTTGATGGGAACTTAAGGGGCATCGATAGGACTAACAAGATGATTAGGAAGGCTATGCCGAGGTATAGGAACGTCTGGAGCGGACCGACTGAGGAGATTAGGCTCGACATTATCGGCGCAGTTATCAGCGGCGAGAGACCGAAGCCCAGCAGTGTTAGGCCCATGGCTGTGCCCGCCCTCTCTGGGAACCATCTGGCCGCCACTGCTATCGGCGCGCCGTAGACCACGCCCACTCCTGCCCCTCCCACCACGCCGTAGAGAATTGTCAGTAGGAGGATGTTGTTTGAGAGGCTTGCCAAGCACCAACCCGCTCCGACAAGAATGCTGCCGATTATCACGGTTATTCTTGGGCCAAACCTGTCTAGGAATCCACCGACAACCGGCATCGTGAATGCAAACATGGCGAGGAAGACCATGTAGGGCAGTCCGCTCTCGGTCGAGGATATTCTCCAGAGCGCCTCGAGCGGCTTCCTGAAGACGCTGTAGGAGTAAATCGACCCTAGACAGATATTTATCACGAACCCTATCGCGACAAGCATCCAGCGAAAAGAAGAGCTTGACTGTACAGTACTTTTAGTCGTCATTTCGACATCGCTACAACTCAAATTCACGCCTTATTTAAGGATATGCGGTCTATGGCGATGCTATTTCTCTGCCTGTCCACTCTCTAGTTTCTCTCCTATTAATGCTTAATTTGGCACGAGTAGGTCCTACTATTTTTGCCTCTGATCGTCTCGCCCTTGTTGTTTAGGCGCTATTCTTCCTGATCCCTCAGGTTCTAGGCACCTATATGCTAATTTGTAGAATTTATGGTTTTGGTCTAAAGGACTGTGTGTAAATACCTATTATATTCGTATAAGAAATGGTCCTAGGGCTGTCGGGATGGGATGGTGCGTATCAAAAGAATCCATCCCCCAATTTAAGCTCCGAAGAAGTGTAAAAACAGCATCTTTACTGCATAATACTCATATAGGAACGTAGATAAAAATGGCAGTGTATATTTTATAGTCGTAGTTCTCTTAGAGGATGGGTGTGCAATCAATCATCCTTGCAAGGCTGCTTTAATGATCTCTTTATCATCTGCCTGGCTTCTTCACCACCCTTCTTCAGGACTCTTATAAACTTCTCCACGTCTAGACCATCCGTATAGTTGTTGTCATTCAGCCAGCGTGCAATGACTAGCATCATTGTCTCAGCTCCT
>CAYTRT010000035.1:0-10989 GCA_964440295.1 uncultured Nitrososphaeria archaeon
TGAGCGATGAAAATACAAAACAACTGCTTCACTGATAAGTGCGGGGGGTGGGATTCGAACCCACGAACCCCTACGGGAACGGGTCTCTTATCCCCGTGATCTTAAGCCCGTCGCCTGTGCCCGAGGAAACTCTCTTTGGCCAGACTTGGCTACCCCCGCAGGCAGACTAGTATTTGTTAAACTTTTTATTAGTGTTTTTGCCTACTAGTGGTGGCCCGGGTGGCCGAGCGGCTAGGCGGCGGCCTGCAGAGCCGCTTTACAGGGGTTCGAATCCCCTCCCGGGCTTCCACATGTTAAGATTTTACTAAGTTCTTCGAACTCTTATTCTGTCCAGTACTCCTTCGAGTGGGTGCTTCACTTCTACTCCTGTATGGTGTCTTAGCTGTAGTCTGCATGTCTCACTCTGAGAGAATACTGGAAGTCCTGCCTGAACTATCTTTGCGAAGAGTTTAGAGCCTATCTCTCTGGCTTCTTCGTAATGTTTTTTGCTTAGCCCCCATACTCCTGCTACTCCGCAGCATTCCTCAAACTCCACCAATCTGTACCCAGCCAGATCGAGTAGTCTCTTTACGTGGCCAGTTAGATGCGACGCCTTCGTGAAGCAGCTATGATGATATACAGCATCCCATCCATCGTGGCCAGCGAAATCGATGAAGCCACCATCATGCTCATTTAACAGTAGCTCGATCACGTCTAATGTATTATCAGCCACTATTCTGGATTTTTCATCGCCAAGCAGTTCAGGATAGTCGATCTTCAACGCGACATAAGCGGCAGGCGAAGTCGTTATTATCCTAGCTCCACGCTTGACAGACTCGTAAAAACTATCGACGTTGAACCTTGCTATCTTTATCGCATTATCCAATGCCCCACACTCGAGCGCAAGCGTGCCGGCCTCCCTCTGTCTCGGCGCCTCGACGGAGTACCCCATCTCTTCTAGGAGCGTCACTGTTTTCTTGCCGAGCTCGACATCGTGATAGTTTGTGAACACGTCTATGAAGTATGCTAGCCTGCCACGGCTTCCGGCGCTGCCCTGCCGTTCTCTGATATATTTCTCGAGGGAGCTTCCATGAAAGGTGGGGAAAGGCGCTCTCCGCTCTATGCCTGCCACTGCCTCGAGTATTGATCTACCAAAGCCGCTCTTCACGAGCAGGTTTGAGAGCGAGGAGAAGGTGGCTCCGAGTTTCTCGAACTTTCCATAATTTGCAAATAGTAACTTGTTTAGCCTCATTGGGCCTGCGCTCTTGGCTCGCCATATTACCTGCGGTATTCTGACACTCGCGGGGCAGACCTCTAGGCATCTTCGACAGCCGAAGCACATATCCATTAACTCTTGAAATTCATCGCTCTCGATGGGCATCTGAAGGACACCGTTATACTTGGCCTGCAGGAGTACTATCCTTCCGCGGGACGTCTTAGAGTCCTTGTAGGAGAAAGAGGCATTGGAGGTCGGGCAGACGCTGTTGCAAAAGCCGCACCTAACGCATTTTAACACGTCGTTTAGGTAGTCGCCTAATATTTCCTCCAGCATGTCCTTCTTGCCCATGGCTCAACCACTAGTGCCGAGCAGATCTTCCAGCTCGAATATGATTCCGGGAACTAGGATAAAGTTGGGATCGAGTAGTTTCTTTATTTTTAGCATCATTTTAAAGGACTCTCCATGCTGAAGCTTCATGTATCTCTTCTTCTCCGTACCTATTCCGTGTTCTCCCGAGACCGCTCCACCAATCGATATGACCCATCTATTTAGCTCGTCATTCGCCCTGTGGAGATCCTCAACGCTGCCGTCTGTACCCCAATTGACGTGCAGATTTCCATCGCCGAAGTGTCCCATGCATGAGGTTCTCACCCCGTACTTCTTTCCTATTTCATAGGCTTTGTTGACACTCTCGACCAAGTGTGAGAGCGGTATTATGACGTCGCTTATCAATGTGTATCGCCCCAGCTTTAGGACGGCTGGATAAGCGCCCTTCCTTGCAGCCCAGAGCCTCTCTCTTTCCTCCTTGCTAGTCGCGTGCCAAATCTCGAATCCTCCATTCTCCCTAACTATACTGATGCATCTCTCTAACTCTTCAGCGGCTGCTTTAGCGCTTCCATGAGTCTCGATTAATAACATCGCTTCTGCGTCTGGGAACTTCATATTTCTAAACTCTGATATTGCATCCATAGTGGGCCTGTCAATGAATTCGAGTGCTGCCACGTCTAATCCACGCCTGACTATGCTGTAGATCGTTTTGTTAGCATCAACGATGGACTTGAAGAAGGACGCGGCTGTAACCATGCTCTCAGGCAGCGGTCTCAGCCTCAGGCTTATCTCTGTGAAGACTCCTAAGGTTCCCTGAGAGCCAACCATCATCTTAACCATGTCGAATCCCAACGAATACTTGAATGTCTTTGTGCCGAGTCTCAGGAGTCCGTCCTTTGGAAATGCGGCCTCGAAACCAAGCACGTACTCCCTCGTTGTCCCATATTTTACCGCTTTAAGCCCCGAGGCATTAGAGGCAACCATGCCGCCAACAGTACATGAAGCCCCACTAGACGGGTCAGGGGGGAAGAACAACCCATAACGCTCCAGCTCCCTATTTAGATTGTCGTACACCATTCCGGGCTGCACCCTAACCTGCATGTCATCCTCATCAACCTCAATTATTCTGTTCATCCTCTTCAGATTTATGACGATGCCTCGATATACAGGCACGGTGCCCGTCAGCCCAGTGCCACCACCTCTCGGATATACAGGGATTCTATTTCTATCAGCATAAGATAGTATCTCGGCAACTTGCTCCGAGTTCTCGGGCCAAACAACTACCTCCGGCTTATGAAAACCACCCAGCTGGGCATCAATCGCATTTGTGACTAAGTCTTCTTCCGCTGTGCTGACATTTCCAGAGCCGCAGAGTTTTTCCAAAAAATCAATGTCCTTACCTTCGACCCTACTGAAATACGAGGACATCCCAACGTCTTTCTATAAATTACAGTATAAAAATGTTAACTAGAAACGCATAAAATTTCTAAATCAATGTTGCTTATCGTCACACAATTCTTAAAATCAATTTTTGGCTTTGTGAATTGTTTTACACGATGTTATGCATCCTTATTAGGTCTTCTTTGAATAATTTGAGCTCGTCGGGAATATCTATGTGTATGGGGTCTCTCAAGGATTGGTTTTGCATCTTTTTGACCCGCCACACATTGCTGTTGAACTCCTTTATTTTTTCGGTGTAAACAATCATTTTGCCAACTCTTTGCCTGTTTGGTAGTCTCTGGAGATGTATGCTCTTCTTTGAGTAGAGTGTTTTCCATATGTGTTCAGTGATGAATGGCGTTATAGGTGCGAGCAATATTATGCATGTCTTGAGGCACGTGTGTAGCGTGTACCAGGCAGCCCTAGCCGAGTCTCTATCGCCGTTGCGGGATAATGCCCTGCCCTTAACCATCTCGATGTAGTGGTCTGCAAAAGTGTTCCAGAGAAAGTCTCTTATCCTAGTTGCTGGTATGAAAAAGTTAAACGAGCTATAACCCTCTAGACACTCATTCACCAGCTTATTCAGCTCAGCGAGGATCCACCTATCAGTAGGTAGCAGTCTTGCCTTTCTAGGGTATGGAAACTGAGAGACAAACCTAGCGACGTTCCACAGCTTAGTTAGGAACTTCCCTGCTGACGCGATCCTCTGCTCAGATATCCTGAAGTCATATCCAAGGCTAGCCTCTTGAGCCGACCAGTACCTAAATACATCAGCGCCATACTTTTCAAGTATGGGCACGGGATCAATGACGTTTCCTCTGCTCTTGCTCATTTTTTCTCCTTTCTCGTCGAGTCCCAGCCCACCAATCCAGACGTTCTTAAACGGTGGTCTCCCAGTCAATTGATAGCATCTGAGAACCGTGTAGTAAAGCCACGTCCTAACAATGTCTTTTCCCTGCGGTCTAATCCCGGTCGGATAAGCCCGCCTGAATAATTCCGAGTCCCTTTTATAGCCACTGACGAAGAGCGGCGTGATGCTCGAATCCATCCAAGTATCAAATGTTCGTTCCTCGCCGATGAATTCCGTCGACCCACACTTAGAACATTTTTCGAAAGGCGCTTTCTCCATCCAAGGCCTATAGTATTTTCCGGGCTTGGGTAGATGCGGCTGGCCACAATTTTTGCAGTACCATATCGGTATCTCCGTGGCGTAGTATCGACGCCTAGAAATCGGCCAGTCAATCATGAGAGAATTAATCCAATCAATAAGTAGCTGCCGATGAAAAGGTGGATGAAACTTCATCTTGTCGATGATCTTAAGCAGTTCCTCTTTATATTCGAGTTGTTTAAGATAGAATTCGTTCATCGGAATTATCTCGATCGGCGTGCCAGACCTCTCGCAGATAGGCTCGTTATGAATTATATTCTCGATCTTCTCTACGAGCCCCGAGGATTGTAGTATCTCGATTATCTTTTCCCTCGCATCCTTTACCGGTAGTCCACTCAGGGGGCCTGCGACCTCTGTCATTTTTCCGCTCGTATCAATGGCTATTACTTCGCTCAGGCCTAGCTCCCTGAAGAGCTGAACGTCTGTCTGATCACCATAACTACAAACCATGACTAGCCCGCTGCCAAACTCTGGCCTAGCGGCCTTGTGTGGAATAATCGGCACCTCTTGCCCATATATCGGCACTATTGCCGTCCTTCCCTCTAAGTGAGTATATCTATTATCGCTGGGATTGTATATTAGGGCTCTACATGCGCATAATAGTTCTGGACGTGTGGAAGCAACAACTACTATTTCACCAGTCTCCTTTACAGTGAACTTCATGTAGACGAGCCTCGTGGATGCCTCTCTGTAGTCTATCTCAGCATCAGCGACAGTTGTGCCGCATTCCCAGCAGTAGTTATTTGGTCGCGAGGAGATGTATATGAGTCCCCTCTTGAATAGTTCTATGAAGGTAGCCTGCGTGAGGGCTCTATATTCTTCTGAGTCAGTTCTATAATGATCGGCCAGCTCGCCTGAGAGGCCCATCCTCCTCATGATGCTGATCATCTCGGCCTCGAGTTTGTCTAGGGTGTCTGAGCATAGTTTCAGGAACTCGGAGCGGGAGACCTCGGTCAGCCGAATGCCAAGCTCGCGCTCAACATACTTCTCGACGGGTATTCCGTTCCGGTCTATCCCGATTGGGAACCTGACCTCGTATCCCATCATTCTGGCGGTCCTTGCAATCATGTCTATCTGGGCATATTGGGCGGCAGCACCGATGTGCCATGGCCTTCCAGATGGATAGGGGGGAGGAGTATCGATGACGAATATCTTCTTCCTAGATTTCTTGTTGAACTTGTAAATCCCCGAATTTTCCCATTCATTGAGGATTGGGACCTCTAGGGATGGGTTCCAGACTTTTTCCGTTATCTTTGGTGCCAGTTCTATCTCAGACATTTTCGCTCCCCATACTTGACGCACTAAACAATTGATAAATTGTTCTCAACCCTCTCTTATACCTACTCGTCATTCTTAGTCTCTTTCTTGGAAATTCGTCAAACTTCACAGTATTTGAGTATTTTTCCTTCAATTTCCTCAACATGGACTCTCCCTCTCGGTCGAGGTCGAGCATGGCTATGACTCGTAGCTTTTGATTCTTCGTCGAAGTCTCCACAAACTTGTAGAATTCATATAGAGTATAGATCTCAGCGTTTACTCCTGCTTCTCTCAGCACTCGGATATCTGTAACTCCCTCAACCAGTATCAACGTATGCCTATCTATACATTTGTTTATTGTCTCAACCACTTCTCTGATCTCTTCCTCTTCGCAGTTGCGCATATTTTGGATAGAATATCTGGATTCCAGTATATAGAATTATCACAAAATGCAACAGAATACGCGGTTTTTGCGTGGAGCGTCATATTGCCCGTTAACCAACGTATTACCAACCTTTTTCCTGAATTCACTTTCTAGCTCCCCTCAGGGTGATTAGAATGAGAGTAGTAACGGTTCACCTTCCTGAAGCATACTTAGAAGCCATCGACGAGCTGGTTAGGAGGCGTCTCTATCCTAACAGGGCTGAAGCGATCAGGATGGCTGTTAGGGACTTTATTAAGGAGGAGGCAAGGACAAGTGAGTGAGACAACGGTTCAAGCATACGTCGACGGCGTAGAGGGTGTTAGACTAAAGCTTATCGGAATAGGGGGAGCTGGATGCAACACTGTAAACAGGCTGGTCACTGGGGGACTATACGGAGCAGTTACGATTGCCGCGAACACGGATAAGCAGCACCTCGACACGATAAGGGCGCATCAAAAGATTCTGCTCGGCCCCTCAGTTACCAAGTCTCATGGAGCCGGCGGAAACCCAGAGGTCGGCAGAATTGCAGCGGAGGAATCAGTAGAGGAGATCCGTCAAGCGCTTCAGGACTCTGACTTGGTATTTATCGCTGCTGGGCTGGGTGGAGGCACAGGCACAGGCGCAGCACCGCTTGTGGCAAAGGTTGCGAAAGAGTTAGGCGCGATCGTCGTCGGAGTCGTGACGATGCCCTTCAGGTTTGAGGGCAATGTGAGGAGGAGAATAGCAATAAGGGGGCTTGAAGAGCTGCAGAAATACACTAACACGGTCGTGGTTATCGATAACAACAGACTTCTCGAGCTTTATCCACAATACAACCTCAAGACAGCCTTCTCGCTGGCAGACGAGGTAATAAACAACATGATCCTAAGCATCACGGAGTCAATCGTCAAGCCCAGCCTCATCAACATCGACTTTGAAGACTTCAAAGCAGTCGTAGGCCAGGGCAAGCTGGCATCTCTCGGAATTGGCCGGAGTAGCTCGCCAAACAGAGCCGAAGAGGCCACTTTCAATGCTCTTCAGTCCCCATTGCTGGAAGGCACCTTTGACGGAATAACCGCCGCGATTGTCCACGTAACAGGCGGCGAAGACATGAAGCTTAAGGAAGCCTCAAGGCCTCCAGAAATAATCTCAGAGCTCATGGGAGATGAAGGACTGGTTGTTTGGGGCGCCAGGATTGATAATTACTATGCGTCAACGATGCAAGTTGCGTTAATACTCACCGGGTTATCAAGCGTCGCGGTCACCTCGATAGGCGAGTCAGAGCCAGTCGTGAACCTAGAGGTAGACGAAGCCCAAAAGATAGCAGCGAAGACATACATTCCTCATACTGAAAATGTACAGGAAAAAGAAGAGGACGAGCTGGAGAAACTGATAGCGGAACTCGGAATAAAGCGACTCAAGGCCGAGAGATAGCCCTCCACAACAAACCAGTTTTTATTACCAAACTTAACTTATCTATTTTTCAGCTCAGCGATTCTTCTATCCGGAATCTTTTCAAACAGGGGTCGGGGTCGCTTTATTCTATGTCCTGGCTCAAGTGGCTGTTCTCCAGCGCTTAGCCACGCGTCGCCGTCAGGAATTTCAATGGCTAGCATGTCCCTCATCTTTAGGGCGGATTCGGGTATGAATGGATCCAAAAGGATTGAGAGGCACTTAACTACTTGGGCAGCTACGTAGAGCGTTGTTCGGGCCTGGCTAGGCTCTGTTTTTAAAGTATGCCAAGGCTCTTTCCTCGTTAAGTAAACATTTCCCTGGCTGGAGAGCTCAGTAAGCGTTTCAAGCGCCTGCCTCATCTTCAGCTCCTCCATGAATTTTGCAGCCTCTAGCGGAGCACTTTTAGTGATTGATAGCAACTTGTTATCGAGCTCGTCGAAACCTTGCGGAGCAGGAATCTCGCCGTTAAAGTTGTTATGAATAAACGTCAAGACCCTATGCACAAAATTGCCGATGTTGTCGTTTAAATCATTATTGATCGTCTTCTGGAAGTCCTCCCAGCTAAAGTTAGCATCACTCTTCTCAGGCCTTATCTTGACGAGATAATATCTCCAGTAGTCTGCTGGAAAGTATTCTAAAGCCTGGTCCAGCCATATTCCAACGCCTCTGCTCTTGGAGAATTTCTGCCCCTCGAACATGAGGTACTCGGTTGAGGAGACATTCCATGGAAGAACAAATCTATCGTCATAGGCCATGAGGAGGGCGGGCAGGATGATTGTGTGGAACGGTATGTTATCCTTACCAATGAAGTATACACTCTTAGTCTCGGGGTCTAGCCAGTATTTTTTCCATAGTTCATGACTGTCCCTCCTCACAGCCCACTCGATCGTCGCTGTCACGTAGCCTATTACTGCCTCAAACCAGACGTATATTGTCTTACCCTCAGCGCCCGGGAACGGCGCAGGAATCCCCCACTGGTTATCCCTAGTAACTGCCCTAGGCCTTAGTCCCTCGTTGATCCAGCTGAGGGAAAAGTTCCTCGCATTCTCAGGCAGCCTGTCATTCTTAAGAATCATCTCTTTCAGCTTCTCTGAGAAGCGGGGAAGGTCGAAGTACCAGTGTTTTGTCTTCTTAACGACAGGTTTGGAGCCGCAAATGCTACATCTACTATCTAGCAATTCGAGCGGTTCGAGGACGATTCCACAATTTTCACACTGGTCACCCCTAGCTGATGGATAGCCACATCTGGGACATGTGCCAGTTACAAATCGGTCTGGTAGGAATCTTTTACAAATCTCGCAGAAGAGCTGGTCAACTTCTCTAGCAAATATGAAGCCCTTCTCGTATATCTTTAGGAAAAACTCTCTGCAGAACTCTATGTGGACATCGTTGTGAGTCCTTGTGTAGTTGTCGAATGAGAGCGAGAACTTTTTAAACAGCTCTACTACCGTTGCGTGCACCTCATCGGTAAGTGTCTTTGGGTGAACGCCCCTCTTTATCGCCTCCACCTCTATGGGTGTGCCATGCTCGTCAGAGCCGCTCACAAACACTACATCTTCGCCGCGTAGCCTGAGGTAGCGAGCAAACACGTCAGCAGATAGAACAGAGCCGATAAGCGTGCCTAAGTGAGGTACATTATTGATGTAGGGCCACGCAGCGCATACTAGCCATTTAGCTAGATTTACTCACCCAAAATCAAACCTCTCCTAGCCACTTTATAAACACTTATGAACATTACAGAAATCTTAAACCCGAAGAAGTGAGGCTCAAAGCTATGTGGGCCCAATATAAAGGATAAAAACTACAAAAGGCATGTAGCTGGCGAGACATATTGTCAACCACAGAATCAACGGTAACTAGGTCCTTCAGGATTTCGGAGCAGGCCTTCAAGACACTCCAAGAGGATGCTGAGAGACAGAACATAAGTGTAAACACTCTGGTAAACCATATTATTAATTATTATGTGAACTTTGAAAGATACGCAAAATCCATGCATATTGTAAAGCTGCCAAGCCAGCTGCTGAAATATCTGCTAGAGGCGATTCAAGACAGCTTGATTATTAAGATCGGTCAAGCCTCGGGTGAAAATATTGCCGAATCATTTATATTAGTAAAATTTGGCTCGCTGTCAATAGAGCACGTCATTAATCACCTGAGAGAATTATCCAGCTACGGATACCTATTTGAGTATAACGAAGTTGATTCTCCAGAAAAGAAGACGATATCGCTAGTTCATCAGTTGGGATATAAAGGCTCCCTCCTTCTTGCTCATTATGTACAGTCAATCTTCAAGAGAATAAACATTCATCCATTCTTCAACATAACTGAAAACGCGGTAATAATAGATATACTCAAGGAGCAAAGAAAACTACTATAGATTACAATTTGATACAAAAAATACCAATGATTTATTAGCAATAGAATGTATATTGATCTTAGGCGAGTAAAATGCAATTAAGCAAACATTCCACGTTAGTAATAATCACAGCTATTGCGGCAGGTCTTGTGCTATCTATATACTTTGTCTACATGACTTCTGCGCTGAGCACATATAGTTATCCTGCTCCTAATTTTATTAGTGGGGGCTGGTGGGGTTTCTGCCCGATGGGCGTGGGTCCTAGGGGTTTAGCCAATAACATTCAAAGACTCGACATAACGCAAGTGAAGACAAGGCTAGAGTCTTACACACATTCATTGGGACGAAACTATGCAGTTTCTGAGATAATGGAGTTCAGCAACAACTTCTACGCAATAATAGTTGAGAAAGATAGTGGAATCGGAGCATTCGAAGTACTTGTTGATCCATACAGTGGCGCAATAACTCCTGAACCTGGACCAAACATGATGTGGAATATTAAGTACGGAATGCACTCGGGAGGAATGATGGGCTTTCCAGCTGAGGTTGGTGATATGCCAGTAAGTGAGGAGGAGGCTATGAGGATAGCGCTGAATTATCTCTCACAGAGGTTGCGTGGAGACATTGAGGTAATGAAGCCGACGAGGTTTTACGGATACTACACAATTGATTACATGATTGATGGAAGGATTCATGGAATGATTAGCGTTAATGGGTTTTCAGGAGATGTATGGTATCATTCATGGCACGGTGAATTCATTCAAGAAATCGAGATGAATGAAAATGAGTAATAGTAAGAACCCACTCATGGCTGCTACGTTAGCAATGATTGGCGGAGCGTTGATCTTAATCAGCAGCATCTTTTCAATAACTATTTTTATGATTTACGGAAATTTAGGCTGGTTCACAGCTTGGGGCTGCCCTTGCGGCATGATGTGGAGATGGGGAGGACCATTGATGGCATGGCCCCTCGGCGGCATGATGATTTTCACATCTACAATCGGAATCGTTTCAGGAATCATGTTGATAACTGGAGGACTAATGGTACGTACAAATCCAAGCGATGCAACAGTCTGGGGGGTAATCATACTGGTCTTCTCCATCATCGGTTTCATCGGCGGAGGTGGCTTCTTCGTAGGTTCATTAATGGGGTTGATAGGAGGGATTATAGCGATAATGGCTAATCAATTAATTAAATAGTTAAACTGAAAGAACGAAAAGTCGTGGTTTGTGAAGAAGCGCATACTTCTAGATTGGTTTCTGTGGATTTAGATAGGTGAAGTAGAGCTTAAGAACGTCTGGATCACTTCCTCCAAGTTTTTCTAAAGTTCTCGCCTCTACCTCGTTTACAAACTCGTTCGTAAACCTCGAGGGAATCGAGATTA
>CAYTRT010000036.1:0-10802 GCA_964440295.1 uncultured Nitrososphaeria archaeon
TCTACATCTCCTCTAGCAAGAGCGTCTGCTAAGGCAACTCCGGTAATGTATGAATTAAACATTGTAGTGTTAAGCCCTTCCTCCGAGAACCAATCGAAGTGTTTAGCTATGTATATCGGTGCAGCATGATCGTTGAACTCTACGGCCAGTCTTACTGCCTCGTATCTCTTCTCGCTGGATGAGATTGCTGAAAGATATGTTAGAGACAAGATCGAGGCTGTGATTATGACTACGATAACTATCCATAATATGGTTTTCTTGGTTTTCATCAGAGCGACATTAGTTTAACTATTCTTAAATTTACGTAACTATTTCCTGTAAGTATATTTTTTATTGATAAACTTTCGTAACTGTTTCTCGTAACGAATATTCTACTTGGAGAGATTTGTGGAAGAGATAAAAATGCATTTGAACTTTAGCTATTGTATAATGAGTCTTAAATAAATAGATGAGTATTGTTTATGATTGTTGATTAAGGTTTGAGTGCAAAAAGCGGTAGAAAGATCGTTAGACCGTTCCTAACTAGGAGACAGATCGAAGTATTAAAATTAAGAATGAAGGGGTTAACACGAGAGCAGGTGGCTGAGATGCTGAAGACATCGAGAGAAAATGTAGCCAACCTAGAGAGTAGAGAATATGTAAATATTATGAGAGCAAGGATTACACTTAGAATCTTAGATGAATTGAATCCCGAAAAGGAGGTTGTAGTGTTAGCCGGCACCCCAATAACGGATGTTCCTAGAATTATACTGGATAGGGCGGATATGCTGGGCATAAAATTAGCTCTCGGTGCAGAGAGTATATATCATCTTGTCAAGAAGAAGGCCATGAAGAGGAGAGACCATCTTACCGCACCTTTAAAAGTAAAAATTCTCCCATCCGGTAAGATAAAACTAGCAAGGTTATAAACACTCGAAGCGAATTATCTTTATGCTTATCTCATAGACACGCCAGCTGATCCACCTCTGTAGCTAGATGGCGAGGCTCCTGACGTTGCATTTTACAAGATTGTCAATCGAGCCTAAGCCCAACTTCTACAATAAAGTCTAGGGACACGAATCAACAGATAGCAAGGACGCCTCTCCAAAGCTGTTGATTAACTTCTAAATACTGCCTCAAGCCACTATCAAGCGTGGAAGGCTCTATGCCTACTCTCCTCGAAACCACACGCATAGCTGGCCTAGAGAAATATAGCGTCGAGCAACACACTTGGGCCCGTAGCTCAGCATGGATAGAGCGCCGGCCTTCTAAGTCGGAGGTCGAGGGTTCAAGTCCCTCCGGGCCCGTCGCTTTACAATATGAAAATTCAGGCCGAGTTTTGTGGCGGGTTTGTTTTAGTTTTGTAGCCCTGCTTTAAATTATGTGTTATACATGATTATGTAAATTTTTGAACTTTATGTCACCAATCCTAAAATAATAAGAGGGAGGGAAGGATTCTGAGATGACGCAAGAATCTGTTATGATTAAAAGGCCTGATTTACTCACGGCCATTGCGTACATGGCTGTGACCTCAGCTGTTACGGGTGTTGGTTTTCTATTAACAGCTCCCATCCCATTGATTCCTGGAGCTATACATTGGCGAGTATTAGCTTTCCTCCCATGTGTCTTCGGAATACTTTTCGGACCCATAACTGGATTTGTAGCAGGTGCAATAGGCAATACACTCTGGGCAATTATAGGTGGGTACTTCAATCCCGCTACGCCCATATTCGATCTCGTAGGAGTCGGACTTACAGGATTGATCCCTGGCCTACTCTGTAAGCCTGAGGATTCAAAATCAAAAATAGGGTTACTCAAGATAGCGCTTATAAGCCTGCTTTCATGTTTGGTTATGGTTCCGATAGTCGCGGTGGGCTTCGACCTAGTTGGAGCAGCGCCCTTCGTGCCTGCAGTAGTCTTTCTAATTCTAAGCGACCTTCCCCCAATCGTGATAGGTACACCAATTGTGATTGCCGCTGTGGCGCGTCCACTATTAAGGAGAAATCTAATCAAATGGAGACTCTAAATTACCTTGAGGTAACTGGTCTAAGCTGTAAATATAGCTCTGAATGGGTACTGAGAGATATATCATTTAAAGTTAGAAAGGGTGAAGCGTTAGCGATATTAGGCCGAAGCGCCTCTGGAAAAACGACCCTAGCATACTGCCTATCTGGAATTATACCGAACAGAATATCCGGAACAGTGTCTGGAAGCATAGTGGCTGATGGTGAAGAATTAATAGGCAAACCCATAAGAGAGTTTAATAAAGCCATAGGGATAGTGCTTCAAAACTATGAGCTACAAATTTTTGGATTAACAGTTGAGGAAGACTTAGAGTTAAGTCTTTGCGATGGAGATGATGAGCGTCTTGAGTGGGCTTTAGAATTCTTTGATTTGAAGAAATACAGAGATTATTATGTCCATGAGTTATCGGGTGGGTTAAAACATCGTCTCGTATTAGCATCAACAATAGTAACAAATCCTAAATACGTGATACTAGACGATCCAGTTGCCAATCTTGATTGGAAGAGCAAAAAGATGGTAGCAAATATGATAAGGATACTGAAGGAAAACGGAAAAGGAGTGATAGTTTTGGGAAGGAGACTTAAGGGGCTAGAAGACGTCATAGATAAAGTGTTATACCTACTAGGAGGAGCTACAGAAAACGGAAACATCTGTCTTTCAGACACTACAGGACTAAATATTAATGCTCCACCAAAACTTAATGACGATAGACACGTAGTTGAGTTCAATCAAGTTTATTATAAATACAGTAGTGAATATGTCTTAAAGAATATTTCATTAAAAATAAAGAGAGGAGAGATTCTATCAGTAATGGGTCCAAATGGCTCGGGAAAAACAACTTTGATGAAGCACATTATTGGATTGTTGAAGCCATGTAAAGGTAGCGTCCTAGTTAATGGTATAGATACGAGGAAAGCCAGTCCAGCTAGAATGGCGAGACATGTTGGAATAGTGTTCCAAGACCCTGAAAAATACTTTGTTTCTGAAACCGTTTGGGATGAGGTATTATTTGGAGTGAGGAATCTCAACTTAGATGAGGGTCTAGTAGAGGAGGCCCTAAATATGCTTGGGTTAATTTACAAGAAGAATTCAAGTCCATATTCGCTTAGCATGGGTGAGAAAATTAGATTATCAATTGCCAGCGTAATAGCTATGAATCCTGAAATCATAATTCTAGATGAGCCAACAACAGGTCAAGATAATGAGACGTTAAAACAGATTATTGCAATCATAAACAAAATAAAAAACATTAGTAAGACTATCGTAATAGTTACGCATGACTCTGATTTTGCTTTAAGTGTTGCTGATAGGATAGTAATTTTGAATGACGGCTCAATCATTGCTGAAGGAAATCCCGCTCAGATTTTGAGCGATTCTAAATTAATTGACGATGCCGGAATAGAGCCACCGTCTATCATGAGTGAGGAGAAATGTTAAACAGAATGTCCGTGACATTAGATCCTAGAATAAAAATTATTGTATTCCTTTCATGGATTTCATTAGCATTTATTTGTAGGGACATTTATAGTATCGTAGCATTGCTAATAACTTCCATAGTACTGTTATTATTTGTAGGAGCAGCAGGTGCTGTCTTTAGAAAGCTGAGATTATTGATTCCTCTGGTTTTGCTAGCATTTCCTCTTTGGACATTTTTGAATCAGTGGTCACTATTTTATGCTTCAAGTAGGGGTGTAGATTTTCTCTTTGGACTTTTTATGACGCTTAGATTATCGATAATAGTTATTATATCATTATCGTTCATAGTTTTTGTGAAGCCCACAGAAATTATTAAGGCTATACAATCTCTTAGGCTTCCTCCAATAATTGGAGCAACTTTTGCTCTAGCATTTAGATACTTATACATAATTTCTGAAGACTACAAATCGATAAAAGAGGCACACCTTTGTCGAGGACTTGAACTTGATAAAGGATCATTAATAAGAAGAATTAGAAACTATATTCCATTACTGATACCTTTAATCATTAGGAGTATTGATAGCGCAGAAAAACTAGTCTTAGCGTTGGAGTTGCGTCCATACATCGTAAACAGTAGGAGAATTAGGCCTCTGAAAATTAAAGATTTGGCAATACTTCTCGGATGTATCTTAACATTAGTCTTAGCGATTTTATATAATTTCTATTTTGGTGGGTTGAGTTGAGTTTAAGGGTCCAGGAATATACTGGGCAAGATAGATATGTTGTCAGGATTGGTGACTTAGTGAGAGAATTACCGATAGTCCAAGTTTCTGAAAATGTCTGGATAGCGTCAAACGCAGATCTGATCTTGGGTGATGTAGAATTCATAGAGGTTGCGGCGAATTTGCTTGCTGAGAAAATTAAGCAGTATAGTCCAGATATTATCGTGGCTCCTGAGGCAAAGGCTATAGCGTTAACATATGAAGTGGCGAAAAAACTTGGCCATAAGAAGTTAGTAATAGCAAGGAAGTCCGTTAAAGCATATATGGTCGACTACCTTGCAGAAGAATTTTCCTCTATAACTACTAAGAGTAAACAACTGTTAATATTTGTAAAGAATGATGTTTATAGGATTAGGGACAACAAGGTGTGTATTCTTGACGATGTAGTATCGACGGGTGGGACTGTTAACGCCTTGGATCGACTAGTTAGAAGAGCTGGTGGGAAAGTTGCTTGTAAAGCGGCTATCTGGATTGAAGGGCCATGGTACAAAGGTGATTTAATATATTTAGATGAGCTTCCAATATTTTTGAAAAGTAGTTAATACTCTTATTGTTAGAATCTTGAATGTTTAGTATACTGGTGTCGACTGCGTAAACGATTTTATGTCGAGATTGTTAATTATTTATACGGATGAGTAGAGTCGTCGTAGTCATTCCTACGTACAATGAGGCTGAAACAATCTCTAATGTTATTAGAGATGTTTTAGAATCTATGCGTATAGCGGGAATTGATTGTCATGTTTTAGTTATTGATGATAATAGTCCTGATGGTACTGCGGATGTTGTGGCTCGATTGGCTGAAATGACTGGTAAAGTATCCGTCATAGTAAGGCCGAGACGAATGGGATTGGGCTCTGCATATATTGATGGGTTTAAACATGTTCTTGAGAAGATGAAGGATGCCGATGTAGTAGTTGAGATGGACGCTGATGGTAGTCATGATCCAAAGCTTCTTCCACAGCTTGTTAATCCTGTGTTGAAGGGAGAGTCCGATATTGTTGTTGGTTCTAGGTATGTCGGTTGGGGGAAGTGGGCCGGTGAGACTAAAGGAAGAGAGATAATTAGTAGGGGTGCTAATCTACTGGCCAGGATATGTACTGGCGTGAAGATTAAGGATCTTACAAGTGGTTATAGGGCGATCTCGACTAGGATTTTGCGCCTAGTCATTGATGTCTTAAAGGAGGCTTCAAGGGGATATACGTTTCAGGTAGAGAGCCTTGCAGAGTATGCATATGCGGGTGCGAGGATAGGAGAAGTGCCTATAATATTCCTTCCTAGACGTAGGGGTAAGAGTAAGCTGGGGACATCCGAAATTCTCTACTTCTTCCTGTGGAATGTTAAGCACCTCTTTAAGCGAAGGATTCCGAGAATTTTGAGGATTAAAACTTAAGATACTGGTAGTGGGATTTATAGGGCTATCAGTTAAGGAGGCTAAGTTGCTGGTCCAGATTAAATAATGAGTTTGTAGTAGGTTCATGAGGGTGTTGGGGGTGCTGAGGTATCCGGAGTCTCAGGTGTACTACGAGCCGGGAATGAGCAACTATAGGCTGGATGGTGCCTCACTCATTGAGGGACTGCCAGGCATAGGGCTTGTCGGCAAGGTTGCAGTCGCCTACATTCTAGGCAAAGTTAAGGCTAAAAAGATATGCCGGATGTATTCGCCATATTTTCCGTCAGTGGCTTACATATCTGATGGAAGAATAATTCCCAACTTTACGGATTTTTATGCCGTAGAGGAGCCGGCTAAGACAATCATCATGTATGGAAGCGCTCAGCCATCAAGTAGTTATGGGCAATACGAGTTCTGCGAGAAAGTTATAGAGCTGGCTAAGCGGCACGGTGCAACGAGAGTGTTCACGGTAGGCGGACTGGGGGGGAAGGAGAAAATATCGCCTCGAAGGGAAATTTTCTGCTCCTCGACTGATAAAAAATATCTAGGGAAGTATTTGGAGCTGATTGACGGTCAAGTGTATAGCGGGCAGATAGTGGGTGCAGTAGGCATCTTGATAAATATAGCGGGGAGCAAGGGACTAGAGAATATGTGTATGTTAGTAGAGATAGGTGAGTCGGCGCCTGACTACTTCGCGGCTAGGAGAGCTGCTGAGGCACTAATCAAGTTGACTGGACTTAACATTGAGGTAGATGGAGTTGAGGAATTTATGAAGTTGTCTAACAGAGTTATTTCTATGCTGGAGTCATAACTTGATATTTTACACTTGGATGACAAAAATTTATGGTTGGATGGTATTTTAATTTAGGTTGTTTGTTCTTGTTCTTTTTTCCATTCTTCCCATACTTTTTGTACGCGTTCTGCGGCTGGTCCGGTGCCCTCTACTACGCCGTCTTTGGTTACGCGTATCCTATCCATCACAAGTATAACTCCGGCTTCTTTGTAGTAGCGAGCCATGTTGGGGAATAGTCGATTTATCCTTTCATAGAGGGTTTGGAGGTCCGGGCCGAGTTCAACTAACTCTATCATCGAGATTTCTTTACCGGCTATGAAGAGTTTGCTTATTGTTCTTCCGTCGCTTGTCTGGGCCTCTGCAAGCCATAGACTATAGTCATTTGGGTTGTATGCAATTAAGCGTCCACTCACTCTAATGCCGCTTGAGGTTAAGACTGTAACACTCCTATCTAAGAGTAGGGACAGCTCGTCGGCGAATCTCTTACTCGCAATTGTTGACACCTTCAGTTCCCTACCAATAAGTAAGGTAATCGTTAATATTAAAACGTGTTTGTTTTCTCTTCTACATTATGTTTAGCGCCTGCTCCGCGATGCATAGTAGTCTGGACACTGCTGTCCAAGCTTCAAGTCTCCTCTCCGATAGGCTCAGCGACTCTTCTGCTAGTTTCTTGGTCTCTTCTTGGAAGTCACCGTGAGGATAGCATCCCACCATAAAGAGAGGCCTGTCCGTCGTCTTGAATATGTCTTCTATCTCGCTTCTCTTTACGCTTCTCCCTTCCTCTGTGAGTAGATAGACTCGTCTTGGTCTTATGCTATTTATTGCCTCAGCAATGCTCTTCTTCTCCATCTTTAGTAGGATCTCTCCTTGTTCCGTCTTAATTGTTCCCTGTCTGTATAGCTGTGATAATAGTCCCTTGAACCGTTCATATACTCTTGGGAGTCTTACCTTGGGGTTAACCTCTATGAATGCTCCGTCTTGAGTGTGGCAGTAGACCTCTAACATGCCGGCGAGGTTTAGAGGAGATCCTAGAGCTTCTAGCAATGTGAAATGAAGTATGTCTGGCCTGCCACGTTTTTGATAGTTGGTGAGGCCCTTCATCGCCGAGTGATGGTAAGAAGAGTCGAGGATTACCCATCTAGGATCCTGTCGTCGTCTCCTGCAGTATGCCTGAATTACTGGGTGGTTTCTTATTTCTTGGGGCACGAGCTCAACTGCCGACTCAACCAATAAAAGTACAATTCTAGGCATCGAGTACGGCCTATTTAGTGTTTGGTCACTAATTAGGTGTTCTATCGGTGGTTAGGGTTAAGTATAATAACCGCGCTTAATATAATGCTTGTAGATAAGGACGATTAGAGTGGGATGCGTAGCATCGGTGATGTGGTATACAACTAACATTTCTAGGCGGTGCTAGAGAGGTAGGTAGGTCGGCTGTACTCGTAAAGACGGCTGGAGGAGCGAGGATACTGCTAGACTACGGTGTAGCAATGAATGATAGGGTTCATTTTCCTGGCCACGTTGCTCCGAAAGATGTGGATGCAGTCTTCCTTACGCATGCTCATTTAGATCACTCTGGCGCAATACCTATACTCTTCATCTCAGGTAGACCAAAGTTATACGCCACTAGGGCTACGTACCAGCAGGCAGAGATACTTCTAAAAGACATGCTGAAGCTGAGTGGTTACTACTTGCCGTTCGGCGAGCCAGAGATAAGGAAAATGCTCATCAGTGGTACTTCAATTAATTATGGTGAGCCAGTAAAAATAAAGGATGCTGAAATAGAATTCATCAGTGCTGGACATATACCGGGCAGCAGTCAAGTAGTTATAAATGCCGATAAGACGCTACTCTACACGGGCGACTTCACCACAATAGATACTAGACTGATCAAGGGCTCAGATGTGCCTGGAGAGGATTTCGACGTAGTCATAACAGAATCAACATATGCCAGAGAAGCACATCCGCCTAGGAGAGAACTTGAGGAAAAAATCACAAACCATGTTTTAGAGACGGTGAATAATGGAGGACTAGTCGTGATTCCCGCATTCTCGATAGCTAGATCGCAGGAAGTGGCCTGTATACTATATTCAAGAGGCTATAGGGGTCCTATGTACATGGATGGGATGGCCACTCAGGTGCTTGAACTATACCTCAGTAGTGAGGACTTCATTGATGGGCTTGACCTGCTCGCGAGAGTCTACAGAAAGCTAAGAATAGTAAGAGGAAGAAGGCAGAGAGAGAAGGCTCAAAGAGAGCCCGGCGTAGTAATTACTCCGGCGGGTATGCTGAAGGGAGGCCCGGTCGTCTTCTATGCCTCAAAAGTTGCAAACGATCCTGCCTCGACGATAATTTTGGTTAGTTTTCAGTCTCCGGGAACGCCTGGAGAAATATTGCTAAAAGAACGGAAGCTAAGCGTTAATGGGAATCTTGTTCCCGTTAGGGCGCAAGTATATCAATACAAGTTGTCTGCACATGCAGGCATGGAGCAGCTCCATGATTATCTGGCAAGAGTTGCTAGGAATGCCCAGGTGTTTACTATTCATGGCGAACCCGATTCATGCGAGGAATTCGCCAACTGGATAAATAGTAATACCTCGAGCAAAGCCTACGCCCCAGTCAATGGCGAGACCGTAGAAGTATAGCAAAAGTGCTTATCTGGATCTTTTGAGCTTAATTATTATGGGTTGGGTGGGGCCAGATTAGTTGAGTCTTTCGAAATGACGCTTAGCCACGACCTACTGGTGAGAACGTTATTCTTGGAGCTCTTCATAATATTTAGCGCATCTACAATAATACTTGGGTTCTTCTCGACAATGTTGCTGCCCGCACTAATCCTAGTTGTCCCCTCACTCCTCATTGCAACATATTGGATTATATGGGAGCTTAAGAGGAAGAAAAGAAGGCTTAGGTTGGGTCAAGTTACTCAAGCTGAAGTGTTAACCCGTGGTACTGCTCCTCTAGGAATGGCTGGATCCTTAATATCGATTGACTATGTCTATTATCTTGTCGAAATTTGCTGCGGGGACTTAAGAGTAAAATACATTGATTTTGAGGAAAGAAGGGTGGGCGAGACTCTAGTTGTCCTACTAGATCATAAGAATAGAGTTCTGGCCGTTGCGCCTCTGAGCAGGCCTCCGAGAATAGAAATACTCAAAAAACTAGGGTGAAAATAAGATTTTATAGCCCTGTCAGCGTCCATGAAAATAAGGTATGATTTCTTCCTTGAATGTTCTGATCGTTCTCAATGGAGAGACGCTGAAATCCGTGAAGATTAGGTGGTTGGTGCCGATCTTCCTAAATTTGTCAATTACGTCTATTAGCCCATCAGCCTTTTTGAACAAATAATAATTCCTTAGAATCTCGTCGTCGGTGACTCGCTGGCCTGACTCCTCTATTTTTCTAGGGTCGGGCTCATCAAAGTTTTCAGGTATCAACGTACCAGCGTGGTATGTCCTTATCTTTTTTATTGCGCCTTCTATGTCTCCTAGCCCGCCGGCTATCAAGACGGCTTTCTCCATCTTTTTAACGTCTTTGCCCGCCTCGGCTGCTCCTTTCTCAAATGCCGGGAATATCTCATCTCTGCACTTCTCAACTGTGCCGTATGTGATGAGGTGGTCTCCATACTTTCCTGCGTATACCGCTGCCTTGGGCCCGCCGGCCGAGAAGTATATCGGAACTTTTTTCTTGGGCTTGACGTAGAGATATACTTTCTCCATGGTGAAGTACTTTCCGTTGAAGTCAAAGAAGTCTTCGTTCGTGAATAATTTTCTTATTAGTTCCACAGCTTCGGCTAGTCTTTCAATTCTTTCTTTCCAAGGCGGCCACCTGCCCATGAATCTTTTTTCGCTCATCGCTTCGCCTGAACCAACTCCGAGATAAAATCTTCCGGGGTACATCGAGTCGAGGGTGCCTATGGCTTGAGCTATTATTGCTGGGTGATACCTTCCACCTATCGGGACCGTGACGTCTACTCCTATAGCTATTTTCTTCGTCCTCTCAGCGGCTGCAGCCATGACCGGCCAGACGTAGAAACTATGCTTAAAGGAGTGGTGCCAGGGCAAGAAGTGGTCGCCAAACCATACAGAGTCAAACCCAGCCTTCTCGCATGGCTTTAGAAACTCCATCCTGTATTTATTATCCATCCAAAAAGATGCGTCAACACCTATACGAAACTTACGGGCCAAACCAAAATTCCCTCAATAAATCACGGGTTCGCATAGATTAAAAACTTTGCCAAAGAAATTCAAAAGGCTGCATCAGCGCTAGGTCTATATATTTATCCGCAGATTTTTTGTATATTGGGCGGGGGTAGCCAAGCCTGGTCAAAGGCGGCGGGAAGGGACATAGTATCCGTTAAGGACACTAAAGGAATCTTATATTAGCATGGTTAAGAAGAGAAAAATGAGGGGGAGGG
>CAYTRT010000037.1:0-9939 GCA_964440295.1 uncultured Nitrososphaeria archaeon
TAAGCAAGGCATTGCGTCTCGGTATATTGTACCTACCCAAGACGTATCCAGCCGGGACGCTCACGGCCATAGCTATCAACGTAACAATCGACGCCACAATCGCTGAGTTTGTCAGTCCTTCAACTACTGGGTATCCTGCGGGCCTCAGCATCTCGCCAGTAATGCCGGGAGCAGGAAATCCTAGAACCCTCAGTATGTTTGAGAAGGTTGGATTCGTCGGGAATATCTGCGGCGGTCTCGATACTACGTCGGTCTCCCACATGAACGCCGCTATTAAGATATAGTAGAGCGGAAGGACACTCCATAAAATAAGCGCGACCGCGATAATAATTAACGCAATTTTCCTCCTCAACTTCGTAAAAGTTTCTTTCAACCTATTATTTAAGACTATTTTTCGCATCGACACATTTGTTGAAAACTAATCCCTTATTCTTGCTTGAAAAAATATAAGTAGGACTTGAATTGATTGATACTTCGGCAATGGTGCAGACCGTACTTCCTTATGATGGGAGAGAATATTACGAGCTTGATGTTGCTGGGCTTAAGAGACGGCTACCCCTGATTAGGGTCGGTGAGGATACTTGGATCGCGTACTTTGACAGTCTAGGCGATAGAGAATTCATCTCGCACTGTGCGAGTATACTTGCTAAAAAACTCCAGGGTAGCGATGTCCTCATGACCTCAGAGAGTAAAGGCATACCACTTGTGCATGAATTGGCTGGACTGCTAAACCACCAGTACTACATCGTTGCTAGAAAGGAGATAAAATCCTTCATGAGCAATCCAATCGTCGTCGAGTGCAAGCCAATCACAAGCAAGACTACGATTAAGCTAAGCATAGACGGTAGATATGTCCCGAGACTGAGCGGGAAAAGAGTAGCAATAGTCGACGACATCGTCAGCACTAAGGAAACGATGACTGCACTCGAAGAGCTGGCAAGAAGGGCCGGCGCAGTGATCTATAAGAAGGTGGCGATACTCGTCGAGGGCGCAACCTATGACGACGTCGAATACCTAGGTATTCTTCCAATATTCAAGAAGAATATTTAGGGTATAAACTCAAAAATACAATTCCAACATCTTCCACATACTCTTATTATAATATCGAGGGATATTCTATAGTAGTCTGTAATCCCTCCAAATGGCCAACCGTTAAAAGAGGTGACGCGGATTTTGCCGGCCGTAGATGCAGAAGACAAGAATAGTTTCAAGCTGGTCGATAGAAGACTCGTGGAAGTATGCGGGCAATAATTGGGGAATAGGCCTACATAGGCTCTGCTCGAGGACCGGCTCATTTCCACCAGCACTCGCCTACTACTTCATCGAGAAGTTCTCAAGTCCAGGCGACACAATCTTCGACCCCTTCTCTGGAAAGGGCACAGCGCCTCTAGAGGCATGCAGGTCTAATAGGCGTGGCATAGGCAATGACTTGGCGCCCGAGGCATACGTGATTACTCGTGCAAAGGTGCGTCCGGCGAGCGTCGAAGAAGTGGCCGGGTGGGTTAGGAGGAATAGAGATTTTGTGGAGAACTATAGGAGCTGTGACGCTCCCGAGGAAGTCGAAGTATTCTACAGTAAGTATACTCTAAGGCAGCTCTTGGCGGTCAGGGAGTTATTGATGAATGATGACTCCGACCTCGGAGCCTTCATCAAGGCAGTACTGCTCGGCATTCTCCACGGCTCAAGCACGCTGAGCCTCTCGGTCAAGTGTTCTCACTCATTCTCGATGGCTCCTAGATACGTTGAGAAATCGATACGCAGGCTGGGGCTGAGGAAGCCGAGGAGGAACGTTCTTGACTGCCTAATCAAGAGGACGCTTAGCCTCATGGACGGATATGTCCCGCCGATTAGGGGAGAAGCACTCATGAGGGATGCCAGGTGGACAGGACTGAGAGACGAGTCAGTTGACCTGATCATTACTTCGCCTCCATACTTCAACATGCAAACCTATGCCTGGGACAACTGGCTCAGGCTTTGGTTCCTAGGACACGATTATAAAGAGGTGGCGAAGAGGCTCTTCCACACCGGCTCGATAAGCAGGTTTAGAGAATTCATCCGAGAAGCATTGAGCGAGATGTACAGGGTCCTGAAGTGGGATAGGCCCTGCATCATGGTTGTTGGAATAGTTAGGCTGAGAGGTGAGAAGATAAACATGGCTGAGATAATCGCCCCCATCGCCGAGGAGGTAGGCTTCACACCTGCAAGAATAATAATGGACAGCATTCCACGTGAGAATAAGTACCTAATGTATCTGAGGGAGGACCAGGGAGTCAGCAGGGAAGTGATACTCGAGCTACATAAGGGGGAGGCAGCGGAGAGAGAAGTCTCGATAGACTGGAGACGCGGAGTGCCGATTGAGAAGAGGTTGATAATGGCATGATGCTGGAGACACACGGCGAGGTATGCAGGCTGGGATACCTCAGACTGGTAGCCTCTATCGCTAAGGGCAACGGATCCACCTCTGAGCTTAGCCCGGACTTCATGGCCTCGATTCTTGAAGATGCAGTCAAGAAGTCTGACATGGTCTCAAACCACTCGCCTAGGCCGGACGTTATTGGTCTGATTAGGAGTAGGGTGACTGCCCGCAACTACGTGACGCTTGCGCGGGGGCTAAAAATCCTAGACATTTATGGACGGGGGCTTGATGTTAATGGACTGATCTACACTTCGCTTAGGAGCTCGTCCAAGTTTGATGCATTTCTGCGAGGCGAGACCTCTCTCGCGCATAGGGACTTGATAACGCTTAATCAGGTTGAGAAGTTCTTCTTTCTATACGTCGTAGCGACGCAGGACTACCTAGTCATGCCTGGGCTTATCAAGTGGCTGTGCAGCCAGTCGAGCCTCACTAGGATGGAAGGCATGAACTACATCATGGAAGAGCTTTACCCACAGGCCCTAAAGATCCTCTCGATGACCGCGAACAAGAAGAGGAGGGCCGAGATTATGGCTAAGCTCGAAGAGGCAACACGCTACAGGGAGCAGAGGCTGAAATACGTCTCTAAGACCGAGTGGATTAGGAGCAGTCTCTACGCCAAGTATAGGCATGTCGCGCCTCCTAGGCTCGAGTGGCTGGTCGACCTTGACATACTTGAGCGCCAAGGGAGGGGGAGATACGTAGTAACGGATCTACTGAAAAACTATAAGGACCTATTTACTAGGACTCTGAGTTACTCTCCCACGAGCATCGCCCATCAGCTCTTCACCAACATTGCGCCGCTATACGCTCCATACGCAGGAAAGCCGAATAGACAGACGATCATCGCGGAATTGCTCAATAGTTTCCAGATACTGTCTAACCTAGAGCGCAGGCCGGTTAAGATGCAGCTCCTAGAGATCGTTACTAGTTTTAGGCTGTTGGAGAATAATCACTTATCGACGCCGAAAAATGTGCATGAGGCGATAAACAGCCTAGCAGTCGTCTATCCCGATAAGATATTCATCTCTCCAGGCATGGATGAGGAGCTATACATAACCCGCATAGACCTCAGCATGAAGGAGATCAATACTCAGCTCTAATAAACCCTGCAGCTTAAACCGCAGAGCTATACCACTTGATGAATTCTTTTAGTGCCTTGGACCTATGCGAATAGTTATTCTTCTCCTGAAGCGACATCTCTGCAAAAGTTCTTCCATCACCTTCAAGAGGAATGAAGATTGGATCGAATCCGAACCCGCCTCTTCCCCTAGGCTCGCCCGCTATAACTCCACTACATTTTCCGCTGAAAATCTTCTGCTCAAGACCCTCAGAAACGTAGCATATTACTGATAGAAAATATGCAGACCTATCGCTAACCCCGGTTAGAAGCTTTAGTATGCCATCGCATCCAATCTTTGAGTAGACGTATGAAGAGTAGGGTCCCGGAAAGCCCTTAAGGCTCGTAATAAATAGCCCAGCATCCTCGAGTAAGAGACCGCCTCCAAAATGTTCCGCGGCCTCTCTCGCAGAAGCCCTAACGATCTCTTCAAGACTCTCTGACTGTATCTCTGTTAATCTTGTCCTTATCCACTCTGCCTCTATTCCATTTCTTATAAGCAGCTCTTGGAATTCCTTCCACTTTCCTGGGTTGCTGGTAACTACGCGCAGCCTATTCGCCATGCCTCAGACCCCTAGCTACGTATCGGGCACGCTTTCTTATCTCGACTATCCTCTCCTGTATCTGCCTCGCATAATCTTCGCCGACTACGGACATGTAGCCATCCATGAATCGGCTCATGAAGTCGTCAGCTATTGCTGGGTGGTTTGCCCTGAGGCTCCTCTCGAATAGGTGGACATCGATTGCTTGTTCCTCAACTTCAGATGAGAAGCCGCTTAGGCCGAAGTCTATCAGCACTGGTAGGCTGTCGGATATCATGATGTTGGACGGCACGATATCTCCGTGATAGATTCCTCCCCTATGCATCTTTCCAACAATCTCACCAATCCTCCACGCCAGCCTCATTGAGTGGTCCGGGTCGCTCTTCAGCAAGTCGCGCAGGTCTCTCCCCTCAATGTACTGCATGTATATCGTGCTAGTTGATAGCTCGACGTGTATGATTGCTGGGCATGGAACGCCGAGATTCTTGGACCTGTGCATCACTCTCGCCTCGTTGATTGTTCTCTTCTTCCTGATCTCTCTGTCGAGGTCGGGGTGGCGGTAGGGCTTCGGGACCCTCCTCTTAGCGATTAGCGTCAATCCCCTCCATAGCACCTTGTGGATGACGGCCTCCGCGCCTATCTTTATGACCTCAAGCTCTATGAATTCTTCCTGCCCACCCATGGCGCCTCTTCCTCATCTATTCTGAGTTTTGGCCTCACTCTGCTCTCTGACACCTCGACGGTCAGCCCGTGCATGTATTTTAGTAGGCCGGCCCAAGCAATCATCGCTCCGTTGTCTCCGAGGTACTCGTCCTTGACGTAGAGCTGACTCGCGTCATGAAGCTTAACCATCTCGTCTATCATTTCTCTCAACCTCCTGCTCCTAGCCAGGCCGCCCACCGTCATCACTTCTTTCTTCATCGTCAAGGCGAGGGCTCTCTCAAGAACCTCGACGAGCATGGAGTAGACGGCCTCTGTTATCGAGAGTGAGGCGTCCGGCACGCCTACGCCAGACCTAACGAGCTTCTCGGCCGCGGTTAAGAGTCCTGAGAACGAGACGTCCATGCCCTTCACCTTTACCGGGAGCGGGTACAGCCTGCTGCCTTTCCTTGCCTCGAGCTCCGGCGCAGGCATAGGCCCTATCCCTGCAAATATTCCGAAGGAGTCTAGACAGTTTCCAGCGGCGATGTCGAGGGTCTCTCCAAATATTCTGTATCGGCCCTCGTGGTAGGCCGTCACGAGCGTGTTGCCACCCGCGACGTAGAGGACAAGTGGGTCAACGCCGCCACTCACTAGCTTCCCAATCTCTATGTGTGCGATTCCGTGATTGACCGCTACTAGTGGTTTATCCAGCCTGAGCGCCAGAGCCCTTGCTATCGTCGCTCCAGTCCTTAAGCATGGACCAAGCCCAGGCCCAACGGAGAAGGCAACCACGTCTACGTCCTCGACGCCTATGCCGGCCTTCTGGATCGCCCTCCTCAGTACTTCGTGGGCGACGTATGCGTGGTGCTGTGCTGCCTCCCTTGGATGTATGCCTCCTGTCCTCGGCCTGTAGGTCGCCAGCTCGTTCGAGAGTATCTCTCCGCCAGAGGTCGCGACTCCGAATCCTATTGTGTGTGCTGTCGACTCGACGCCGAGGCAGACCAGCGACTTGTCTAACAAGGTTTCTATTGATAAGTCGTTTATTCCTGCTTAAAAATCGTGGCGCCAATCTTGATGACTACTTTACGAGCCTCTGAACGTACCTGACCGCTATCTCTAATGCCTCCTCGAGCTTGTTCCTAGTTATTCCTGGGACGCCGCAAACCAGCAGTACTGAGTCAACCGTATCGAGGCTGACCTTGGAGTGCTCAGCGTCTCTGTATGGATATATCGAGAGTATTCTTGACTCGTCCCTAATCACGACCTCACCTCCACTCAGTACCAGTGGATGATCCATACCTATGCCGAGGAACTCCTCGCCCGGTGAGGAATAGTTGATGGAAATTTTGCCTGTAATCCTCGAGGCATCGAAGGCGGCCATCGTTATCTCTGACTCGATCGACGCCATGTTGTAAGAGTCTACGAGCGTGTTTATTCTCGGCAGCTCTTTTCCGAGCAGTATGCGTCTCACGAGTGCCTCAGATGATGGCCGCATCTTTGTCGGATCGATTCCGATCCTCCAGAAGAAGTCTCTGTAGGCCCTGAAAGCAGGCACGTCCTTAAGTGTCTCGAGAGAGTACTTCTTCCTGACGTACTCGTAGAGTGCTTTCTTGGCCTCCTCGACTTCTTCGCTCTTCTCCCTGACCCTGAGACCTCTCAGCAACACTCCTAGCACTTCAATTCCTGGAAACCTAGCAGATAATTCCGGATCGACTACTACCTCGAATGGAGAGAATTCCATCTATCTTGATGCCTCCTCCAGCGCCTTGAGGAACGCCTCCTCGAGCCTCTTATCAAAGGCGATGAGCCTGACCTTGTCTACGCCTTTCCCTGCGGCCGCAGCCTCTGCGATCGCCCTAACCATCGTACGGGCCGCCACACCCGGCTCGAGCCCACCTACGCCGGTGCCCATTCCAGGAAAGGCTATCTCGCTTATTCCTAGGCTGTTTGCAAGCTCGACTGCGGCCCTCGTGGCTTTGTAGACTTTCTCGGCGTCGGTCTCTCCGGCAGGCCGCTCCATCGTAGGCGCGTGGATCACGTATTTGGCTCTGAGCCGTCCTGCACTAGTTGCGACTGCTTCGCCTATCCTTACCGGCGCCTTGCTCATCGCCTCCTTCTCAATGATCTCTCCGCCCCTAGTCTTAACGGCTCCAGCGACGCCACCGCCCATTACTAATCTACTGTTGGCAGGGACGACGATCGCCTCCACTTCCTCCTCCGTTATGTCTCCACGCTTGACGATGAACTTTACCTGACCTATCCTGTAGCAGCTCATCTACGTTGATGGTTATTGAATGGGAGGAAAATAAAAATTACTGGTTCGGCCTACTTTGCCGGGAATGCCTCGGCCATCTTTAGTAAGTAGTTCCAGCGGTCCTCGACGATCTTCTTGAACCTCTCGAGCAGGTGGGCATTCTCCGGTCTTAGGAGGTAGACGAAGCGTCTCTGAGCCTTGAGATAGTCCTCGACCGGCCTCGGCTTAGAGACCATGACGTTAATCCTATACCTGCCCTCCTCTATCTCGTAGACCGGGAATATCCTCGTCTCGACGGCCAGCTTAGCTATCTTTATCGTCTGGTTCGAGTCGAAGTACCATCCCCTCGGACAAGGAGCTAACACATGCATGAAGGATGGGCCGTCATAGCTCAGCGCCTTCCTGACCTTGTTTGCTAGGTCTCTCCAGAGATGAGGCGACGCAGTAGCTGCGTAGGGGATGCCATGCGCAGCCGCGATCGAGACGATGTCCTTCTTCGGCTCAAGCTTACCTATCGGCGAGGTCGTCGTGGATGCGCCTAGCGGGGTTGCTGCAGACCTCTGTATGCCAGTATTCATGTAGGCCTCGTTGTCATAGCAGATGTAGAGCAGCCTATGGCCACGCTCCAGCGCCCCTGAGAGAGCCTGAAAGCCAATGTCAAATGTTCCTCCATCGCCGCCAAGCACGATTATGTTGTGACGCTTCCCGAGACCCTTACGCTCCAGTACTTTTAGCGCAGCCTCGATGCCTGAGGCGACCGCGGCAGCGTTCTCGAAGGCAACGTGGACCCACGGGACCTTCCAAGCAGTGTAAGGATATGGCGACGAGACTATCTCGAGACAGCCAGTCGGGCTGACGACGATGTATGGAGGCTCAGCGGCCAGCAGTATCTGCCTCACCGAGACCATCATTCCGCATCCGGCGCAGGCCGAGTGGCCTGGACTTATTCCATCCCGGCCATAAAGGTCCTCGAGCTTTGTTACCTGCATCATAGCGCATCCTCCCTCAGTCCCAAGTATAGGTATCTATTGCGCGCCTGTCCCCTGCTAACCTCCTCCTTGACATCCCTAAGCATTCCTGATATCATGCTCATCGTCGCCTCCCTTCCACCAAGCCCATAGACCACGCTTATCACAGGTATGCGTAGCCCAGCGTCGTAGAGCGAGGCCTTCACGTTGGATGCCAGCGGAGGAGAGGCAGCACCAGGCGAAAGCGCCCTATCCATCACAACAACTGCATCCGAGCCTGAGACCGCGTCGACTATCTCCTTCTTTGGGAACGGAGAGAAGAGCCTCAGACTAATCAACGAGACACCATTAATATTCAAGTGCTTAATCGTGTGTCGGATTGTCCCTGAGGTGCTGCCCATGCAGATCACGCTTATCTTCTCGCCTTTCCAGTCAACCCTCATCTTGCCAATTCTTCCACGATCGGCAGGGTATTCGCGATAAACCCTCTCGAATACTTCTCCAGCCTTCTCGAGTGCTTTTGTCTGCTCGACCTTGCTCTCGAAGTAGGTGTTGGGAAGCGCATAGGACCCGAAAGTGACAGGCATCTCGTAGTCGACTTTCGGCCGGTCTCTGCGGGGCAAGTATGCCCTCACCTCAGCGTCTTCAAGCGTCGCCACGGGCTCGTAGCAGTGCGAGACGACGAAGCCGTCTATGTTCACCGCGACTGGCAGGAGCACTTCTGGGTCCTCGGCAAGCCTGTATGCTTGTATCACTCTGTCGTAGGCCTCCTGAGCGTTCTCGCAGAATATCTGGACCCACCCACAATCTCGTGAGCCCATCATGTCTGAGTGGTCTCCATGGATGTTTAGGGGTGCTGAGAGCGCCCTATTGACGACGGCCATCACGATCGGGCACCTAAGACCCGCAGCAATGTACATAACCTCATGCATAAGCGCCAGTCCCTGACTCGCAGTGGACGTGAAGACACGGGCACCGGCAAGCGAGCCTCCTATGCATGCGCTTAGTGCAGAATGCTCAGACTCTACCGCCACGTACTCTGCGTCCATCTCTTTCCTCGCGACATACTCGCTCAGCCTCTCGACGATTATTGTCTGCGGCGTGATTGGGTAGGCAGCTATCAGGTCAACGTCGCACTGCTTCACGGAGTATGCTATTGCCTCGTCTCCAGACATTAGCCTGAATTGTTCCAGCTTTAGCATCACTCACTCACCATCGTTATCGCTTTTCTCGGGCACTCCTCGGCACATATCCCGCATCCCTTACAGTAGTCATAGTTGATCTCGACGAGTCCTGAGGGAGTCTTGTAGATCGCTGGCTCTGGGCAGTAGACCCAGCAGATCAAGCATTTAATACATTTTGACTGGTCGATGACGGGCTTTTGGCTGCGCCAGCCGCTCCTCAGCTGGCTAGCCATGTTTCCAGGCTCGAAGATTATTCCAGCGGTCTTAAGCATTTTCTCCCTCCCTCCTAACACTCCTGCTAGCCGCGACTACAACCTCGGCGTCCTTTTCGCCGAACCTGCTAGCAACTATCTCTCTGAGCACGTCAACTGAGACGACGCCGCTTGCGGAAGCTAGCGCGCCAATTATTGCTAGGTTCAGAGACCTCGGCCTGCCGAGTGACTCGATTATCTGTCTAGCATCAACAGTGAATACCTTGACTCCAGGCGACTTGATCCCCAGCGGCTGACCCGAGCCCACCACAAGCAAGCCTCCATCCTTAATCATCGGTAGGATATTCTGGGAGTCTAGCAGTCTCTTCTCGAAGACTCCGGCGATGTCAACGGTCTCGACCGGCGCCCGAATCTCTATGGGTTCGTCCGAGATTCTTACGTAGGCCCTTACGGGTGCGCCCGACCTCTCTGGACCGAACTCGGGGAAAGTCTGGACATACTTGCCCTCTCGGAGCGCTGCCTCTGCTAGTATTCTGCCCGCAGTCACTGCTCCCTGACCACCACGACCCAAAAACAAAATCTCTAGAAACATGGAGACATCTTC
>CAYTRT010000038.1:0-9886 GCA_964440295.1 uncultured Nitrososphaeria archaeon
TAATTGTTAATGAATTTTGATATTAAGCATAGGCCGTCATACGCATTACTTGAGGTCCAGCTAGAGCCGAATGAGGCGATTAGAGCGGAGGCCGGAGCCATGACTTACATGTCTCCAAACGTGGAGGTGAGAACGGTGATGCGTGAATCAAGCTTCATCGAGACGCTGGGGCTGAAACTGCTAGGCGGACAGTCGTTCTTCATAAATGAGTACACCGCGAGGCAGTCAGGAGCGGTGGTTGGGCTTGTCTCTGCGCCGCTCGGAGACATCGCGCACCTGCCAGTCTCGCCTCAGCGGGGCTACATTATCCAGAAGGCGTCATACGTCGCCTCCAGTCCCGCGATAGACCTAGACATTAAGTGGCAGGGATTCACGAGGGGGTTGTTTGGGCAGGGACTCTTCATGATAAGAGTGACCGGTAGCGGAGACCTCTTCATCAACACCTTCGGAGCAATCGAGAAGAAGACCCTGAGGTCGGGAGAGGACCTCATAGTCGATAACTTCCACTTAGCCGCCTTTAGTGATGGCTGCAGATACGAGGTGCAGAAATTCGGAGGACTCAAGTCCACAATTCTCGGCGGCGAGGGGCTCGTCGTGAAGATCCACGGGCCTGGAGAAGTCTACATACAGACAAAGAACCCTGCAGAGTTCGCTGAGTGGCTCTGGACGCTCCTCGAGCCATACGTTAGGTCACGGTCAAGATAATGAGCAGGAGGAGGCTGATCGCTGGGCTGAGCGGCATAGCCAGCCCAGTTATGGGCATCGGCCTAGTGCTGGCCGCGACCACGACTTCAAACAAGTTTAGCTGGGAGAGAAACGCCCTCAGCGACTTAGGCGTCGCCGAGCCAGAGACGGCTCTTATATTCAACAGCTCAGTCATAATCGCTGGCGCGTTATTCCTAGTCTTCTTGGCCGGAGTCTCAGACTGGACCGGTAACGATAATAGGGGCAGGGCCGGGCTGGCCTGCCTCCTATCTGGAGGTGTCTCCCTCATGCTTGTTGGCGTCTTCACAGAGCACTACGGATTGATCCACACGGTTGTCTCTGCCGGCTACTTCATCCTACTCCCAGTTGGTTTCATACTGGTTGGGCTCTCCGAGTCTCCCGGGCTGCCCGGCCGCTCACTCAGGGTCCTCAGCCTATTCCTAGGACCACTAGCCATCATAGCACTCTTGGCTACACTCCCGCTACTCGGCTATCTGGGTGTAAAAGCGGGGTTCGCCGTCCCCGAGCTGCTTGAGTCGCTAATACTCTCATCTTGGATAGTCATAGTGGCCGTGAGGCTCATAAAGTCGGGATGAGAAACACTTAGCTCGAGGCTCCGAGATACGGTGTGGAGGACTTGTCGCAGAGGATTGTTGGGATCCTGACCGATTATGGAACGGCTGATACGTATGTGGGAGAGTTAAAGGCAGCGTTGCTCTCGAGGAACCCCGACCTCGTGCTCGTCGACATTACTCACATGGTCTCTCCGTTCAACGTGCTTGAGGGCGCCTTCCTACTCTATCTATCGTACCGTCACTTCCCCGAGGACTCGATATTTCTCGCCATAGTGGATCCAGGCGTCGGCACGGCTAGGAGAGGAGTGGCACTGAGGACCTCGAGGTACTGGTTCGTCGCTCCTGACAACGGCGTCGCCTACCCAGCGGCAGCCGAGGACGGAATCCGTATCGCCTACACAATTGACCAGGCCAGGTTCAAGACTTACGGCGGATCCACGTTCCATGGAAGAGACATATTCGCCCCAGTCGCGGCGATGATCTCCATGAATAACTTCGAGGCGTTGGTGGAGATTGAGTCCGAGAGTCTTGTTAAGCTTGAGCTCCCCCAGCCCAGAGTGACGAGGAACGCGGCGGAGGCCACAGTACTCCATATCGACAGGTTTGGAAACGTGGTCCTGAACATATCTAGGAAGAGCTATGGCGAGCTCATCGATGAACTGATGGGTAGGAGAGTCCAGCTGAGGCTGGGCCGTAGAAAGTTTGCAGCGAGGCTTGTCGAGGCTTATGGTGATGAAATGAGGGGGAGTGTGGTGGCTCTCTGGGGAGGCACGGGCTTCCTAGAAATATCAGTAGTAGAGGGGAGCTTTGCGGAGAGAAGCAAGGCCAGGGTGGGCGATAGAGTCTTGGTCAAATGGCTTTAGTCTGCTGGCGTCTCGATGGGCAGCGACTCAAACTCCTTGACCATCGACTCCCTCAGAATCTTCAGCTTCTCGACCTCTGTGTTGCCGATCTCATAGCGCGCCCTCAGCATCTCTGGAATTATCTTCATCGCTCTTATCCTGTCTATGCTTACTCCCCTCCTTAGCGCTGCCTCTGCAAGCTCGTAGAACTCCACGAACATCCTCGCCAACTCATACTGCCTCTGGGGGCTGCAGTATGAGTCAACCTCGTCGTAGGCGCTCTGCTGGAGGTATCCCTCCCTGATCATCCTAGCGGCGTCGAGTACTAGCTTCTCCTCGTCCGCGAGCGACTCAGGGCCTAGCAGCCTGACAATCTCGAGCAACTCGTCCTCCCTCCTCAGTATCTGGTACATCCTGGCCCTGAGTTGGTGCCAGTCCCTGGCGACGTTCTCCATCCACCAAGACTTAACCGTGTCGACGTATGCAGAGTAGCTCTGTATCCAGTTGATGGCTGGGTAGTGTCTCGTGTATGCGAGGTTCGGGTCGAGCGCCCAGAAGACCCTGACGAACCTAAGCGTGTGCGTGGTTACGGGCTCGGTGAAGTCTCCTCCAGGAGGCGAGACTGCGCCGACGAGCGTCATGCTTCCCGTCCTCTCCGGCGTCCCGAGGACGACGACCCTTCCAGCCCTCTCGTAGAACTCGGCGAGTCTGCTTGCGAGATAGCTCGGGTAGCCCTCCTCTGCCGGCATCTCCTCAAGCCTCCCGCTTATCTCCCTCAGCGCCTCAGCCCACCTGCTCGTCGAGTCGGCCACCAGCAGCACGTCGTACCCCATGTCTCTGTAGAACTCGGCGATGGTCGCTCCGGTGTAGATGCTGGCCTCCCTAGCCGCCACGGGCATGTTGCTAGTATTAGCGATCAGTACCGTCCTCTCCATCAGCGGCCTACCGGAGTGAGGATCAACCAGCTTCGGAAAGCCGGTCAAGACCTCAGCCTCCTCGTTCCCCCTCTCGCCACAACCTATATGCAGAATAACTTGAGCATCACTCCACTTAGCCAGCTGGTGCAGAGTTACCGTATTATGCAGTATTGATGGGATATGTCCTCCAACAAAGTTGTGGACAAATGGTACCGTCAAGTCATAGACAGTGAATTCTCCGTCAATAAACTTGACATCCTCTACCTCATCGAAGAAGATATTCTTTAATGCTTCCGCCAGTATGAGCACACGGCCAGGCAGCTCTTCGCCCAACGTGCTGATCGCCTTTAGGAACATCTGAGCACCGAGCCTCTCGCCTAGCTTTGTATAATTATAAAGCTCAACCCCAGTCTTTTTGAGCCGCCCTGAGAATGCTGACAGAGTCTCGACTAGAAAGTCTGGAGAGAGAGGTACAACATCCCGTGTCATCCTGTTCTCCCTAACACTTGAAAGATAGGACCAAACCGATTTTGAGAGTGGGAGATGTGGAGCTTCAGAGAATACCTCGTCAAATAGTTTACGAAGCTCTCTCCCCCCGCTTATTATCAGGCGCGAATACCTGCCCCTTTGTGAGACGGTGTAAAGTATGCCCAAGCGAGTAAGCAGATATCCTATCCCACTAACAAGTCGAGGCGATGCCGAGACAACCTCTAGGATTCCTTTACTGAAGGACCCGTCTCCAGATAGGTAGCCCCTAAGGAACGATGCGACCACGCTGTCAGGCGACCTCAGAATAACGCGTGGAACTTCTGCGGTTCTTGACTTCTTACTAGCCGGGAAACCCAAGTGTCTTAGAATGGTGACGACTGCCTTAGACCCAACCTCCACGCATCTGACGGTCTTAAATGTTTTGGCGACTCCATCGATGCCGAAGACGTCGCTCAGCAGGTGTTTAAACCTCTCGAGCAAATGCGGATCATTGTTGAAGAACCTCACCGCTCGACCAGCTATCATGCCGTCTGAAAGTAGCAGTCCAAGCAGCTCAGCAAACTTTTCATCTATGATGGGACTTATCGTCAGTGTTTTTCCACGTGTGGGGCATAGTCTCAGCCTCTGGGCCGGGGGCAGACCGGCCAGCTCCAGAATCTTCATGTATAGATGGTAGGTCGGCCTATTTTTGCCGAGCCAGTAGCCCATTAAGGAATCATAGCTAATTCCTAGCAGGCCACTTAGCGCCTTGAGTGTGCCATACTTGTTCAGGAGGACGCGCAGCAGATCCTTCACGGCTGCTGGGTCGTCTACTCTTAGCTCCTCCAGCGTCTCTCTTGGAACCTCTTGGTAATCAGTCGCAATTATCTCTACTCTTCTCGGCATCGCGAGGTAGTCTCCCTTCGCTAGCATGGATGCAGGCACTTCTTCTATGACGCATTCATTTGGGTTAAGCCTCAGAAGCCTGTGACCAGGAGTTACGCGTATCACTCTCCCAGAAGAGGTCCGCACCTCTACTAGGCCCCGCGACTTGCCTCTGTAGATATGCGAGGCGGCAAAATCTCTGAAGGATACTCCGTCAAATCCTACAACCCTGACTCCATCCACTTTGATTAGTACCTCAGCGTCATTGTCTAGTGTGGCGTTAGGACCGGCAAGCCTCTCAAAGAGGCTGTTGATGGGCTCTAGAGTTCCGTCGGATAGGAGGACCGGCGTCTCTGGGGTGACGCACTTGCCCGTGCCGAACGCTCCTGGGATGCATCCTGTGCCTCCCTTAGCCATTGGGAATAGGGTGTCGAGGACTCTCTGGCCCGTGATTAGGGGGACGACTGGGTCGAGTCTGGTCTTGAATGGTCTGGGCGTCCTGACTGGCCATCTCTGGTAGAGCGTTATTTTCTCGATGCCACTCTTGGTTGAGACCTCGGCGACCACGTCGTCGACCTTGTATTCTCCCTCGTCGGCGACGCATGTCAACTCGCCTGGACGCGAGTTGGGCGGCACCATTATTCTGCACTTTATCAGCGGCGTCTCCTGAATCTCTCCCAGCACTGTTCCTGGCTCGACTTTCTCGCCCCTCTTGACGGCTGGTACAAACCTCCACTTATTCTCCAGTGGGAGGGGTGGTACTGATACTCCCCTCTTGATGAATGAGCCGACTGCAGCTGCTATTCTGTCGAGCGGCCTCTGGACTCCGTCATATACGCTTCCAATCATTCCGGGGCCGAGCGTTACTGAGAGTGGCTGTCCTGTTCCGACGACTGGCTCTCCGGGCGAGAGTCCGGAAGTGTTCTCGTATACTTGGACGAACGCGGTGTCGCCTGTGAGCTTGATGACCTCTCCTATGAGCCTCTCCCTGCCTACGTATACCATCTCGTACATCCTTGCACCCATCATTCCGTCGGCCTTGACTGCTGGACCCGCGATCCAGACTATCTTCCCCCTAACCGTCATGTACAGATCAATCCCTGCCCCACTATCTAAAAACCTTTAGCGTGGATCGTGTAGCTGAGCACGTGGTCAGCCCATCAGCGTGTAGATCTTGTAGAGCGTCATAAAGACGATGAGCAGTCCAAATATCTGTCTTAGCCTGCTACTCGAGACGCGGGTGCTGGTGAGCCTAGCGCCGGAGAAGGAGCCTACAGACCCTACGACTAGTAGGGGAATCATCAGCCCTAGGTCCCACTTAGCCGTGGCTATGTGTGGAATCAGGGAGGAGAAGGATGGAGGCGTGACTGCGAATGCATTTATCCCAGCGGCCTTCTTCGGGTCGTGACCAAGAATTATCAAGGTCGGCATCAATAAGAATCCGGGACCGACCCCTAGGAATCCACTGAGTATCGATATGGGGACCGCGAGAAGAATCACCATCCTGAAGTTCTCCCCGCGAGAAGTGGCCGCGGCTGGCCTGAATAACCTGTATGCAAGGTAGAGGACCGCAGCGAAGTAGACAAGCCAGACGTATCGCTGTTCCACGAACTGGACGAGGAGGGCGCCGACCGGCGCTGACGCCGTCGTCACGGCAGCCAGTATTGCTGCTTTCCTCCAATCAACTAGTCTGCTCCAGGCGAAACCCAGCGTAGCGAGGAGGGCAGTGACTCCGTTTAGCAACAGGCTAAGGGGCTGAACTTGGTGTACTAGATCGGAGATGAATATGCCTAGGAAAGGGACTGCCGCGAAGGCCACTCCGAGACCAAGCATGCCCGAGACAAACGCGAGCACGAAGAGACCTGCCGAGATTATCGATACCTCCTCCATGGCTGAATTATGCCGATGCCTTATCACCATATATACTTACTGCAACAGTTGCTTGATTATCATCACTCTTATCTCGCTCCTCATCCTCTCGAGGCGTGCCTCGACCGTGTTGTCGAGTATTGCTGAGCCGTCCCCGTTCTTGACACGGACGCCTCCGACCGTGTTGATGGGCTCAGGTTCGAGGCTTATCTCGACGCCTAGCTCCCTGCCTATCCTCGCCGATATTCTGCTGACTTTTTCTCTGTCTTCGTTGCTGCAGCTTATCTTGAATTTCTTTCCACCCACCGCCTCGACCGCGCCCCTGATCAGGGACTCGAGAGCCCTCTCGTACTTCTCAGTGTTCTTCACCCCCTTGATCTTCTCAACCGACTCGTCCACGACGCTGTTCACGATCTCTTCTATTGCGTTGAGGTATTCCTTCTTCGCCTCCATCTCCGCCTGACTGACCATCTTCACGCTCGAAATCCTAGCCTCCCTACTGATCATGGATAATTCATTCCTGATTCTCTCGGAGGTCTCCTCTCTGTATTTTCTTAGCCTGCTAAGGCCCACCTCGAGTGTTTGGTCGATCATCTTCTCGTACTCCCTCACCGCCTCATCGACCACCTCCCTGATAATCTCCTCGAGGCTCAGCGACAATCCTCAATCACTCACCAAAACTACTTCTGACTCTACTCATATACCTAATACCTGCCTCAGCACCGCCCTGTAGTCAATGTGGCCGACGCGGGACCCCGGAGCCGGCATCTCGTAGATGATCGGCATCGTGATCCTCGATCTAATCTCGTTGAGTCTCCTAGAGAAATCCTCGCCATACTCATCGCTCACGATTATCAATCCGACTCCTGGGTCCTGCACCAGCCTATTGATGCATCTAGCAGCCTCCTCAGCCGTCTCAGCGACTACTCCACCGGCCCCAGCCAGCCTAAGCGAGTTAACGAACGCCCTACCACCGACAGCTACTACCCTCAAAGCCAACAAAACAATTAGCCGAGTTTACTTTTATAACTATCCTCGACAGACAAGTAGGGTGAAGGGCCGGTAGATCAGTGGTAGATCGCCCGCCTCGCACGCGGGAGGTCGCGGGTTCGAATCCCGCCCGGTCCACTCATCAACTTCTAAAACCTCTTCAATAGAAAGAGGCATCCTTTCTGTCTGAGACTTCCTCATCATTTGTATTGATAATGAAAATGATGACTGCTTGTTTTATGGTGGCAGAAATATTAGTCTTTCCGGTGGTAGTATCTTGTTTATCTCATTGGCTATAAGCATGTATATTCCTCCTTTAAGCATGTTTAGAGGCGACAGGCTTTTTTCGAGCTCGCTGTTTGATGACAACCTTTTTGCTTGCTTCTTTGCATTTGACTCCAACTTCCTGACAATTCTTCTCATTAGGTCTTCGTATGCTTTTGCAGCTTCTATGCCATCTTCTTCAGCCCTTGCTATGGCTTTGACTGCTAGGCGCCCGCTTAGTGCCGCGTTGTCCATTCCCACACCTCGATACATATCGACGAGACCTGCAGCGTCGCCAACCATCAATACCCTCCTCTCGCCCAAGTATATCGTGCTTTTTAGCGTCGAGGAGAAGCCCTCCTTTTTGACAATCTCCCCCCGAAGCCTATACCTCTTCTTGACGTAGTTGAAGAATCTATTTGCATATTCTAAGGGATTTTCGTTTGCGCCTGTACCTATCACCCATTTATCATCTTTCAGGTAAACCCATGCAAACATTAGGGGACAAAATTCTCGGTTGAAGAACATGTAAAGCGTGTTGGGATCCAAGTCAGCCTCTCCAACAAAATAATAATTTATTGTTGCACCAGTGGCTTTTTTGTCAAAATCCTGTGGCCGCATTTTTCTCCTAATTTTCGAGAGCATCCCATCGGCACCTATGAGGTAGCGGGCTTTAACTTCAAATCGCCTGTTCTCCATAGCTAATTTAACAATGATCCTGTCATTGCCTTCGACAAAATCAATTAATGAGGTGCTATCGCGAAAATCAACCCCAGCATCAGCTGCTAAAGAGTTTAGCCAACTGTCAAAGGTTGATCTCCAAAAGTTCAGCATTTTCATTTTGCCTCTAAAGACCTTACCTTTAGGGGTCATCATCTCGACTTTAAAAAGCTCGTTTCTACAAAGTTTTTCACGCGGTATCTTCTCACCAATAAGTCTCTCAAAATATGAGAACTGGATTCCCGAACACGGTTTATTCCTAGGAGTCTTAAACTTCTCAATCAACAAAGTCTTAAAATTATTTTGAGCGGCAAACCTCGCAGCGACGGAACCAGCCACTCCACCACCAACGGCAACTACATCATACTCTTCCACGCCTAATCGCCCCTTAGTCACCTCATCCACTTCACAATCTTAACAGTTACTTATCCATATAAGTAAATGGAATTTAAATTTAAGCATGAATGATTTTTATGCATTATTTCGTTTTTGAAAGCGATCCATAGCAGTTACTATTAAGATTGTTGGAGTGAGTCCTGCTATTATCCAAAGTTGATAGTGGTAAAGAGGTGGTTTTAGTGATCTCTAACATTACGCGATTTCATGCGATTTACCGATCAACAAACGAGTGTCTACGCATATCTACGTCGTCTTTTAGCATTTATTAATTCGTCGACGATATTCAAAAATGGTGGCGGCGATTGAGGATTGTCTTATTCGTCTGCGTAGAGAATAGTTTCAGGAGCCAGATCGCTGAGGCATACTTCAATAGTCTTGCTCCTAAGGGGTGGAGAGCCTTAAGCGCTGGCATCAGGCCAGCTGTGAAGGTTCACCCCACCGCTGTCAAACTCATGGCTGAGGAGGGAATCGATATCAGTAACAATAGGCCGAGGCTCTTGACGAAAGAACTTCAAGAAAGTGCAGAGCTGGCAGTAATCGTCTGCAGCGGCTCAGAGTGTCCAGTCGTCTATGTTAGATATGTCGAGGAATGGAGCGTACCGGACCCATCATCAATGACCATAGAGGAGGCGAGGAAAGTGAGAGACGAGATAAGAGAAAGAGTCTATAAACTTATTGATAGACTAAGAAATAATTTCTAAATTTGATTTCGTCTCGATAAGGATACTTGTGTTATAGCTCTAGAACTTGATAATTTTTTAACAAATTAATAACATTAAGAGCCGGGTGGTGCATGAAGTCCCATCTTCGAGTTCATGGTATTATTTGGCCCCAAAAAGTTACAAAGTAACCTCCTTCACAACTAGCAACCCATCTTCCAAATGGAATCCAATTCACTTTATAATCGCAGATTAATGCGTATTCTCTGGTTCCGTCTGGTTGTATTACCCAGCCCATCGTTCCGTCTTTGTGAGCTTTCTCTCTGAATACTCTGTCATGTATTTCTTGATCGTCGATCCAAGGAGCCCAAGCTAATATTATCAATGCTGTTAAGGACACAATGATAATAAAGACAATTTTAATGTTCATCACTCATGATTGGTTAATAATGTCGATTTATAAACTTTGCAAGCTGACTCAATTTCTACTAATCAGTTCATAGAGGATCTCAATTAATAGAGCCGCTCAATCGAGCAGCCGATGTCCTTATCTCTGAGTGAACAGCATTAAGGGACGGGAATCGAGGCATGCA
>CAYTRT010000039.1:0-8432 GCA_964440295.1 uncultured Nitrososphaeria archaeon
ATGGTCCGTGCAATAGGACTCGCGATACTAACGTACGCCACTGGAATATTCATACTCCAGCTAGTGGGAATACCATTCAGGTTCAGTGTCCCGCAGATCGGACAAATCCAAATAGCCCTCGGGGGACTAATCTTCGGCGCAGGAATAGGGATCTCGGGGACATGCGTCTTTAGTAGCGAGTGGAGGGCGGGAGGTGGCAGCATATACTCACTCATCGTCCTATTATCAACAATCATCCTCGGAATGCCCGTCCTAGCATTTAACTACGACTGGTGGTTGTCCGTCATTCCACAAGACCCAAAACCCTTCAGTATGTACAGTTTCGGACCACTTGCAGGATTCGCCACACCACTAATATTTTCACTGATAATGATCACATACGGCATCTACGTCGACACATCCACGAGAAGGACAATAACAACACTAATAAACACATTCACAAACAAACTAGTCCCTAAACCTATCAAATAACATCAACTTATTTTTTATATTTTATCCCGTAATTAACTTTTTCAAAGATAAGAAAACATATTATTATTACCCACCGTGATAAATAGTGCTATCGAAACTATCTACGTAGAAATAAATAATGAGACAGGAGTGCTAGGCATAGTTCGTGATAAGCTCTGATTGGTCAATACGAAAAATAAAGAATATGTGTGGTTGGTTATCGTGGTAGAGGAGTCTCAATATATTCTACGTGCCAGTCCATGTTCCACAATGCTTCACGATCAGCACGCTGGCCAGGCCCAATCCTGACATTTCCATCCTGGTCCCTGATGGGCTCGCCGAGATTACCTTCGGGAGAAAACGGCTCAAACAGGAGCTCCTTCATCTCCTCATACCGCTGCTTAATCTCGAGCTGGACCTCTGAGGGAATAGCTGGGTTAAGTGGAGCCAGATAGACGACGCCCTCTGGCTGTCCAGCTAAGCTCTCCTCAACAGGCCTCCTCCACCTCCAGTCCATCATGTCGCCTATACGCGCCCAGATATCGACTGGCCTCCAGCTATTCGACAGTATCATCCTGTAGAACTCCGCATAGATAGGTGACCAGTCAACGATCTGGCCAGTCAGATGAGCGTTAGGACCATACTCCCTCATATCGCTATAATGACTAAAACTCCAGACCCTCTTGCCCTTCTTCGTCGTATACTCCTCGGCGACCTGCAGAACCGTCGGAGTGTCCTCAGTATAAGCCAAAACATCAGCTCCAGTCTCCTCGATCAGCGCAATCGCTGCATCCCTAGCCTTAGGCGGATCAACCCAAGAAAAGATCCAGTTCACGTAAGCCTTAATGTTCTTACCAGTCCTCCTACGATACGCAACATTCGCGCCAAGAACAAACGCGTTGATATGCCTCACAACCTCAGGGATCGGAAAAGCACCAACATAACCCACAACGCCACTCTGGGTAACAGCACCAGCAGCCAAGCCATTCAGATAATACAGCTGATAAAACTCAGCAAACGCAGTCGAGAGATTCGGAGTCGTCCTATCAGCACCAGGAGCGGCACCACTCTTATAGCCAGAGATGTGAACAAAATACTTATCTGGGTTCTTCGCCGCTGCCTCAACCATCGCATTCATAAAACCAAAACTACAAGCAATAACAAGATCAACGCCTTGGGCGAGCAAGGTACTGATGGCGGCAGGCGCACCTTCATCCCTAACATTCTCGATATAGGAACTCGTGACGCCTGGAACCATCCTATCAGCACCACGCCTACCATTATCATGCGCATATGACCAGCCATAGTCCTTCGCCGGACCGGGATAGAAATAGCCAGCCTTGAGAGTCTTAGCCTTCTCGACAGTCACTGCGGAAGTAACGACCGAAGTGGAAGTAACCGTGGGAGCAGCAGCCGCACCGGCATAATAGCCAGCAACACCGCCGATCAGACCGGCAGCAACAACACCGCCAACAGCAGCACTCTTAGCGACGCCGAGAAACTCCCTTCTAGAAACCCTCTTACTAACAGACGAGTTACTCATCTCAACCGAAACCCGCGCTTGAGCTTATTTATAGTTAAGTTGCACAAACATGTAAAATTTCACGCAAAGAAACAAAGAAGAAACGTAATATTGAAATACGGAGAACGACGAGGCCAATTCGTGGAAGACACAAAAGAAAAACAGCCACTCGTGGAGATGATAGGAATAGTGAAGAGATTCCCAGGAGTGGTCGCAAACGACGAAGTAAACTTCACGCTCATGCCTGGAGAAGTACATGCATTACTCGGCGAGAACGGAGCAGGAAAGACCACGCTCATGAACATTCTCTATGGACTCTACAGGCCCGACAGGGGCACGATAAAGATAATGGGCAAGCCCGTGACGATCAACTCGCCGAGCAAGGCGATAAAACTCGGCATAGGGATGGTCCATCAGAACTTTAGACTGATACCGACACACACCGTGGCTGAGAACGTCATACTCAACGCGCCCAACGTGGGATTCTTCATAGACTGGCAAAAGATCCACGAAGAGCTAAGACAGCAAATAACCAAGTATGGCTGGAGAATCAACCCAGAGTCGAGGGTATGGCAACTATCAGCAGGCGAGAAGCAACAAGTAGAGATTCTAAAGCTCCTGTACAGGGGCTCGAGAATACTCATCTTCGACGAGCCCACAAGCGTACTTACCCCACAGGAGTCAAAGATGCTCTTCACGACGATGAGAAAGATGGCTGAAGAGGGGAAAGGAGTCGTACTCATTACCCACAAGCTTGACGAGGCATTGTCCGTTAGCGACAGAATCACGGTGATGAGGAAGGGAAGAGTAGTTCTAGTGAAGCCCACCTCAATGACGAACCGCGACGAATTAGCCCTAGCCATGATTGGCAGACAAGAAGGAGTTTCACTCCAGTCCCAACCGAGCCCGCGGACAGACAGGCCTGTCCTATCTGTGATAAACCTCTTCGTCGAGAGCGATAAAGAAGAGCTAGCAGTTAAGGGCGCGTCACTAGATGTCCATAGGGGGGAGATCCTCGGAATAGCTGGAGTTAGTGGAAATGGGCAGGTCGAACTAGCAGAGGCAATAGCAAGAGTCAGGAAAATAAAGTCAGGCAAGATAATACTAGATGGAAAAGACGCGACTTCATTTACTCCTCGACAAATGTATGAGAACGGAGTCGCCTACATCCCTCCCGAAGGAGCTAGGACAGGAGTCGTGTCTGAATTAACGGTCTTAGAAAATGCAATTCTAAAGAGTTACCGATACTCACCAATTTCTAATAAGTTATTGATAAGGTGGAAGGAGGCGGCAAAGCTAGCGGACATGCTTATTGAGAGATACCAAATAGTTGCTCCGAGCATTAAAGCTAAGGTGAAGACCCTGTCAGGTGGAAATGTTCAGCGACTAGTTCTGGCCAGAGAACTATTGGGAAATATGCTGACCAAGCCTAGGTTGATAATAGCTGTTTATCCAACGAGCGGACTAGACATTGGGGCGGCCGAATACGTTAGGGCCAACCTTACAAGTATGAGGAATGAGGGCGCGGGAATATTGCTGATAAGTGAAGACCTTGACGAGCTGTTAAGGATGAGCGATAGAATCGCAGTGATGTATGAAGGCAGAGTAGTGGCCATCTTTGATGGATACCGAGCATCAAAAGAAGAGATAGGCATGCTGATGGCGAGGGGGGTGGGATAAAGTGCCACTTAAACTAAAGATCCATAACTACTACATAGTCTTCGAGAAGCGCTACGAGACTGGCATTCTCTATAAGGTCCTAGTAACGATCATCGCAGTAATTGTATCCTTCATCATAGCTGGACTTATCTTCCTGATGCTTGGCTTTTATCCCCTCGAGATATACAAAATGATCATAAATACATTCACTAGTGTTGGGTTAATGCATGAGACTTTGCTTAGAAGCACACCTATCATTCTCGCTGCTCTTGGATTATCGATAGCCTTCAAGATGAATTTCTGGAACATCGGTGCTGAGGGACAACTATACATGGGCGCATTCGCCGCCACTGGAGTTGTATTACTTCACGTATATTATGGCCTGATAAGCCCCGATTTGTTATTACTCGTGATGCTTCTAGCCTCCTTTATTGCTGGGTCAGCGTGGTGCCTATTTCCCGCCTTCCTCAAGACAAGGCTGGGAGCCAACGAGATAATAACGACACTGATGATGAATTACATTGCTATTCTTTTTGTGAATTATCTTATCTTTGGCCCCTGGAGGGATCCACAGGGCTATGGCTTTCCATTTTCTGTGAATTTCCCTCCCTATGCTAGGCCATCATTACCTTTCATGAGTGTCGGGATGCTTATGCTTACTTGGTCGCTGGTCACTGCTTCGCTAGTCTTTTCTATGCTTAAGTACACCATACCTGGCTTCGAGATAAGGGTCGTCGGCCAAAACTTGGAGGCAGCGAAGTATGCGGGGATGAATATATCGTCAACGATAATGCTGGGCAGCCTACTGAGTGGGGGACTGTCAGGCATAGCGGGGATGGTCACGGTCACGACGCTGATCGGTAGATTAACTCCTGACGTATCGCCAGGTTACGGCTACATGGCTATTATCGTGGCCTATCTCGCTGGCCTCAATCCATTACTGATAATTCCAGCCGGAATCCTCTTCGGTGGCCTATTGACGGCCGGCGACGCAATGCAGTATGCCTTATCAATGCCTAAGACAGGAGCACAAATTCTCCAAGCATTGATCTTTCTATTCACCCTGCTCGGCGAGTTTGTCAAGAGGTATGGAGTCTCAGTCGTGAGGGTGGAGAGCCAAGATGGTCGCCGCTGAGTTATTAACGCTGGAGGCCGCCATAACTGGGGCAGTAGCCGCAGGAACAATATACCTGCTAGCTGCTACGGGTGAGGTGCTTACCGAGAGGTCAGGCATACTCAACCTCGGACTCGAGGGAATAATGCTTATGGGTGCTGCGGCGTCTTTCATCTTTACGCTGAGCTTTGGTCATTTAGCCGGTATCGTTGCATCAATGGTCGTAGGAGCGTTGATGGCGTTGCTGCTGGTCTCCTTTGTAGTGACACTTAGGCTTAACCAAGTTGTGACTGGACTAGCTTTAACGATGTTTGGCACGGGTCTAAGCGGGTTTATAGGCGCTCCAGAGGTCAGACGATCAATTGTCAAGATGCTCAACCCATCAGTCCCCGAGGAGGTCGTCCTGCTGAACCAGGCACCTAGGCTGCCCGACGCGCCGATCCCGATCCTAAAGGACCTACCAATAGTTGGGAAAGCCTTCTTTAACCACAATTTGATCGTCTATGCCTCGCTGATTTTTGCCATACTGCTATGGGTCCTGCTTTTCAGAACAAAGTGGGGACTAAGCATTCGGAGCGTGGGCGAGAATCCCGCTATGGCCGACGCCCTCGGCGTAAATGTATATAGAATCAGGTACTTATCAACGATGATTGGGGGTGCCCTTGCCGGCCTCTCTGGCGCGTATCTATTCCTCGGGTATCAGCCATTCTGGGTCGAGCAGATTACTCGTGGCCGAGGATTCATAGCCCTCGCACTCGTCATCTTAGCTGCTTGGAGCCCGCTAAGAGCCATACTTGTTGCGTACCTATTCGGAGGCATCGAGGCGTTTCAATACAGAGTCCCACTGCTCGGCCTAGGTGCTCAGACACCTCAATTCGTCCTCATGCTACCTTACGCAGTAACCATTTTGACCCTTGTCATACTATCCTTCAGCAAGGTGAGGAGGAGGATTGGAGCACCAGCCGCCCTCGGCGTGCCCTACAGCAGAGAAGAATAGCACCCTGAATCCAAGCACTTTTTTTCGGATGAGAATCCCACAGTCATTTAATTTGAAGAAAGACGCCGCAATTATGCGTAGTCGGCGAGATTTATTAATTAGCTAATCACGCAACTCTTAGGGGACGGAGCCATGTCTCAAAACAAGGAACAGAAAATAATTCTGTGGTTCGAAGAACTGCAAAAGGAAGACATACCACTAGTTGGTGGTAAATGTGCAAATCTAGGAGAGATGCTAAGCGCAGGAATACCTGTACCGCCGGGCTTCGCGGTGACTGCGTATGCATACAAGAAGTTCATAGAGGACGCTAAAATTGCTGAAAAAATATATGATATCTTGGACGAGACAATAAAAGATCCGAAAGACCCAAAGCAGTATGAGGAGGCATCGAAAAAGATTAGAGCGCTAATCGAGTCGACCCCTATGCCCAAGTATGTCGAGGAAGAAATCGTCAAGGCCTATAGAGAACTAAGCAAGAAGGTAGGGCTAAAAGAAGTATTCGTCGCTGTCAGATCTTCAGCCACCGCTGAGGACTTGCCGGGCGCATCGTTCGCGGGCCAGCAGGATACATACCTCAACATTAGGGGCGAGAAGGAGCTTTTAGAGAGCGTCAGGAAGTGCTGGTCAAGCCTGTTTACTCCGAGGGCAATCTTCTACAGGACCGAGAAGGGATTCAGACACGAGCGAGTACTGATAAGCGTGGCTGTCCAGAAGATGGTTAATAGTAGATCTGCGGGCGTTATGTTCACGCTCCATCCAGTAACCGGCGACAGGAGCAAAATAGTTATCGAGTCAGTCTGGGGCCTCGGAGAGGCAATAGTTTCTGGAGCAGTGACGCCAGACCACTTCGAAGTAGATAAGTCATCGCTGAAAATAATCACAAAGAGCACATCTAAAAAAACGGTCGAGTATATTAGGGACCCTAAGACCGGCAAGACTATTCATGCAGAAGTACCTCCAGAGAGGCAGGAAGCACCAAGCCTGACGGATGAAGAAGTAGTAGAGCTGGCGAGAATTGGTAAAAGAATTGAGGAGCACTACGGCGTGCCGCAGGACATCGAGTTCGCGGTCGACAGAGACCTAACATTTCCGAACAACCTGTTTATAGTCCAGTCACGACCAGAGACGGTCTGGAGCATGAAGGAAGTCGCCTCCACTGCATCCTCATCAACAGTCACAACTGTAGCCGAGGCCAGGATAGTCCTTAAAGGACTGCCGGCCAGCCCAGGAGTCTATGCAGGCAAGGCCAAGATCGTCTTCTCGCCAGAAGACGCGGCGAAGAAGATCCAGAAGGGTGACATTCTAGTGACTAAGATGACGAACCCGGACTGGGTTCCATACATGCGTCTAGCAGGCGCGATAGTTACTGACGAGGGTGGCATGACGTGCCACGCCGCGATAGTTTCAAGAGAGCTGGGAATACCCTGCATCGTTGGCTCAAAAGAAGCTACAAAGTTGCTACAAGACGGCGAGACATACACAGTGGACGCTAGGTCAGGCGTCATCTATGAAGGAATGATTGAGGAGCTCGCTAAGCCGGCCGCACCTGAGAAAGCCGCAGCCGCCGTGACGATAGCTCAAGCACCAGTAGTCACTGCAACCAAGATATACGTAAACATCAGCATTCCAGACATTGCTGAGAAGGTTGCTAAAGAGACCCAGGCGGATGGTGTTGGTCTGCTACGGGCGGAGCACCTAATGCTTAGCGTTGGCAAGCACCCGAGACTCCTAATCGAGGAGGGAGGTGAGCAGAAGATGGTCGATGCCTTCGCCGAGGGTATAAGGATGGTTGCGCAGGCATTTTACCCCAACCCCGTCGTGTATAGATTCCTAGACTTCAAGCCTGATGAATTCCTAGCAATGCCTGGTGGAGAGAAGTATGAAAAAGAGGCTGGACACGTCGGGCCCAACCCACTGATTGGATATAGGGGAGCATTCAGATACATCAAGGAGCCAGAACCAAAGACATTCAGACTAGAGTGTCGTGCTATTCGAAAAGTGCGTGAGGAGTATGGTCTCAAAAATGTGTGGGTGATGGTTCCGTTTGTAAGACGCGTAGAGGAGCTTAGAGAAGCCTTACGGATCATGCGGGAGGAAGGGCTGGTACGTGGTCCCGAGTTTAAGGTGTGGATCATGGTGGAAGTGCCATCAACAGTATTACTCATAGATAAATTCATTGAAGAGGGCATAGACGGGATCAGTTTCGGCACTAATGATTTGACTATGTTGATCTTAGGCATCGATCGCGACGATGCCATGGTACAAGAAATCTATGACGAGCGTAACTTAGCCGTGCTAAGGGCTATCAGTCATGTGATCCGAGTGTGCCGTCGGCATGGTGTTACAACGAGCGTTTGTGGACAGGCACCGTCGAATTACCCAGAGATCGTGGAATTCCTAGTCAGCGAAGGGGTAACTTCGATTAGCGTTAATCCTGATAAGGTTATAGAAACACGGAATTTGGTAGCGGCAATTGAGCGGAAGATTATGCTGGAGAGATTAAAGAAGTTAGAAGAGAGGCTTGCGAGTTCTTTGAGAAAGCGAGAGAGAGATGACGTGTCTGATTGGCGGTTCGAGTGGAGTCCTGAACTTGACTAACCATACTGTTTTTATTCCTAACTTTCTTTAATCAAATCGCTGAATATATTTCCCGGAATTATCCTCGTGCTCAGAAGATAGTCAAGATAGGG
>CAYTRT010000040.1:0-8017 GCA_964440295.1 uncultured Nitrososphaeria archaeon
GCTTATCATGAATTCTTTCTGGCGGCACCGATATGTCCTGCAGTCGATGCTGAGCCTTCCGAGAAGTTTCTCGAATATGCTGATAATATCGGGGATCTGTGTTACCTGCTACAACCTGGTAACAAATGTCCTCAACCCACCCCTCCGCGTCGAAAAACCCGCGGCATGCCACTGCTGGATATTTCTCGAGATAAGGCATAAGGATCCTCCTTAGCCCTCTTTAACAGACCATATAACAGTACGCTGGATGCCTTAACAACCCACCTCTATTAATTATCATCCCATTTCGACACGTAGGGCTCCGATCTACCGAGAGACTCGCTATGCTAAACTTTTACGGCTCTGCCGCCCATCTTTTTGGGATTAGTAATGGACGAGGCTAGTAGTTTGGTCGAAAATTTAAAGTTAAGTTAATGAGGATGTTTTGTCGATAAGGGATTATAGTACCCGTCCGGGTTATTTGCTTGACGTATTCGGCGAGGGCTTAAACTAAGTGTTAAGCCTCTTCGATGAGTGAATCACGTAAGCAGCAACTCTGACTCTGATTTTATTAGCGGCATTAAAGCCTGATAGAGCTTGTAAAACATTACTTAAAGTGGAGACTTCAAGTCCTTGCTTTGTCTGTTGAGCGTTGCTGTTGATATTAGTTTTGGAGCGGTGAGTATTAGTCCCCATAGCGTGAATATGGATGTGGTCATTAATCCTCCGACCAGCGTCATTTCGTGAAGCATTACGGGTATCTCTGCAGGGTTTGTCATTGCAGTTAAGAAGGGCGGCCAGGGCACTACTTCTCCATGCCAGACGTGTTCTATTGCTAGTAGTGCTACACCACCCCAGAGAAGCGCATTCAGGATGCTCAGCTTTAGTTTTTCAGTTTTTTTGCCGAGTGTTTTTTGAATTAGCGTCGTTATTATTGCAATGATCATGGGTGTGATGAAGCAGGTCATCTTAGTCTTCCTCCAGTAACACCATAAAGTTAAATAGTTGTTACTAATAAACCTTGTTGACCAGTATGTGGCTAATAGTGCTGCTTTTCTCCGCAACAATTTCAACGGCATTGTGGTACGCTAAGGCAGAAGACGATAAGTACATGCTGAAATTCCTAAGTCTGATTCTATGGGGAGCATCAATAATGGTCTTTGTAGACCACGTAGTAGGATATCTTGCTGAAGGCGGAGAATTCATAGAAATGACCATAGAATCGACAGTGCTAGGCTTCGCCATGCTGATCACAGCACTAATAATATGGGAAATAGCACTATTGGTGAAGGATCCGAAGCAAGTTATCCATAAAAGAAAATAACTAAATTTTGTTCCTAATATAACTCGTAAAATATATCACAGGCATTAGATTATCATTACTATGAAGGTAGACATGGGTCCAAAGTCTAGGAAAGCTATTAAGACCGGAGTTTCTTTTCCGTCGGAGCTTTTAGAGAGCTTTGACAGAGTATTAAGAGAGATGGGCATATCTTCTAGGTCTCAGGGACTACAAGAGGCGATTCGGGCATTCATAACCACAAATACTTGGAAGTTTAGTGGTCAAGAAAATGTGGCGGGGGTCGTATTAGTTCACTATTCACACGACGTCAAAGGCCTCGAAGAAGAGTTGACAGATGTTCAGCACGACTACATGGACATCATTCCATCAGCCCTACACCTGCATTTAACGATGGATGACTGCCTATTGATAATAGCCGTAAAAGGAGTCGCGTCAAAAATCAGAGAATTAACAGAGAAAATCAGAAGCATAAAAAAGATCAAACAACTCCAACCAATACTCACTCCGATATATTAGAACAATGTGTTATAGCCAGTATTTTTGAAGTAGCGGGCGTCCAAGCCTCGATACGTCGACTTCGCCGTAAGCGGTAAGGGTTCCTATCTGCTTATACATGGCTTCGTATTTCTCAACTTTCTTTTTATCTAGCTCTACTCCTAGTCCAGGACCTTCTGGGACTTTTATCGCTCCTCCCTCAAATATGAAGCCGTCTCCAAGAATCACGTCGCTCTCGAGATACATGTATAATGTCTGGTTAGGATAGAGGAAATTCGGCGTCGATGCAACAAGATGCAAGATTGCGGCCAGCCCGATTCCAAGCTCTAGTTTTGTGTGGGCAACGACGGGTATCCCTGCAGCTTCGCAGAGCGAGCAGGCCTTCTTAGAAGCTAGGATGCCTCCCTGAAAACCTGGATCTATGTGGCTGATCAAATCTACTGATTTATCCATTAATAGGCCGTAAATGTCATTAAGAGTGGTAGCTGAGTCTCCAGACGCTATAGGGATGTTGGATACCTCTCGGACCCTGACTAGGCCCTCTCTAGTGGTTGGTTCTTCAGCGAACTCGATGTCAAGCGCCTCTAGTCTTTTTAAGTTTCTTACAGCCTCACCGACAGTCCATCCACCATTAGCATCAATCCTAATTTTTATCTCATCTCCCAGTGATTCGCGGACTGCTTTTACTCGCGCGTAATCTAGTTTTTCATCAACTCCGACTTTAATGTAGAATGTTTTAAATTCCTCATTTACGAACCTCTCCGCTTCTTTCGCCATTTTTTCCGGCGCATCAAGTAGTAGCCATGGCGCGAAAGGTATCTCTCTTCTAAAGCAACCTCCAAGCAATCTATAGAGTGGCTTGTCGATCTCTTTTGCTGCGATGTCTAGGAGTGCCATCTCGACGCCGCATACTACTAAGTTTGCCACGTTGTGTAAACCGTGTACACCGAGCTTATACATTAACAGCTCGACATTTGTTGGATCTTCATCGATCAAGATTTTCTTTATAGTCTCTATTAGAGGATAGATGTAGGATGCGTCGATGAAAGAAGTGATCTCGCCTAGTCCTGTTATGCCGCTGTCGGTTACGACTTCAAGGATAATGAATGTCCCACCTCTTCTATGCCCCCAGGACCACCTCTCAGGTTTTCTGTATGGTACAGATATAACACTAATTTTGATGTCTCTAATTTTCAACAAGCTTCACCTCAATTGCCTAACACTTCGAGAGAAAAATAGTTTGGTCGTTTATAAATAAAAGTTGCAGCACTCTCATTATAAGGAGATCTCAATATATCGACGTTATAATAAGCCCGTTAAAAATTATCAGGCCCAGAGATGCCCCTGCGACTTAAGCGGCCGAGTGTCATTTGGGTGAAACCCGATAATGATCTTTATATTCAATTATTTGCTGATAACTTTATTAATTACCAAATTTCCAAATGAATTGATGTCTAGGAATAGTGAAAGACCAAGTTCAAGCAGAAGGACACTATTGGGTGCTGTTGCGGGAGCTGTCGGTGGTTTAATAGTTGGAACCGCGATAGGCTCGCTTGCCTTTCCCTCTGCCCAGGCTGAGAGGACTATCACCAAGACTGTTACTGAGACCGTCGGTGCTGGCGCAACCGTGACAAAGACTGTTACAAGCGAAATTATTAAAGAAGTGACAAAGGAGGTCGAAGTCCCAGTCGCAAAGGCTGGTTGGACTGGTAAAAAGTGGATACCTATCGTAGACAAGTTTATGACGTTTAAGGAAGTTCAGGACGAGCTCAGAAGTGAGGGGAAAGTCATAATAGCAAACTGGACCTATTGGGGTCTGTCTGATACGGCGTTTCCCAGAGAATTTAAGGATTATGTAGCTATGATGTACGACGTCGACGTGGATATTGACATTTTAGGCACTCAGGAAGCAAAAGGTGGCTTCATGTTTCAGCTATATTCGGCATACAGCGCGGGCCTGAAAGCGCCATACGACGTCATGCATCTTGAACAGAACTTCTTCGAAGAGGCCGTTGCCAAAGAAATAGCCACACCATTCCTACCCTCGCCACTAGTCCCAACGATGATGATGATAGACTCGTACTTCTTAAATCTGCCCTACGGTATACAGTTCCAGAACCACGCATTAGCTAACTTAACGGTGAACACAAAATATGTAGGTGAGTGGTTTAATTCCTGGCGATCACTGGCCGACAAAAGATTACGAGAAAAATTAACCCTGTGGGTATTCGAAGACAATGGTTTCTGGGGATGGCTAACGGTGGTGGCGCAGGATCTCGGTAAAAACTACAAGGACCCGAATGATATGAAGGAGGTATTGAAGTGGGTTGCGGAGAATGTTCATCCAAACGTCTTGAAGTATACAAGTGACGAGGCAGAGCTTGATGAACTCTTGGGAAGAGAGATAAGCTGGGTCTCTGCTTACTGGTGTTGCCTAGGAGAGGGATATATGCTTACTAAGCCTGAGCTCAAGGGAAATCAAGTCCTGCCATGGGGATTCAAGAGTCCGCAAGTCAATTTACCAGGAATACTGTGGATACCGAAGGATGTAGAACATCCGTTATTGGCCCAAGTAGCTGCAGACTGGTTGGTTAGCCCGCTACATCAGCTACCAGACATCAATAAGTATAAAGAATATACAAAAGAGCTCTGGCTTCGAACAGAAGAAGGTTTACTCGGTCCCGAATATGCTCTATATGTACCTGACTGGGTCAATGCTCTAGGACCAAAAGGAATACACGAGGTATATCCAACCATAGAGGAGGTTAAAAAGTGGCCTAAAATTGACTGGGTATACGTTAATGAACACGCTCCCGACTGGATAAACTACTATAAAGAGTTAATTGGCGAATAAAGATTAAGCGATTAGGTTAGCTAAAAATGCCACACAAATCCATAAAAGGTTTTTTATTAACAACTCCAGGATTAATAATGCAACTAGCATTTTTCTTCGTACCTCTAATAATGCTATTTATTATGAGCTTCACACTTAAGGATTCATTCTTCTTCACACCCATATTCACCGTAGAAAATTACTTGAAACTCTTTAGAATATACAGAATTGACCTGCAAAATACTTTTTTCCTCGCGGGCGTGGCTGCGATAATAGACGTCTTGTTGGGATATCCATTTGCCTACTTCATGCTTAGAAAAGTAAAAAAGTTTGCCGATGTCTTTAGAGCGATATTAATTATTCCACTGTTCGGAGAGCTATACATCGCTTATGGATTATTATATCTCATATTGCCAGGCGGTCCAGTAGCGCACATCCTTGAGTCCCTAGGTATACCCGCCATAACGGCTCTTTACTCTTTACCAACTACAATATTCGCACTAGCTCTCTATACTTTACCATTCGTAGTCTACAACATAGGTGTATCCCTTCAAGGAATAGAAAGATCCTATGAAGAGGCTGCCCGCTGCTTAGGTGCGTCTTCGATCCAGACATTCTTAAGGATTACTCTACCACTTAGTTTGCCAGGCATAGTTACGGGCTGGTTAACTAGTTTTGGATGGAACTTAGGCGCCTATGCGATCCCGATACTTCTAGGAGGACCCATTCTCGGAACTCGTGTCTTGTCAAACCAAATATGGACCACAAGCCTAGTTATCTCTGACTTTGGCATGGGTAGCGCGCTCGGCGTGATAGTAGTCTTGATAACAATGGTCATCTTTTACGTAGTTACTAGGCTCAGTAAGGGTGTACTAGTATGAATAAGCATAACAAAGAAAAAATCTATTCAGCGATCGTTTATCTATATTTAATTTTCGTGTGCATCTTGATTCTTATGCCTCTTGGAATAACCCTGTACAGAGCAATATTCATTTATGATGAGAACGGAAACTTAACTATCACAATAGAAGCATATTTTACTATCTCTGAAGCGTTTTGGGAAAAGCTACAAACTAGTATAGCAATTGCGCTTGTAACGGTTGCTATTACTACGGCTGTAAGCCTACCAGTTGCTTACGGAATCGCTAGGTACGATTTTGGAGGAAAAAAGCTTCTATTCACGTTATTGAATGGTGTATGGTACGTCCCTGGAATAACGTATGGGCTCTCGCTAGTCCTGGCCTACTACTTCGTTTACAGGTTTCTACTAGGGTTTTGGGGATTCGTAGCAGCCTATTCAACAGGATTTATGTTGTTATCACTTTTAACAATGATCGTGGCATTCAAGAATTTTGACCCTGTTTATGAAGAGGCTGCTCGCTGCCTTGGTGCTGGAAGGCTTAAAACATTTCTAAGAGTCACACTTCCACTGATAGGGCCAGGAATTACAGCCGGAGTTATTTTAGTCCTCGTGTTGTCACTGAATGAATTTATTACCGCTCTACTTATTAGTCTGCCCACAAGAGTTAAGACAGCTCCACTACAAGTGTTTAGTGATATCAGACATGCAGGAGTCAGGCCTTTTGTTGCAGCTGAGGCGACAATACTACAGCTTGTCTCGTTAGCGATAGTAATCATCTATCTTAAGTTTTTCGGCACAAAATACTTAAGAGGCTCCATTATGATCTGATGATTAGAAATGATCAAAGTAGAAGCAATAAACTTGGTTAAGAGGTACGGACAGACTACTGCGGTCGATAAGGCTACAATAACGGCTGACAAGGGAGAATTTGTTACAATACTTGGGCCTAGCGGTTGTGGCAAGTCAACAACTCTCAGAATGATCGCCGGCTTAATAACTCCTGACGAAGGTAAAATATTATTTGATGGAAAAGACGTAACCGACATTCCGCCAGAGAAAAGAAATATAGGGTTTGTATTTCAGAAGGTTGCGCTTTTCCCACACATGAATGTATATAAAAATATCGCATTCGGACTTCAAATGAGGAAATATCCAAAAAACGAAATTAGGCGCAGAGTAAATGAGGTTTTGCAGTTAGTAAGGATGGGAGGATTTGAAGAACGAATGCCAAGCCAGCTCAGCGGCGGCCAAGCGCAAAGAGTAGAAATTGCAAGAGTTCTTGCTACAGACCCAGCAGTACTGCTATTTGACGAGCCCTTAAGCAACATTGATGCAAAACTTAGAGACGAGCTGAAATACGAAATCAGGCGCATTCAAAGAGAGACTGGAAAAACAATGATCTATGTAACTCATGATCAGGGTGAGGCTTTTGCGATATCTGACAAAATCTACGTAATGAATAATGGGAAAATAGAGCAGGTAGGCACTCCACTCGAGTTATACACCGACCCAAAGACACCATTTGTCGCATCGTTTATCGGAAGTAGCAACTTTATAGAGGCTAGAGTGGTGAGTTATCAACCAGAAAGTGGTACGACTTTATTGGAAGTAGGGAGCGTTATGCTTAAAGTAAGGGGTCAACCGAATTTCAAGGAGGGGTCAAAAGTGATAGTATCGTTGAGACCTGAGGACATTTATATAATTGATGAAAGCAGGCAGGCAGAGTTTCTAAACGTATTCAAGGGAAAAGTTGAAAGCGTCACATTTGTAGGTACATTTGTACGCGCCAATATTGATGTTGATGGATTATTGTTAAAAGTTGATGTTCACGGAGATGATAGGTTCCGCGTCCTTAACTTGCAAGGTAAAGAGGCGCAGATAGGCTTTAACAACTGCACTGTATTAAACATTCAGTAACATAAACCAAGTCTTATCAATAATCAACAGGACGCGTATTCTTAAACACACAGTTAACGGAGCATTTTTGATGAATTTTGTTTCTACTCTCTTATTACGAACTATGCAGGTGTCGAGAAGCTTAGTTGTAGGAATGGAAAATCTTAAATGATGATACGACCACTAAATAATCTATGAAATCGATTAAGATTGGAATAGATGTGGGCGAGAATGAGGCTGAGCCACGATTGTTCATAGAGTGTGCTGTCCTAGCTGATAAGCTGGGATTTGACTCATTCTGGTTTGGCGATCACTTTATGCCTTGGTTTCATACGGGCGGTAAATCGGCCTTTATTTGGTCGCTCATGAGCGTAGCCCTTGAACTGACTAGCGGAATAACTGTGGGGCCAGATGTTACTTGTCCGATAGGGGGTCGTTTCCATCCTGCGATTATTGCTCAGGCGGCAGCGACTCTAGATAATCTCTATCCCGGTAGATTTCTTCTAGGGGTAGGGTCTGGCGAAGCTGTGAACGAGGCGAGGTTTTTTGAAGAGAGGAATGGAAAGTGGCCCTCTTGGCGTGAGAGAATTGAGAGGCTTGTCGAAGCAATACATCTCATGAGAAGACTATGGACATCTGAAGAGTATTT
>CAYTRT010000041.1:0-4301 GCA_964440295.1 uncultured Nitrososphaeria archaeon
CTCGCCTCTACCTCGTTTACAAACTCGTTCGTAAACCTCGAGGGAATCGAGATTAAATTATCTATCAGGTCAAGAGCGAGTGGGAGTCCTGTACCATCGTTGAAGAAGTATGGCTGAGCTAAAAACCGCTCTAGGTCCTCCCTCGCAATACTTCTGGGAAACTCAACTTCACAGACAGGCACACCCTCAAAGACTCTAACCTGCGCTCTTGCCAAGTTGTTGAGTGCGTCGCTAGGCAGGCCAAATCGCTCAAACGGGGCCAGAATATTCTTCTGCGCCTTTTGAATCACAGTATCAATAGATGAAATCCTACGAATCATCGATGCAACCGTGTTGTAAAAAATTATGTGGTGCTCAGTCCCCAAAAAGTCGTCGTAATAGAAAATTGTCCTTTTAGGCATTACAAACGACAAGATTAATTTGTCTAGTAGTGTTGTGAATTTATTGTCACTACCATTCATTAACGCGAAGTATCCGCCTATGGCTCGAGAGGGACTCCTTTTAATAATTGCTAATGCTCTATTGCTGCTAATCAGTTCTTGAGTCAGCTTAAATGTCTCATGGACTAGGCCCTTCAAAGCCTCTGACTCTTCTGGCTCCCTAGTCCTCAGGGCGTGGAAAAGGAAGCCGTAGAAGCTCCCGTCGATTAGCACCAAGTCGGATTTCCTCAATACTTCCAACGCTAGTTTCCTCTCGTGATATGTAACTAGGAGCTCGAAGAAATGCCTGCTCAGGTCTGGTGAGAATGCCTGCTTCCTCTTGAACACTCCTGCCTTTAATATTTCTTCTATACTTTCAAGCCCCCTAATTATTTTTGCACCTATCGAGAATACTCCGTACCTGACGCCCAGCCTCTCGCTGAGTTGCGGTGATCTCGAGCCGTCGACTGCAGAGACGATGCTTAATTCATCACTATCTCCCAGGTTCTTTATGTATGGTTTAAGCAACTTTGCTGCCTCTGCAAGTGCTTTCGAGAAATCCTCAATCTTACTGGCAAGGCTAGCTGATTCTTTCTCCGCCTCTTCGAAGAATCCAACCTGCAAGTCATGAGGGAGCAGCAGCCACTCGACATACTCCTCCAACACCACTTCACCTCGGATTAAACGTCAATAGCAATGGAACGGGTGATGGATTCATTATTCCAGCGAAGTAGAACCTTCCCGGCTTTAGCTGCAATAGTTGTTCTGGTCTGATTCCATATGGGCTTAGCCACTCCGACGCCCCACCCTCGCCAGCAGCATCAAGCGGATGTATCCTGCCGATGAAGTATGTGTTTAGGTTTCTTCTGACTGCAGCGTTTATTCCTATCTCGCCCTTAATGCCCTGCGAAATAAGCGTAAGGTTGAATCTTCTCTTTCTGCCTAGCGCTGCTAGGTTTTTAATCATCTCAGAAGTCTGTTGCTGTATTCCTTTGGCATCCCAGGGAGCGTACTGGGGCGCCTCATCTATTATCATCGCGATATCCACGTTTCGCCCCATATCCATCTCTCTATAGATCTCGGCCCCTAGAGAGAGGAAGAATCCAAGCTTGCTCTCAACCATCGCTCCGCTCATATCAATCACTATTAAGTGATCCTCGCGGAGCCTCTTTAGTAAATCAGTAACTGATAATGTCCCCATAAGTGGTATAAGGTCCTCTGGCTTTATTTTTCTAAAGACTCTCCTGCACGCACGTCTTGCAGCATCTCTCCAATCATTTCTTTGTATGTTTTCAATCATCTTCTCTACGTTTCTCCTCAGCATCTCGTAAAGCTTGTTAGGGTCACGGCCAGCCTCTTTTATTTTATCGGACCAATTCTCTATGAACTCGTCGAACGCATCTCTAACGTTTGCATTGTCACCAAATTTATAAGATAGGTCCTGGAGATAGGCAAAGACTGACTCCTCGTCTAGCCCGATGTCTATTATCGGAATGACGTGGCCTTCAAAATATGGTACATAGTCAGTGCCACTCCAGTCAAGAATCAAGACGTCATATCCACATTTCCTATAAAAATCGGTCAAGACGTATCTAGCTAGCCAGGACTTGCCGCTGCCAGTGCTGCCAAATATTCCGACGTGATATGGAATGTATTCTTTAAGGACGGGGACCCGCCATCCTTCATGCCCCTCTAGGTAGGCGTCGAGGTACTCGGGCTCCTTGATTCCTATGGTTAATAATTCGAGGGGGTTGTCGTCATCTTCAAATAAATAAACTGGAGATCGAGGCGCGATGATGAGTTTGTTAGGCTCGAATCCATTCTCGCCCTTAACGCCGATCGGCATGACTCTAAATGAATATACCTCCCTCGCGCCTGATGGTTGTCCTCCATACTTTAAGTATGCGACATCTGGTCGATATGCACTATGGCTAAGAAATTCATTCTTCCCTAATCCCTCCCTCAATACACCGATTATCTCGTTTACGGGCTTATCCTCTCCACCATTTTTTATTAATACTAATTCTTCAGCCTTTATCTCTCTCTCAATGTCCTTCAATAATATTACGCGTGCATATGTCTCTGTTGATCCGTCTCCAACTCTACCAATAAGCCTCAAATCCCTTATATGAAATTGTATGGAGGGATATAAGAATGTAAAACGCAGCTATTCATATACGCCGATGTTTCTGCTCCTTGATTCTATTAGTCTCTTGAGCCAATCGCCGAATTCTTCGGGGCTAACTCCTGTATGTGTTTTTCCAGTTGCGTCTCTTACAGATATTACGCCTTCTCTTTCTTCCCTATCACCGACCACCACTATGAATGATACCCTCTCGTTATGTGCCTGAAGTATTTTCTTGCTGACGGTCCCCTCCGCGCCGCTGAGTGAACATCTTATCCCTCTTGAAGACAGGACCTCACGTATTTTTTCAGCATATCCAAGTACTCTGTCAGATACTGTAATTATTCTAACTTGCTCTGGCGAGAGCCATACAGGTAATCTGCCGTTATAGTGCTCTAGAAGCAGCGCGATGTATCTGTCTAAGCTGCCTAAGAGAGCGCGGTGGATCATCACTGGTCTCTTCTTAACTCCATCAGCATCCACATATTCTAGGCCGAGCTTCTCAGGCATAAAGAAGTCCAGCTGTATAGTCGTGCACTGCCACTTCCTTCCAAGCGAGTCCTCAACATCGATATCTATCTTTGGCCCGTAGAAGGCTCCCTCGCCTTCCTTGAGAACATACTCGATCTTAAGCTCCTCCAACGAATTTTTCAGCATCTCTGTTGCATAGTCCCACAGCTCCATTGAGCCGATGAATTTTTCTGGCCTAGTCGATAAATTAACGACTATTTTTCCACCTATTAGATTTTGATGAATTGTGAGGGCAGCATTCATGATCTTTGTAACTTGGTCCTTTATCTGGTCTGGCCTGCAAAAGACGTGCCCATCGTCCTGGGTGAGGGCCCTAACTCGCAATAACCCTGTCAGCTCTCCTGACTGTTCATTTCTATAGACCGTTGCGAACTCCGAGTAAGCGATCGGTAAGTCTCTGTAACTTCTCGGCCTACTCATGTAAATCAATGCGTGCCCTGGACAATTCATAGGCTTGACCACGTATTCCTCATCCTCTATATTCAGCACAAACATCCTCTCGCGATAAGCTTCATAGTGGCCAGTCCTGTACCAAAGCTCAGATCTGAATAGGTGGGGGGTCCAGACCTCCTGAAAACCCAAGTCTCGATTAATCTCCCTTATGAGCTTTATGAGCTCTTCCCTAATTATTGCGCCCTTAGGATGATATAGCGGTAATCCTGAGCCTGCCGTCGGATTGATGGTAAAGATATCTAATTCTCTTCCCAAGGATACATGCGTCGGCTCCCTGACCTCTTCTCTAACCACCTGTTGAGTAGGCTTTTCCAAGGCTTGCCTTGCAGCAGTTCTTTTACTCACCTGCACTTCAGACCTAAACTGCTCAGCTAATGGATGCCCCTTGATGGATATGGTGAATTTTTTATTCCATCCGAAGGGTGAGCGATGAACATTTAGCCCTAAGTTTCTAGCTGCAGTCTCCATTTTCCTAATTATTTCGAGCGCCTTCTCAGGCCTTGCCAGCTTGTTGCTGAGATGTGCATAGGGATAAATGAGGATCTTATCTATGTTTAGACGGTCGGCGAATTCTTTTATCTCCTCCATCATTCTTGAAGCTATTTCATCCGTGTCATTTTCCTCTATACTAGTGAACAGGACCAGTACGTCTTGAAGTGACGTCTTTTTCATCTCTGTTTCCTCAGCGACAGATCCCTCTCTCGATATCGGCTCATATTCGATGTAGTCGGCGTGAAGCTGGAGGATCTTCATGCGTAAGTTTTTTCTCAAAA
>CAYTRT010000041.1:4401-7253 GCA_964440295.1 uncultured Nitrososphaeria archaeon
TCTCTACTTACCGCTTGCCTATACGCTTTAGCTGCAAGGTCAAAAATACTAGTTGTCTTAGGAGGAGTCACCTTGCTAGTGGCCGGCTTTTTAGACGCCATAGACGGAGAACTGGCAAGGAGAACGGGTAAGGTGTCTGAGAGAGGCTCTTTCTTAGACTCAGTATTTGATAAGCTAGGGGAAGCAGTAATTGCAGTAGGGATGGCTCTGTCAGGAATCGCTTCATCCATCGTAGTTTTGGTTTTTATCGTCTGCTCTCTCCTCGTCAGTTACGTCAGGGCGAAGGCTGAGCAGCTCGGCGTAGAGATCGCTGGAATCGGGGTGGCGGAAAGAGCTGAGAGAATAATCATCTTGGCAGTTGCTTCGTTTATTTATCCATTCTGGAGCGAGTCGCTTGAATATGGGTTACTGTTAGTTGCGGCCCTATCGATAATTACGATTGTTCAAAGGGTGGTCTATGCCTATAACAAGCTGAAATAGAGCTAGAGAACCATGTGACTCGGCACAAACTTATATTATTCCTATTCCGAGTAGTTCCTTAGAATGAAAATCTTTGATGCATGGGAGACTGAAGGCATAGTAATCAATGACCTAGGTCTACGCTCATACATAAACCTCAAGCCAGTCGTCATTCCCCACTCTGGCGGCAGACATGAGCACAGAAGGTTTGGAAAGTCACAAGTAAACATCGTTGAGCGTCTAGCCAACATGTTTATGCGTCCCGGAAAGAACGGTGGAAAAAAGACAAAAGGCCTTCAGATAGTGAAGAACGCTCTACACATTATTCATCTAAGGACGGGTGAAAACCCTATACAGGTTCTTGTTCGAGCATTAGAGAACTGTGCACCTAGGGAGGACGTTACCAGAGTGACGTACGGAGGCATAACATACTTCAAGGCAGTAGACATCTCGCCGCAGAGAAGGCTCGACCTAGCTCTTAGGTGGCTGGCGGAGGCTGCTCGAGAGAATTCTTTCAGAAGCCCCATCACCGTCGAGGAGGCATTGGCGAACGAGATAATATTGGCCGCTTCTGGCGACGTTAGGAGCTATGCATTAAAGAAGAAGATCGAGCAGGAGAGGATTGCCTTAGCGTCTCGATAAGCTGAGCTGCTGGACGGGTTTTAACACATTAATATATTTATATAGGAGCAGACGATTTTAAAGTTGAGTTTGAAATGTCTCAGAAGCCACATCTCAACCTCGTCGTGATAGGACACGTCGACCACGGCAAATCAACAACTATGGGACACTTCTTAGTCCTAAATGGCTCTATCGATGAGCGACAACTCAAGGAACTAGAAGCAGAGGCAAAAAGACTAGGCAAGGACACCTTCGTCTATGCCTTTATAATGGACTCGATAAAGGAGGAGAGAGAAAGAGGACTAACGATACAGCTAAGCTTCCAGAAGTTTGAGACAAAGAAATACTACTTTACAATCATCGATGCGCCTGGACACAGAGACTTTGTTAAGAACATGATTACGGGCGCGTCTCAGGCCGATGCCGCTATACTGGTTGTATCAGCAAAGAAGGGTGAATACGAAGTCGGCATATCTGTCGGCGGACAAACGAGGGAACACCTATTCCTAGCATTTATGCTCGGAATACGACAGATGATCGTGCTAGTTAACAAGATGGATGACCCGACAGTTAACTGGTCAAAGGAGAGGTTTGAAGAGGTTAAGCAAGGAGTCTCAGCGCTCATGAAGCAGATCGGCATTGACGTCTCAAAGATTCCATTCATTCCTGTCTCAGGCTGGACGGGCGACAACCTAGTAAGCAGGAGCGAAAAAATGCCTTGGTATACTGGGCCGACATTGCTTGAGGCTTTAGACCTCTTCCAAGAACCCCCTAAGCCTATTGACAAGCCGTTGCGAATCCCAATACAAGCAGTATATAGCATTAAGGGTGTTGGCACCGTTCCCGTCGGCCGAGTCGAGACAGGAGTACTGAAGCCAGGAGACCAAGTAGTCATAATGCCGGGAAACATCAGGGCTGAGGTCAAGAGTATAGAAATGCATCATACGCCCCTACCCCAGGCAATACCAGGCGATAACATAGGATTCAACTTAAAGGGCGTCGAGAAGGCAGTCCTCCAGAGAGGCATGGTTGTTTCTCATCCAGATAATCCTTGCAAAGTAGCAGAAGAATTCAGAGCCCAGATCATCGTAATCAACCACCCGACCGCCATCGCGGTAGGATACACACCAGTAATGCACATACACACAGCGCAGACAGCTGTTAAGTTCGTCGAGCTCGAAGGGAAGCTCGACCCGAGGACAGGCCAGATGGTTGAGAAAAACCCGCAATTCCTTAAGACGGGTGATGCCGCAGTAGTTAAACTACAGCCACTGAGACCAGTGGCACTGGAGGCATACAGCGACTTCCCACAACTAGGCAGGTTCGCAATAAGAGATATGGGCATGACTGTAGCTGCCGGCGTCGTAAAGGAAATAACAAAATTTGCCAAATAGACTAACTGCTGACCCTCATTTCCACCGATACTTCTTCGGGAATTTGTATCCTCATAATTTCCCTCATCACTCTAGGATCATTTATGGTTAGGTCGATGATGCGACGATGAATTCTCAGCTCCCATTTTCTCCACGTTTTTGTCCCCTCGCCGCATGGGCTTTTCCTGACTGGCAGTATTAGTCTTCTAATTGGAAGAGGAATGGGGCCAGAAATTTTGACTCCTGTTCTCTGCGCTATCGACTTAATCTCCCTACAAGTAGCCTCGAGCTTTTCCAAGTCTGTTGAAGTCAGTTTTATCCGCACTACCTGTGGCAATTCTCGTACCTCTTGACTAAAAATGGTAAGTGGTGAACCATTATATTAAGGTAAGTAGTGAA
>CAYTRT010000042.1:0-3757 GCA_964440295.1 uncultured Nitrososphaeria archaeon
TGAGTGGTATGCCGACGAAGGATAATAGCCACGCGACAAGGCCGATGATTGCGCCCTGAATAACAGTTGTGATGAACTGGGCGGGATTGAAGGTGACCAGCTCGATTATCTGCTCAATCGCCTCGTCACTCAGTTTCTCACCCGACCTCAACGTGAGGCCAGCCTGAGAACGGTTCCGCATATAGACCAGCATGGAATAAACTATTCCTGCACAAGTCCCATGAAGCAGGCTGGACAATACGTCAATCATTTCGAGGTGGAAAAATCAGCCGAGGTTTATTATTCTGAAAAATAGTTATGAAAGGTCTACCGGCTCAGTTTCCTCTCCCCCACTCATCCCTGTGTAGACCGACTAGTTTTTAGTTTTGCTGAGGTATCTCCTCTGAGTTATGGTTATTCCAGTAATTATGAGTATTGAGCCCGCTATGAATTGGGGAGTTATTCTCTCGTCGAGGAACGCGACTGATAGTAGAGTCGCGGTGAGGGGACTCATAAACATGAATACTGAGGCTCTGGGAGCTTCGAGGCGACGCATGGCCGCAAAGAAGAGAAGCGATCCAAATGCCTGCGCAACTGCCCAGTAAATGACTAGGTATAGATGAGTAGTGTTTATCCATAGTAACTCATTCAGCCTCGAGGTCAGGAAGCAGATCACCGTGAGGATAAGCGTGCCAAAGACCGCTCCTACCGTCGAGACAAGTATTGGCTCATGAGTCCTCATTAGCTTTCTGCCAATGATTGAGTAGAATGATGTGATTAGCGCTCCGGAGATCGACAAGAAAGCACCTGGAAAAACACCTGACGGCGTAGTCACGCTCAGGCCCTGTACGAGCAGCACTATTCCGATGAATGCTCCCAGCAGGCCCAGATAGCCCAGCCCTGTTAGACGCTCACTAAGAATGAAGATGGACAATAATGCCACAAAGAGCGGCGCAGCGTTGACGAGCATCGCGTTAGTAGACGGCGGTATGAAGGCCAGCGCCGTGTAAGACAATAATGGATAGAGACCGAACTGCAGGCCGCCGGCCAGCCCAGCCAAGAGGAACACGTCATAGCTCCACTCCAACCTTGGAAGTGAGCGCCTAAAGAGGAGGACAAACACGAGCAGAACTAAGGAGCTGATAAGCGTGCTCAAAAAAGCGATCTGTACAGAGTCCATATGCGGATTACTGCTCGTCAAGATGCTTCTTATCACTGGGTGCCCCGAGCCCCAGAAAAACCCAGCGATAATCATGAATAGATATTCTCTACGCAACTCGAAGTCTCAGATGAGTCCCTTCTATTATATTGTTGCTCAAAGATGAGAAATTCGTGAAGCTCGCGATCGTAGAAAGTCTCTAGAGTCTTAGTGAACTGTTAATCAGAAAATCAAATCAAAATTTGTTGTTGATTGAAAAACTTTATAAAAGGGTAATTATATAATAATTCGAATATCCAATGTATGATTTGAAAAAATCGAAGTAAGAACGTCTGTTATTTCCACTATCTTGGTATTGCTGTTGCTGCTGAGCATGCCGCTATTGATGTTTTCAACGATCGCTGTTGCAACTGATGGAAGCGTTGGAGAGGAGGTGAACGTAGCTGATGCAACCAGTAATGAAGTCCAAGAAAGTGTCGGGGGGTCTGATACGACCGCTGATGAGGTTCATGAAGATGATTTGACGGAGATATTTGCTGCGAGGGGGGAGGAACAAGATACAGTACCCGGCACGACTGATGATGAGATCTTTAATGAAGTGCAAGATAGTGTGACTGACGTACTCAGTGACGAAGAGAATGTTGATACGGCCAACTATGCGGGGAGTGAAAACGCCTTAGCTGACGAAACAAGTGACGAGGAACAGCCCGCTGTTGAAGTTGTCGAGATCGACACTGCCAGCGATGGAGAGGAAGTTAGGGTAACCAGTAATGGAGAGCAGGCCGCTGATGAAATAAGTGATGAGGAGCAAGCTAGCGTGAGTGATCAAACCAGCTTAACCAGTGCGGCTAGTGATGAGGAGGAAGACCCAGTACACGTATACTACGGTGGAAGTAAAATTTCCAGTCCGCCAGGACCAGAAATACGTGTATGCTTCGGCGAGCCGTCATACACGATTACAGTCACAGTTAGGTGGGACGCTAAGCCCGATCCTGATAAAGTTAGCTGGGTCGACGTTCAGATGGTTGACAAATCAGGTTATGGAATAACTTTTGTCCCATCAAGCTTCACGCTCTACAACCCTAGCCCCGACTCACAAAGTGTAACCGTTATTATTCCAGCCTTTCCGTCAACAGGAACCTATCAAGTGAACATATATGCCGACGTTACAGCTCAAGGACCAGGCAAAACTCCGAACGTTGCTGGAACAAACGGATACTTCCAGATCGTAGTTGAAATTTGTGAGGTCACTAGACAAGCAGACTTATCTATAGTGAAGAGCGGACCACTATATGCTTATGCCGGTGACATTATTACCTACACATACACTGTAACTAATGCCGGTCCTGATAGCGCGTGTAATGTGAGTGTTGATGACGATCTTGCTGGTACAGCAACCTATGTAAGCGGCGATGACGACGAGGACGGGTGCCTAGACCCCGGCGAAACTTGGACCTTCACCGCGACATACACCGTTAAGGCTGGAGATCCGGATCCTCTGGTGAACACCGCGACTGTATCAGGCGATGCCGAAGACCCAGACATGACGAACAACGTTGCAACTTGGAGCGTTGATTTGATTGCCAAGATATGCGGATACAAGTTCTACGACGCCAACGTAAACGGTATGTGGGATGCTGGCGAACCTACCGTAGCAGGATTCAAGATAGAGCTATTCATGGAAGATGCTCTACTAGCTACAGCATTTACTGGTGATGATGGAAGCTACTGCTTCGACTGGCTCGACGCCGGAACATATGTAGTGAGGGAGGCCCTGCCAATCGGCAATTGGATCAACACTACGCCACTCAGCATAACCATCGACCTTCTCTCTGGAGAGGTCAGCGAGGACAACAACTTCGGAAACCTCTGTCTGATACAGGGTTATGGAGGCAGGACGCTGGGCTTCTGGGCCAACACTGGAAACAAACTAATCGACCCAGATGACATATCATACCTCAATAGCCTGAACTTATTCAAGCCGAGTGGATGGGCATATCCACCGTTCATAAGTAATAGCGAGATTAGGAACTATCTGCTTAGCGCCAATGCCAAAAACATGTGGTGGATGCTCTCCGCCCAGCTGATCGCCGCAATACTCAATGTTAGGCACGGCTTCCTCGACGGCACAACGATGATCTGTGTCGATCCCCCAACCTGCAGCATTTTCATGAGCATCAACGAGATCATAGATGGAGCGGTCTCCGCCTTAGGTCCTGACACACCAAGAGCCGATCAACAGTATTGGAAGAACCTGCTAGACAAGCTGAACAATAACTGGCTACCGTTCGTTTCTCCCGTACCTTGCCACGTAGTATACGGTTAAGCAAAACCATCATTTTTTCTGATTTGTGAATAGGGTACTGATCAGTCTAGAACCAACTCTTGGAGGAAGAGACTTATCAGGGATGTTTTTGGCATATTTATGACGCATTAAGTCCTGCCCAACATCCTTGTAAGATTACCCATGGAGTTATAAATCCTCTTATCCTAAGCCTCCCGTGTGGTCTTATTATTCGGAGTGGTAGGCTTAAGAATCTGTGAGATCTCTTATAGAGTTGACGAGATGGGAAGAATTAAGTTGGTGATATTTGACATAGATGGCACGCTCTACGAGTC
>CAYTRT010000042.1:3857-6408 GCA_964440295.1 uncultured Nitrososphaeria archaeon
TTAGAGCCTCAAATGCTTTTGAGCAAATCTTGACAATGATATTGCATGAGTGTTGGACGGGGAGACGACGGAGAGACAGACCTGCTCGGAGGTTTGAGGGTGCATAAGTCTCATCCAAGAATCGAGTGTATAGGAGAGATCGATGAATTATCATCATTCATCGGCTACTCAATCGCCCTCAGCAGTACTCGATACCCAGAGATCACGAAGACCCTCTCAGAGATCCAGCGAGCCCTATTCAAGATCGGAGCAGAGCTATCATCAGTGGATAAGAAACAAGTAGGAAAGAAGCGGTTGGTCGAGGAGGACGTCAAGAGCCTCGAGTTATTGATAGATAAGTATGGCGGCGAGTTGGCTGAGGTTAGGCACTTCGTCTATCCGGGAGGAAGCCTGCTTGGCGCGTCACTGCACATCGCGAGGGCTGTTGCTAGGAGGGCAGAGAGAAGAGCAGTCAGCCTAAAAATGAGGGAAGAGATAAACCCGCTAATCATCAAGTACCTCAATCGATTGTCGACGCTATTATTCGTCCTGGCTAGGTACGTGAATAAGATGGATGGATTCCAAGAACGTCAGTGGATTGATTAGAGAAGAGTCATGCACGAGGCTTCACTGCCGGTCTTGATTTATACTTCACTAGATGCGAGACAAGTATTTCCGAAGCATCTACCAAGTCTCTCGCGTTGAATGTCTCGATAACGTTATCGCTAAACATTAAGTTCGTCACGGGCGACGTGTATGTTTTCCGGTCGCCCGGCCACAGCTGTACCAGAATTTTGAACTGAGGGAAAAAACTGAAGGAGTAGCTTATCCCTCCCAGCTTCTCTTTGACTCCGTCTAAAAGCTTACACGCCGTCTCGAAGAGCTGCGGCTCGTAGCCAAAGCTCTCGATCAGGGGCCTATAAGCCCTCTTATGCAGGTCACCTGTTAATTGTTGTCCGCCGGGAAGTTTTTCTATTCCAACCCATCCTGCCTTTCCCTTCACGTGACCCTGATAGGTCAGGTACTTCAAAATCAACCTAGTGGTTTTTTCATCAACGGCCTTTTCAGCCACTACGTCTCTCGCCTCTCCAGTCGATAAATCAATCGAGTAAGACTTTGTTAATAGATTAACTAGAAAACGCTCAGGCTTTCCCTCCCTCGCAGGTAGGTGAACCACTTGGCAGAACTTTACTACTTGTTCTACCGGTCTTTCACGGACTCTGCTTAACAGCTCCTCGATACCATTTCTATCCATAACTAGTACTAATTCAACTGTTGGCTTAAATAAATTTCATCTCGTTGCTCTGAGATACTCGGCGGGCGTTAAAACCCTTGTCCTGAGCTTGTTTTCTAGGGGCTTCTTTATCCAAGTGATGTATGCCTCGACCTCGGGCACCGAGTCGAGAGCCATCGCTACTAGGGCATTCTTATAGCTGAGACCCCTCGTCAAGAATTCAAACACTGTGTCTATATGGGACTCCCATGAGTCCTGGTATTCAGGAAATAGAATTTCGTGCTCCTTGCTTTTGAGGTAGCTTATGTATAGTTCTCTCGCTGATTTTTCACCTATCCTCGAGGCGACGGCTCCGACTAGGTCCAGCAGTCCAAATATCGTCACTCCCTTAGTGATGCCCTGAGCTTTTTTTAGGAACGCTTCATTGTCCTCGAATCGCTTATCACCTGTCAGGGAGAGGTTATGTATCGTGAGGGCATCCGGTCCGATCACCAACATTACTGATCATCACCCAGCTCTTCATCTACGTTTATGCTTTCCTGCGGACTGGTGAATACGAAGTCTTCAGGCGTCTCCGTTCTAGAGAGGCGACCGCTCAGGTAAAGCGCCGTCGCCCTCGCCTCAGGACTGGTCCGGGAGGTATCTCTGAATCAGCATTCTTATCGCGTCTGTCACGGCCTCGCTGCGATTTTTGAAAAGCCCCTCGCTGCACAGCTCGTCTATCTTCATGACCAGCGCGGCGCTGATCATGAACTGTAATAATACGGTATCCGCCATATTCATTGCATTAATCAATTTAGCAGTATGAAGATTAAGCTTTTCAACGGCCGCCCAATATTGAAGAACCCTCCTAAACTAAATAATATTGATGATTAGATCCGGTTAGCGACGCTAAGGTTATTAAAAGGTACCCACAATTATTATTTAAGATGCAATCTTCTAAAATAAGCAAGCTCGAAGAAAAAGCTCTCAAACTATTGCTTAAATATGAGGACAAGGGGCTTCTCCAGTCAGAGCTCTGGCATAAGCTCGGAGTAACGAGCAGGGACGGGTCCAGGATAGCCATCAAGCTCGAGAAGAGGGGGCTCATAAAGAGAGTAAAGGAGTTCGCCAACGACCGATGGACCAGGAGACTAGTCCCCCTAGTAAAGCCATTCGACATCACGGTGCTAAAAGGATCGCCATGCCCATCATGTCAATACAACAATAACTGCGGCCCAGACCAGACATACTCGCCCACAAACTGCGTATTGATCGAGAACTGGCTCATGTCGGAGTCACTCACTCAAGAAAAAAGCGCAGTACCCATAAACGTGGAAGAAAAGAAGCCATAACTTC
>CAYTRT010000043.1:0-3753 GCA_964440295.1 uncultured Nitrososphaeria archaeon
ACTCCAGCTATATCGCCGGGCTCTAGAGACCTCTTAATTTCTTCTCCATAGCTTGTGTAACCGTACATTGTCATCGCTGAATACTTCGAGTCGTAGATGTCGTCTAGACCGCTCCAATGCCCAGATTCGTGGGTTACGATGTCCCTTATATCGAATTTATTTTTGAGGTCAGTCGTTGCTTCGTTTCCATCAGCTATCCCCCACTTGTAGTAGGAATTGAGTACAATATCTGCATCAACTATTTCTCCAGTACTGCTAACGTACCATATTACTGCATAAGCAACAACTCCCGGTTGAGCACGACCCCAAGTTATCACATTCTTATAATCCGGAGAACCTATACTTGCCTTCGCCTTGTAATTTATTGCTGGGGCATCATGGTAGAGTTTAACGTCATACAATAGCATATCAGGAGGTGTATAATCATCGTAGTCAACGGCTAAATCCCAAGACTCCAGTGCAGATTTTATTTCATTAACCACCTCGTCAGCGCTTAACCCGTAACTTTTAACCGCTTGACTCGGATTTATTATATAGGGAACTCCATCTGGATATTTGTTAAGATCCCACCACACTCCAAGAATTTCATATCCATCACTTGAACCATCATTATCTGGATCGCCTACGTCAACGACCCCAGCTACATAGTGTATTAAGGCGACACGCGTAAACTGACCGAACCTATCTACTACTTTCCGCTTACCGAACCATTCTCTAGGCATCTCATCTTCATCAGCCTTTGCTAAAACAACAGGCATCAAAAGGGATGTTGAAAGCAACACGAGAAATCCAATACATACCAATATTAACAAGATTTTACTTCGCAAGTCTTTCGATTATAGGATGCCTTTGATGCTTAAAAGTGTTTATTTGCTTATAAGTGGTTCTTTTGGCCGATTTTCCACCTACATATTTAGACCCACAAACTAATGAATTTTGGAATGATGATTACTTATATTATTGTCTTACTCTCTTCCTAGGGCCTCGACCTGGACCTCGCCCACGCCCTCGATCGATCTTAGGTATTCCTCTAGCCTGTCAGTGACGCCCTCCTCTTCTGGTACAGAGATTCCGACCATTAGGCTCTCCATGCCGAAGCCGATCGGCTCCCTCCTCGTGCTTACTAGCTTGAACTCGGATGGTAGCTCCTTCCTAATCCTCTCTGCTAGGCCGTCCAGGTCGACCTCTGAGTCGACGGGCATAACCCTAATGAGCATCACTACCCTTCCCATGTCTCACGGCCCCTCGAACCCACACGCTGGGCAGACATAAGTCTTCCCAAGCTCACGGCACAGCTCACACCTCCAGATGACGAGCCTCCCACAGTTCGGACACGTAAAACTCACCGAACGCTCATCAGGAGCAATCGGCCTACCACAAGAGATACAGAGGGGGAGCGTAACCACCTTGCTACTAGCCATGAATCTATACAAATGAGCCAAGAAATAAACCTAAAACAAATCAGGCAGAGGACCCCTCAGACCTCACCCTCTCAATAATCTCCTCCAACTCCTTCCTCGCCAGCGTCTTCGTGGGCCTCTCAGGAACAAGACCCTCGGGCCTATAAAGCAAAACAACAATCAGCGCCAAACCCAACAATAGATACTCAAGCCAGACAACGTCAAAGGGAACAAACGGCTCAAAATAACTCTTATAGAAAGTAATGAGTTTGCGGAGCGTGACAAATATGCCCGCACCCACCAGCGCGCCGACGTTGTTGCCAGCACCGCCCACAATCACCATAACCCATGGCCAAAACGTATGCGTAACCCTGCTAAAATCACGCGCAGAGACGCTCGCCGTCAAGAACGCATACAGCGCTCCTCCAACCGCAGCTATCGCGCATCCAACAATCAGGGTCTTCGTCCGCAGCCTAACCACGTCCTTCCCATAGACCTCTGCAGATAACTCATCATCCCTCATCGCCCTCAACGCCCTCCCAAGAGGAGACCTAAGCACCAGCTCCAGATACAAAAACACCACCCCCGCGACTGCAAGTATCGTCAAGGCCGCGGCGAGCGCCCTCGCCTCTCCTCCAACCCACCTAAACGGGTCAGGAACCCTAACACCCATACTCCCACCAATAAGGTCAGGATAATTATCACCCACAACCCTGAGAATCTCAGCCATCGCAAGCAGCGTTATAGCGAGATAGTCGCCCCTAAGCCTAATCGCTGGATAAGACGTCACATATCCAAGAGCCGCGCCAGCAAGCCCCGCACCGACCAGCGACAAAATCAAATACGTAATCGAAGCCGCGGGGTCAGAGGAGAAATACTGGTTAAGCATCGAGACCGCCTCGATGTTACCCTGAACAAAGTCAATCCCACCACCGGGATTGAAGATAAGCATCAAGGCCCTGCCTGGAACAGCACCGACGAAGAAGGCGCCACCGGCAACCGCCAACATCTTGCCGAAGTTAGGAATACCCGCATAGCCAAACTCCAAGTTCAGGCTCATCGAGATGATGGCGAAGAGACCGATGATCGTCAAAAGATCGATGAAGAAAACTGCGGGGATCGTCATGTCTGCGTCACCCTCCTAAGCATCCTTCTCCATTCAATTCCAGTCAAGCCTCTAGGAGCAAACAACAGCGTCAAGAACATCAAGCCTAGCGGAATGACTGGGCGATAAGGAACAACCCATGGCCCAACCATCATCGAGAGATAGCCAGTCCCCAGCGTCTCAGCAAGCCCAATCAACAACCCGCCGAGAAAAGCGCCGTAAATGTTCGTCAAGCCTCCGACGATGCTCGCAGCAAAAACACTAATCAGCAGCCTAACACCAATGTCTGGATTACAAGTCATGTAGAGCGGGAGGAGCGCGCCCGCAATGCCGGCCAGGCCGCCAGAGATAAACCAGGAAAAGGCATAAGTCAAGTTAATGTTGATTCCGATAACTTCGGCCAGCGAGGGATTCTCAATCGCCGCCCTCATAGCGATCCCAAACTTCGTCTTATTCAAAAAGAAGTATAGCAGTGAGATGATCACTAGCGACAACAGGGGGGCAACAAGAAATATCAATGGCTGACCGAAAAACTCAGCGTCAAAACTCTTCAACTGAAAAAGCCTCGTAAGAATCTTGTACACCCTGTTGAGGTAGTCGGCAACGATATTAATTAATGAGAGCAGGATCATGTCGTACGCAATCGTCGCGACCATTAATATGACGTAGTTAGCACCCCTGTCGAGGAGAGGCTTCAAGACCGCTAGGTAAAGCGTCAAGGCGATCACTCCGCCGAAGAAGAACGATGGAACAACGCCGAGATAGGGACTAAGCCCTAAGAGATGGACAACCGCGAGGTTGAGGTAGACATTCATCGTCGCGAAGTCGCCGTGAGCAAAGTTAGGAACCCTCGTAGTCATGTAAGTGAGTGTGAGGCCGGTGCTGAGCATTGTCAATAGCGAGGCAAAGATCACCGCGTCCCTGATGAGTGGAAGACTCAACACCACCCCCCTCAACTAGTCAGCCAACAGTCTACGACCAACGCAAGGAGCTAGCAAATCGCTCGATATCAACGTTTATTCAACGCCTTTGAGCCGAGTCAAAGTTATAATTCTTAACCTCTACACGAGTAGCCACCACTATCATTAAAGCCTTAAATCCAAGCAATCATTGACTCAAAAAGAAGGTGAAAAGAATGAAGGGAGTGACAAGAATAGTCGCTGTAGGTCTCGCCGTCTTGATGCTGCTAGTTGGAGTTGGAGTAGGATACGGAGTCGCTTCACTCGTCATAGCTCCGGGACCAGCCGC
>CAYTRT010000043.1:3853-6346 GCA_964440295.1 uncultured Nitrososphaeria archaeon
CCGCTAGGAGTCTTCGGTGAGAACGACAAGATCGCGATACAGCTAGCAGTCGATGAAGTAAATGATTTCCTAGCGAAGTCCGGCGCTGGCTGGAGGATCAAGCTCTACATAGAGGACACTGAGACCAAGCCTGAGGTGGCGCTTGAGAAACTTATGAGCCTCCACGCGAAGGGCGTCAAGATAGTTATTGGGCCGATGGGGAGCGGAGAAGTATTGAAGCTGAAGGAGTACGCCGACTCTAACAAGATCCTGATCATTTCTCAGTCATCGACCTCGCCCAAGCTCTGGCTTGAGGGCGACTACATCTATAGGTTCTGCCCCAACGACTTTGCGCAGGGCCCGATCGGACCAAAGTTCGCAAAGAACCTAGGCGTGACCCACATATTCCTCGTCTATCTAGCCAACACTTGGGGCGACGGACTGGCTGAGGTCGCTGAGAAGACTGCAAAAGACCTCGGAATAACTGTCGCGGGTAAGTTCAGGATCGCTGAGGCTGCTCCAGACTACTCTGCCGAGGTCTCTAGCCTCGTATCAGAGGTCAACAAGCTAGTCGGACAAGGAGTTCCTCCGGAGAAGATCATGGTGCAGCTGATTACTTATGGTGAGGCTACGACATTCATACTCTCTGCTAGGGAGTACGACGTTCTCTGGAAGGTGAAGTGGTTCGGCAGTGATGGCACGGCTTACGAGGGCTCGCTATTACAGGAGCCGAAGACCGCCGAGTTCTCTAACAGGGTCAGGTTCGTGAGCCCGATATTCGCGCCGACAAAGACGCCGAAGTACCAGGAGGTGCTCAATAAGATTAGGAGCCAGCTCGGTAGAGATCCAGAGTCCTATGCCTACAACTCTTACGACGCGGTCTGGGTGATCACGCTCAGTCTACTGTCAGCCCAGAGATACGACGCCGATGCAGTATTATCCGTCATGCCCAAGATCCTCGAGCATTACTACGGCGCCAGTGGATATATAGCGCTAGACAAAGCGGGTGACAGGATCGCGGCTGACTACGAGTTGGTGGAGATCGTCCTGAAGGACGGCGCCTACGACTGGCAGGCCACTGGAATCTACTACGGAACGACCGGCGAGATCGTCTGGAAGTAGCAGAAAAATTTTTTAACTCACCTATTTTTATGGTATTATCGTACCGATGCCAGATAGCATACTGAGGACTAGGGAGCTGGTCAAGAACTTCGGCGGAATAAGGGCGGTAGATAGGGTTAGCATCGATGTTAGAGAGAAGACGACGACTATGCTAATAGGCCCCAACGGAAGCGGTAAGACAACGCTGATAAACCTTGTTACAGGTGTCTATAAGCCCGACCACGGCAAGATATACTTCGACGGAACAGAGATCACGGGTTATCCGCCCCACGAGGTCTTTCGGCTCGGCGTCGCTAGGACCTTCCAAATACCTCAGCCCTTCAGAAAGCTCACGGTCCTCGAGAACCTCTTAGTTACTCAGCCAGGCAATCCAGGTGAGGGATTCATAAAGTCCATGAGGCGTAGGAACTGGAAAAGGTTTGAGCGTGAAAGCGTAGAGAAGGCGTTCAGAATTTTGAAGCTTCTCAACTTGGACCATCTGTGGGACCAAGAGGCCGAGAAGCTTAGTGGTGGACAGATGAAGCTACTCGAGGTCGGCAAGGCCTTGATGGCGGGCGCAAAGCTGCTGATCATGGATGAGCCGATAGCGGGCGTAAATCCAACACTTGCGCACGAGGTCTTCAAGACATTTACCAGGCTGAGAGACGAGCTGGGCGTAACGCTCTTCCTAGTTGAGCACCGGCTCGACATAGCGCTTCAGTACACTGACTATGTCTACGTGATGGCTACTGGCTCGATAATCGCTGAGGGCGGCCCAGAGGAGGTTATTTACGACCACAGAGTCATCGAGGCATACCTCGGAGAGTGAGACGAGTTGATAACCGTCGAGAAGCTGAATGCAGGATATAGAAGACTCCAAGTACTATTCGAGGTCACAGCTTCCTTCCAAGTTGGGAAGATAAACGTGGTGGTAGGGCCCAACGGTAGTGGGAAAAGCACGCTCCTAAAATCAATATTTGGGCTGACCTCGATCTATTCCGGTACAGTAAAGTTTGATAGTGTTGAGCTAGTTGGAAAATCTCCACACGAGATAGCTAGGCTGGGAATAGCATATCTACCACAGCTGAACAAGGTCTTCGAGAACCTAACAGTCGATGAGAACCTACTGATGGCTGGATACACACTCGAAAAAAATCAGCTGCATGAAAAAATTAGAGAAGTCACTCAGATCTTTCCAATCATTGAGAAGTATCGAAGGGCGAAGGCTGGACTCCTCAGCGGTGGCGAGAGACAGATGATCGCGACGGCGATGGCCCTGATGAGAGAGCCGAAGGTGATGATGTTTGACGAGCCCACAAGCGAGCTCGCGCCCAAGATGGCTAAGAGCGTCCTCGAGAAGATCGTAGAACTCAGAGACACATTGAAGATGACGATAATCCTAGTCGAGCAGAA
>CAYTRT010000044.1:0-6340 GCA_964440295.1 uncultured Nitrososphaeria archaeon
CAGAGAATCCTTTTAGTAGGCGAACATGATTTGAGGCGGAGGATGGCTGGCTTCCGGGAACTGACACCATTAGATTTGGCGCTCGAAAGACTCCGAGCGAGTCTTAGTCATAGAATAACAGAGACTGAGGTGGTCAGCTTAGAATCGTCCCTTGGAAGGATACTCGCCGAGGACGTAAAGGCAAGGATAAGCGTCCCGGAGTTCGATAGGAGTGCGGTCGACGGCTACGCAGTACTCGCAGAGGATACGTATGGAGCAACGCCGCACAACCCAATAGTACTCAAGGTAGTGGCCACTATAGAGCCGGGTGCGAGTCCTCTAGAACTACCGACTATTAGGAGGGGCGAGGCGGCGAAAATCATGACTGGTGCGCCACTACCTAGGGGTGCGAACGCGGTCGTCATGGCGGAGTATGCAAAACAGACCGACGACAGAGTAGAGATAACGAGGCAGGTGGCAGAGTTGCAGAACGTCTCGAGGAGGGGAGAAGATTACGCTGAGGGAGAAATCATCGCGAGGAGGGGGACAATGATAAGGCCATGGCACATCGCCGCGATCGCCGAGCAGAATATAACGACAGTAAAGGTGTTGAGGAGGCCGCGGGCGGCGCTCATAACGACAGGAACGGAACTCGCACCGCTGGGGATTGAGAAGATGCCTGGAAAGATAATAGACACGAATAGGCCGATGCTCAAGGCCCTACTAGAGGAGGCGGGCGCTGAGGTAATCGACTTAGGAAACGCTCCCGACAGCATAGACGAGATCAGGGAGAGAATAAGGATGGGCCTAAGCACCTCAGACCTAGTAATTATCACTGGAGGAACAAGCCTAGGAGAGTCAGACTTGGTACCAGAGGCGATAAACACGCTTGGAGAGCCTGGAGTGATCGTCCACGGGCTCAGGATAAGGCCCGCCAAGCCGACTGGGATAGGCATAATCGATGGTAAGCCAATATTCATGCTCTCAGGATTCCCAGTCTCCTCATACATAGGCTTCAAGATACTCGTTAAGCCCTGTATCATGCTGATGACTGGGGTGAAGGAAATGCCGCCGCCAATCGTCAGGGGAAAGCTAACGAGGCGCATAGCGAAGCCAGCAGGGATAAGGGCATACGTTAGAGTCAAAGTCATTAGGACTGGCGAGACAATAATGGTCGAGCCACTCATGCTGACAGGCTCAGGCCTACTCTCAACACTCACGAAGGGAAATGGCATATTGGAGGTCCCGGAGATGCTTGAGGGCTACGACGAGGGAGAGATTGTCGAGGTCGAGCTGACCCAACCGTTGGAGGAGACATAGGTTGGCATATGTCTTCCACAGGCTCGTGAGGGTAGGCGAGGCGATACGCATACTCGAGGAAGCCCTCGGAGGGATAAGCCCGCTCGGTGTCGAAAAACTAGAGGTCACCAAGGCGCTGGGGCGGGTCCTCGCCGATAATGTATCAGCAGAGGTCGACTCACCGCCCTTCGACAGATCAACCGTCGATGGGTATGCAGTAAACTCTGCAGACGTCTACGAGGCCTCGGAGGCGACGCCAGTCAAGCTGAGAATCGCGGGAGAAGTAAGGATAGGGTCTCCTCCCGAGCTGGTGATCGGTAGGGGGGAGGCTGCCCGCATATCTACTGGCGCCGTGATTCCACGCGGCTCGGACGCAGTAGTCATGGTCGAGTACACAAAGGAGTCGGGTGATTACGTATTGATCTATCGACAGGCGGCTCCGGGCGAGAATATCTCGACCGCGGGCTCAGACGCGGCGAGGGGAGACATAGTGCTGAGGAAGGGCATAGTGATAACTCCCAAGGAGATAGCGGCCCTGACCGGGACTGGCGTCAAGACAGTCAGCGTCTATCTAAGACCCAGAGTGGCTGTCTACTCGGTCGGCGACGAACTAGTAAGCTCCAGCGAGGAGTTGTGTCCGGGAAAAGTTATTGACATTAATGGGCCCACGCTGACTGCGCTTGCTTCCGAGTGCGGTGCCGAGGCTCGTTTTTACGGAATCCTGCCAGACGACTATGAGTCGATCGTCAAGGCGCTCAGTCGAGCGCTCGAGTCTCACGACGTCATCATTACTTCTGGGAGCACGTCTGCAGGCTACGGCGACGTCGTCTACAGGGTCTTCAACGGGCTTGGCAGGGTCCTAGTTCATGGGCTGAACGTTAAGCCCGGGAAGCCAACCGTCATCGGCGTCTCTAATAATAAGGTCCTGCTTGGGCTGCCTGGATTTCCACTCTCAGCGATGATTATCTTCAACGTGCTGGTAAGGCCGATACTAGTGAAGATGACAGGAGCGACTGAGCTTCAAGACTCTCCGAGAGTGAGGGCCAGGTTTCCCTTCAGGCTAGAGGCGGGCGGAGGAAAGACTGAATACGTCCCCGTCCAGCTCGTGGAGACGTCTAGGGGTCTAGTCGCGTATCCCCTACTAGCAGGCTCTGGGTCTGCGACGGCGTTGGCAGTTTCAGACGGATTCGTGACGGTCAGTGAGGAGCGTCAGTTCATTGATGAGGACGAGGAGGTAGAGGTCTCGCTCCTCACGCGTGAGTACAGGCGTTCTGAGCTAAACATTATTGGCAGCCACTGCCCGGCTGTCGACCTAATCCTAGACCTAGTGGGGATCAGCAATGCGAGGATAATAAACGTGGGTAGCCTTGGAGGCTGGAGGGCCGTGAAGAGGGGAGAGGCAGACATAGCTGGTACGCATCTACTCAACTCGGAGACAGGCGAGTACAACGTACACTTGGTCGGCGAGATGGGGCTTGAGAATAAGGTCGCACTCTTCAGGGGATATGGCAGGCGTGTCGGACTCATAGTCAGGAGGGGCAACCCACTGCAGATAAGGAGTCTTAGGGACATCGTCGAGAAGGACCTGAGGATCGTGAACAGGGTTAAGGGCTCCGGCATGAGGCAGCTCCTAGACATGGGGCTGAAGGAGCTCGGCGTCGACAACCCTGAAAAGAGGATCAAAGGATACACATATCAGGTGGGGACGCACAACGCGGTGGCAATAGCTGTAAAGGATGGGAGAGCAGACTGTGGAATTGGGATCGAATACGCTGCATGGATGTACGGACTTGACTTTATCCCAATAGGCGTAGAGATATATGACTTCGTGGTCAGAATTGATAGGCTCTCTAAGCAGTCAGTCCAGACATTCATAGCGACGCTCTCCTCCGATAGATTTAAGGACGCATTAAGAAGGCTAAGAGGATACTCTCCGCTAGACGATACTGGGAAGAGAATAATCTAAAAAATTTGTGGAGATTATAACTCGAGCTTCTTTCTCAGCACCCTGTCCACGTCTTCTAGGCCGAGCCTCTTCAGCGTCTCTGACTTTGGTATGCCTCTCTCGTCCCATCCAACGACCTTGTAGTACTCCTGCTTCAGCTTCTCGATCTCCTCCCGCGTCGGAGCCTGTCCCTTCTTCGGCCCTGATGGTAAAGGCTCGTAGAACCTCGCCGGGTTCTCGTCCACCTTCCACTTAATGTCCGGCCCACCGATCAGCAGCAATGCTCTCTGAATCTCTATTATCCTCATCGCGATGTCGTAGTACCACTCGTCGACGGTGTATCCGAACCCAGTAACGGCGTTAAAGAAGTCAATAATCTCTTCCTTCTTCAAGTAGAGCTCGTTGAAGAGGCAGTAGACGCCTGAGTCGGACATCATCATGCTATGGTCGCTGACGCTCCTAGTTATCGGTAGTAACGCAACGGAGGTGTGGTCTCCGCCCTGTACTGAGCATGCATAAGACATCCCCATGGGGTAGTCGAGCCCGCTCCTGATTCCATGGGCCCCGATCCCTATTCCCTTACACGTGACGGCATACTTGAGCAGGTCCTGTCCCTTCATCTGTCCAAGCTTGAGCGCCGCCCTGAAGGTGCCCTCCGCAAGTATGTCTCCTATCCCCTCCCTCTTGGCAATCATCTCGGCGAGCTTCGCGAATGCGTCTGCGTTGCCCCACGTGAGGTCCAATCCTCCGAGCTCCTCCTTCGTCAATATTCCCCGCTGGTAAAGCTCTGCGGCGAAGCCGAGCGTGTTGCCCACCTGTATACCGCAGAATCCTAGCTCCTCGATCACGCTCACCATGTAGACGTTCTCTTCAGGCGTAAATATTCCCAGGTTTGTCCCCTCATATGCCTGTAGCTCGTAGTCTGGGTTGTCAGCGATGCTGCCCTTGTACTTCCCAGTCCTAATAACTGCCAGCTTCAGGCAGGTGGTTGGGCAGCCGAAGTCTCCCCAGTACCTCTTCACCCAGACCCTCCGCTCGAACTCGTCCACGCCGAAGCTCCTCTCGTCATGCCACTCCTCCTGCCAGTTCCTGACAGGCTCAGAGCTGTACTGCGCACCGACATTATAGCCAGCATAGCCAGTCCCCCACCTCCTCATCAAGTCGTGCTGGAAGCTGATCCTCCAGACAAATCTCATCATTTGCAGAGTCTTCTCATGGTTAGCGACCTCTGGCAGTGGTCCAGTTCCCTTCACTAGGACTGCCTTAAGCTTCTTAGAGCCCATTACTGCGCCGTAGCCGCCGTAGCCAGCTCCGTGGGCCCACTTTCCTAAGACCCCCGCGGTCCTGACCTTCTTCTCTCCCGCCGGCCCGATGTAGTACATTGCAGGTTCTTTCCACTCTCCGTAGAGTGGGTTCTTCGCGTTGAGCTCGCTCCTAATCTCCTTTACGAGCGTCAAGTAAGTCTCTCTTGCGCCCTTACCCCAGACGTGGCTCGCGTCCCTGATGTCTATCTCAGAGTCCTTGACCAGTATGTATTTTGGCTTCTCGGCCTCGCCCGTGATTATTAGGCCGTCCCAGCCAGCACACTTAAGCTCAACTGGAAACTCACCAGCGATCGTGCTGCCTACGACGCCATTGCTCTGCGGAGACTTACCCGTAATGCATATTCTCCCACCCGGGAAGAACCCGGTTAGTGGCCCGGTAAGCATTAGGAGTATATTCTCGGGTCCTAGTGGGTCGACCTCATCCCACTTCTCGCCCAGCCTGTCCCATAGAATCTTCACTCCTAGACCTCTGCCGCCCACGTACTTTCTCAGGACATCGTCTGGGAATCGGACCTCCTTGACGCTACCTGTCGACAGGTCTATCTCAGCAAACTTGCCCGCGTATCCGCGCCCGCTCATAGCATCCCCTCACCAGCCTCTCCATAGAGGAGCTTCAGCAGTCCTCTTGTCGCGTCTTCAGGCTTCCTCGCATATAGCCTGTAGGCATAGAGCTCTAGCGGGTCGTCAGTGTAGGGAACAACTCTAAGCGCGTTCCATCCCCCCTCAGTGCATATCTTGACACACTCCGGATCACCACCGCAGAGGTCGCAGATCAATGCGTAGTTGAGCGTGGGATGCATGTGAGGAATCCTGCCCGGACATGCGTCAATGCAAGATCCGCATGCAGTACACATGTCTCTATTCACGTTTATCGCTCCTGTCTCGTCGTTGACAGTTATCGCGCCTGTTGGACACGCATCCATGCATGGATGGTCGTGACACTGGGCGCAGAGGTGGGGATACTCGACTCCGGGAACAAGCATGAAGACCCTGACCCTCGAGGCCTCCGGCCAGATCCTGCCCTCGTGATGAAGCGAACAAGTAATCTCGCAGAGCCTACAGCCACTGCATCTCAAGTAGTCGCGAGCAATCCAGATCTTCCCAGACTTACTCATGTCAAGTTATATTATAATCCACTATTGTTACTTAAGCATTTCTATCGTAGGTCAAAACTTGTAGAAACTCATTATTGAGGATCTATTTATCGGGCTTTCTGAGTTCTTCGAGTATCTGCTTCGCCCTGTCGACTCTGATAATCTTCTCCCTAACCATCCTCTCAGCAACGATGTCTATCTCGTCTCCGACTGCCACCGCCATTATTGTCTAATTATTCCCTAAATATTTAGACATAAATAAATATTCAGGGATCCAGCGAGATTTCAGGGTTAGGCTGATGGACTATGCGAAGGTTAGGGATGGTGTCTTTGAGTTCTGCCGGTTTTACGCGAGATGGTTAGGTAATCCGCTGATGGAGAGGCTGAAGCATAAGATATACGAGCTATTGGAGGAGGCCATAGAATGGTGGGGACAGCAGGGCGTCCTTGACGCGATGGAGGTGTGAGAAAGATAATCCCTAGACGGCGAAAATTGATTACAGACATAATATAAATTACCCAAGCTTTCAATAGCCCTTAAGATTTACAATGATGCGAAAAGACTGCGCAAGATGGGTTATGGATATAAAAGAATCCATAGAATCTTACGACAAAAAATATGGAAACAGAACACCTACACTCGCAACGATCCGTAGATGGGTGCTTGGACTTTGCAAGCCATTAGGCTACTATAATTT
>CAYTRT010000045.1:0-5933 GCA_964440295.1 uncultured Nitrososphaeria archaeon
ACGAGCGTCGAGCCCTTTGGGGGGCCGATCACTGTTAGGATTGGCTCGACACAATGCGCCCTTAGTCGTTCAGTCGCCTCCTCGATTCTAGTGAAACATCAGTAAGAGAATGGTGATGGTATGGATAACTCCGAAGCGGGAAAGAGAAGGGTCCCACTAGCAGCGTTGAGGGAGGGAGAGTCCGGGACAGTAGTGTCAATTCTTCCCGGTCATGGGAGGGGCAGGTGCTGTGGATTTGTGAGGCGTGTCATGGAGATGGGATTGACGCCTGGGGCGAGGGTCACTGTTGTTAGCTCAGCGCCATTTCGCGGGCCGGTAGAGATCCTTGTTAGGGGATCGAGACTAGCGGTAGGCCGCGGAGTCGCCGAGAAGATTATCGTAGAGGTTGATGAGCATAATGGCTAGGACGATCAAGGTCGCCCTGGCCGGAAATGCAAATGTGGGGAAATCCGTAATCTTCAACTACCTTACCGGGCTACACCAGCACATAGGTAATTGGCCAGGTAAAACAGTTGAGAAGGCTGAAGGAACACTGCATTTTAGGGGCTACACAATAGACATCATCGACCTGCCAGGAATATACTCGCTTTCGACATACTCGATAGAGGAGCAGATCACAAGGGACTACATAGTGCAGGAGAAGCCGGACGTCGTCATCAACGTCATCGATGCCTCAGTCCTCGAAAGAAACCTATACTTCACTCTTCAGCTACTAGAGCTGGATAGGCCAGTAATAATAGCGCTAAACCAGATAGACCAAGCAGCCAAAAAGGGAATCCAAATAGACAATAAAAAACTAGAAGAGATCCTCGGCGTGCCGGTCATACCGACAATAGCAACGAAAGGTGCAGGAATATTCCAGCTCATAGAAAAAGTGATAGAGACCGCAGAGAAAGGAGCGGCAAAAAAGAAAGACTACATGAAGCTTGGAAGGGAGGTAGAGGATAGAACTGAAAAACTCGCAAAAATGATTGAGAAAGCTAATTCTCAGTATCCGCCGAGGTATGCAGCGATAAAGCTATTGGAGGGAGACGAGGCAATCGAGAGAGAAATCAATAAAGTGAGTCCTGAGATAATAAAAGTAGCTAAGAAATTTGCGGAAGAAATAGAAGAGGCAGCTGGCCAGCCATGCGCCGACCTCATAATCTCTCAAAGATACGAGATGGCCTGCAAGATAGCGAGGGAGGTCGAAAGATTCACACCGCCGCCTCGGCCAAAACTAGTTGATAGAATCGACGAATTGACTACGCATAGAGTCTGGGGATACCCAGTAATGATCTTCGCGCTACTCTCCACGTTCTACGTAATATTCACGGCTGGTGGATATTTATCAGAGCTTTTAAGCTCGCTCCTTTACAGCGTGGAGTCACTTATTCTAGGCATATTCGGTGCCGGCGGCGCCGGAGGGCTTGTCTGGGGTGCTTTTGAGGGAGTAGTCGCTGGGCTCACGGTAGTGATTCCATACATCCTTCCACTATACATAATTCTCTACTTGCTGGAGGATTCCGGATACATCAGCCGAGTAGCATTCTTGATGGATAGCATCATGCATAAGATGGGACTGCATGGAAAGGCATTCATCCCACTTCTCTTGGGATATGGCTGTAACGTCCCAGCATGCATAGGATGCAGAATCCTAGAGACGCATAGAGAGAGAATAATAGCCGTGTTTGTAGTTACACTCGTCCCATGCGCGGCCAGAACTGTGATAATTCTCAGCCTAGTGGGGAAGTTCCTAGGATTGCAATGGGCCTTAGCCCTGTACTTACTCAACCTATTATTAATACTTGGGCTTGGGAGACTGGCATTCAAGGTTCTGCCAGGCGAGCCGACGGCACTGATAATGGAGATGCACGACTATAGAGCTCCCCACCTCAAGACGGTCTTAAAACAAACGTGGTTCAGAATCCTTGAATTCATAAAATTTGCATTCCCATTAATAATTCTTGGAAGCGTCGCGATAAAGTCCATCGAGGTGTTCGGGCTTCTTGAGCCAATATCAGTTATGCTCAGCCCCATCACCGTCGGCTGGCTTGGCCTCCCAATGGTTACGGGCATAACGCTGATCTTCGGCCTCTTGAGGAAGGAACTCACAGTCATACTTCTCTCTACATTGTTCGGCACATCTAATTTCCTAAAAGTTCCTGGCTTCGGGCCGGTGGGAATGGTTGTTTTCACAGTTGTCGCAATGTTTTACTTTCCATGCGTATCAACCTTCGCCACACTGGTGAAGGAGATAGGATTGAAGAGGACGCTCTTCATATCTATCTTCGAGGTATTGTTTGCAATACTGCTAGGCGGAGTCGTTTACAGAATCTTAGAAGTTATTCTTGTTTAAGTATATTAATTGTATGCCTCGAGTTGATTTGGCATGTCCCTAACTCTGCCGTCAATAGACTGTCGAGAGGCTGAGAAAACGATAGTTGGCTTCATAAAGAACATGCTTGAACACTCTGGACGCAGCGGCATAGTGCTTGGAATAAGTGGGGGCATAGACTCCGCGACTGTTGCCTCGCTATGCGTAAGGGCAGTCGGGTCGTCAAGGGTTCTGGGACTCATAATGCCAACTGGCTCCACGCCTAGGGAGGATGTGAGAGATGCGGAGGAACTGGCCAGCGAGCTAGGTATAAAGAGATACATCATCGACTTATCAGTAGCGCAAGACTCTATCGCGGGGCTCTACTTAGAGGATAGTAAGCTAAGCAAGATAGCTTATGGAAACATTGCGCCTAGGCTGAGGATGACTCTCCTCTATCTCTACGCTAATAATATGGACCTGCTAGTCGTTGGGAGCGGTAACAAGTCTGAGCTACTTGTGGGATACTTTACGAAATATGGAGATGGGGGAGTAGATATCCTACCGATAGGCGACCTATACAAGACGCATGTCAAGGAGCTTGCAAGATGGCTGGGCATACCGCAAAGTATAATCGATAAGAAACCATCAGCAGGCCTCTGGCCCGGACAGACCGATGAGGACGAGCTTGGAATTACGTATAGAGAACTGGACCTGATTCTTTACGCGCTCATAGACCTAGGTCTCGGCGTTGAGGATGTATCTATAAAAACTGGAATGGACATAGAGAAAGTCAGGCACGTCCTACGCATGGTTGAGAGAAGCGAGCACAAAAGAAAGCAACCGCCCAGCCCGTCGATTAGACATTTGTTGAGATAACTACCCAAAAATTAAAAAATATAAGGATAAATATGTACGATTTTCGTTAATAATTTTAAACAGTCGTAATGGTATATATATCGGCTTAGTCGAATGATTTAACACAAAGCGGGAAATGCGCATAGTAAGGTTCTATGTTCCGAGACTCGGAGTAAGGATGGGCGTCGTCGATGACGACGAGGTAGTTGACATCACGCGAATACTGGGAGCCAAGAAAACGTCCTTTTTAGAACTAGTTAGACTCGCCTATAGAGAAGGCCTCAGCGTTAGTAGCTTCGTGGAGAAGAGGCTGAGAAATAAGTCAGCAAAGAGATATAGATATGCGGAGCTCGACGTCGAGCCGGACGGAGGCAGACCGCACCTCGTCATTCCTATCAATCCACCTGAGGTTTGGGGAGCCGGCGTCACGTATCTCAGGAGCAAGGACGCGCGGGAATACGAGACGAGGGCGAAGGGCGTGTATGACATGGTATACGAGGCTGAGAGGCCCGAGATATTCCTCAAGGCAACTAAGTCTAGGTGTGTGGGGCCGAATCAAGAGGTCTACATCAGGAGCGACTCAAACTGGACCGTTCCAGAGCCGGAGCTCTCACTCGTCCTCGGCCCAAACCTAGAGATCGCGGGATACACGGTGGGCAACGATGTCTCGGCGAGGGATATTGAGGGCGAGAACCCGCTCTACTGTCCACAGGCAAAAATCTACAAGAATGCATGCGCAATCGGCCCAGCAATACTGGCCTCTGACTCGGTCGATGATCCCAGAAACTTGAAGATAGAGATGAGGATCATCAGGGATGGGAAAACAGTCTTTCATGGAGAGACCAACACGGGGAACATGAAGAGAACACTAGAGGAGCTGAGAAGCTACCTGCTTAGGGACAACCCTGTCCCTCCGGGCTCGGTCTTCATGACCGGCACGGGGATAGTCCCGCCCGACGACTTTTCACTCCAAAACAACGACGTCGTAGAAATAACGATAGAGAAGATCGGGACGCTCAGAAATAGAGCAGTCAAACCTAAAAAGCTACGTTAAATTCTTGCCATTAGTATCCTATGTATATGGTCTTTATCTTAGTATAGAAATCCATTACTGCCTCGCCCAGTTCTCTGAAGGTCTCTGAGCTCGACTTCTTGTATCCGCCGAAGGGTACCTGTATCTCTATGCCGATCGTGGGCTTGTTTATCTTGACGACTCCGGCCTTGATTTTGCCCATGAATTCGAAGGCCTTGTCAAGACTCTTAGTGAATATGGATGCTGCCAATCCATAATCGACTGAGTTAGCGATCTCTATAGCCTCGTCGAACGAGCTTGCAGTCATTATTGAGAGGACCGGACCAAATATCTCCTCTCTCGCGATCCTCATGTCTGGCGTGACTTCTGCAAAAACGGTCGGCTCTACGAAGTATCCCTTATCATACTCTCCGCCGGTGAGTCTTTTCCCGCCTGTCAGTAGTTTTGCGCCCTCGGAGACCCCGACATTGATGTATGAAAGCACCTTTTCTAGCTCTCGTTGACCTACGACTGGTCCTAGGTCTACTCCCTCCCTCAATCCGTTTCCAACCTTTAGTTTCCTCGCCTTCTCAACCATCTTCTTGGTGAATTCCTCGGCGATCTTGTCTAGCACGATTGCCCTGCTGGTCGCTGTGCATACCTGTCCTGTGAGTCCAAAGGCGCCCCTCGCCACCATCTCCACGGCCCTATCGATGTCTGCATCCGGAAGAACAATCGCTGGGTTTTTACCTCCAAGCTCAAGCATTATCCTCACGTTCTTGCCCGATGTCGATGAGAGGCGGCGGATCTCCTCTCCAACCTCTAGCGAGCCAGTAAACGTGATTGCGTCTACATTCTTGTTCGTGATCATTTCTAGTCCAACGGTTGAGCCGCTCCCGGTCACGAAGTTTATGACGCCCTTAGGTATCCCAGCCTTGACAAGCGCCTCCACAAGCATGTATCCGATTAGGGGAGTATAGGAGGCCGGCTTGAAGACCACCGTGTTTCCGCACGCCAATGCAGGCGCTATTTTCCAGGACGGGATAGCTATGGGGAAGTTCCATGGAGTTATGACTGAGACCACTCCTACTGGCTCCTTAACCGTGATTATGTGCGTCCTAGGCTCTGACGATTGAATGCTCTCACCACGAATTCTAGACGCGAGCACTCCGTAGAACCTGAAGAGGCTCACCGCCCTGTTAACCTCCACTCTACTATCATTCAGAGTCTTACCCTCCTCCCTAGTCAAAGTCGTCACTAGCTCTTCCTTCATCGAGTCAAGAATCTCCGATGCCTTAATCAGAATTCTGCCCCTCTCGGCAGGAGGTGTCTCTGCCCACTTTTCCTGAGCCTCCAAGGCCGCGGAGATCGCGTATCTCGCATCCTCCCTAGTAGAGAGCTGAAAACTGCCCAGAACATCATCTGAATCCGCCGGGTTAATGTCTAAGAACTCCTCACCACTAGAAGACTCAACGTACTCGCCATTAATAAAATTCTTATACTTTAAGGCCTGCATACTCGAAACTACTGAATCACTCACGGTATAAATATTTTGAGTGACAACAAGCTGAGGTGATAGTTATATATAATATTTGAGAAGAGCTAATTAGTCGTTATTCCCAACTATCTTCCTAAAAATTTTGTGTTTTCTACAATTTAGTCAATCCTAATCTTTGTGTTATCTCCATGAGTTCCTCAATTAAATTATTAGCCCTTGCGACCTCCTTTATACTCCAAAATACCAGTTTATCGGAGAGTATCTTCAAG
>CAYTRT010000046.1:0-5419 GCA_964440295.1 uncultured Nitrososphaeria archaeon
GTTGAGGAAAACCCAAATCGGATATAATGGAAATGGATAAGGCTTCCTTTTCTCCCCTTCTCGAGTAAAACTGGGTTTTAAAGCGTTGTTTGGGTTTGTGAGGTTCATTTAAGTTAATACTCTGAAAAGTCTCACGAGTGAAACTTTCCCCCTCTATATGTGTTAGGTTAAAGCTTTTTCCAAAACTCCGAAACCCAAGTCATCACTTTTATTTTCCCCCTAATTGATAGGTGATGAAAATAAATGCCCCGGCCGGGATCTGTTCCGGCCTCTTCGGCCGATTGAACCCGGGTCGTGGGCTCGAAAGACCCACATCCTTGTCCGGACTAGACGACCGGGGCTTGTTTAGAGTTCTAGGCTTCAGCATATATATATTTACCGATCCATTTCATTTATTCTTCTCCTTCCTTATCTTACAGCAACCCGGGTTCAAATCTCGGCCGGAGCAATTATAATTGCTCAGGTTATTTTAAATTTGTTAAATAGCCTCTCTTGAAGGGATGTAGATATTGGATTTGGATTTAGAAGAGTTTTGTAGAGTAAAGGCTTATATGACCCGAGAGAAGAATCTACTTGGTGCATTTACAATGTCTGCCAACTCGTTTGATTTTTTAAAATGGCTAAACTTGATCGCATTAGTCGCTGTTATCTTTGTTAATATTTTAGCTGCCAGCACTACTTTAATTGGTGGCAAAGTTACTGCTCAAATTTCTGATGAAAATCCAACGCTAATAACACCCGCGGGGTATGTTTTCTCTATATGGAGCGTAATATACATAGTGCTGGGGGTCTTCGTGATAGGCCAACTTTTACCAAGCGGAAAAGAGGTTAGAGAAAAAGTCGGTTGGCTCTTTATCATTAGCTCTATTTTAAACATTGTCTGGCTTTACTTATGGCAGCATGAACTCCTCTTGTTCTCGGTTGTTGTTATGTTCTTACTCCTGATTACTTTGATTTTGATTTATCTTCGTCTTGAGGTGGGAAAACCCATAGCTCGATTACGTGAAAAATGGTATTCCATTTACCATTCAGTGTTTATCTTGGCTGGATCACTATTGCATCTATAGCAAACGTGGCTGTTTCAGCAGTCTCGATTAATTGGGACGGGTTTGGAATAAGTCCCGAAACATGGGCTATCGTAATATTGGTTATCGCTCTACTAATTGCAATGTTGGTCGTCATAACGCGAAAAGACATTGTTTACGGGCTGGTGATAATATGGGCGCTTATCGGCATTGCTGTAAAGCAGAGCTCAAACCAAAACATAGTAACGATGGTTGAAATAATCGTCACCGTTTTATCCCTAACCATGATCGCTACAACTCTTTACTCGAGGTATAAACATCAAAGAAAAATAAAGCAGTAAATCTCAAAAATTTACAGTTTCTTATTATTGACACCCAAATAATCAACTTAAACGAAAGGGAGGATTTCCGGAGATATGCCTCGATACTTAGTAGTCTTAGGCTAAAAATTTATTGAAAGCATAATTAATTTCCAATAGATACAATAACTTTGTCTTTGTTCTCTATGATTTTTCCTATATTTTTAGAAGGTTAGCTCTAGTTGTCGCTCTAGTCGCTGCTTTTGTGCAAGGTACTCGTCTTGCTTTAGTTCTCCAATCTTGTATCTTATTTCGATCTTTTGGATCTCATGCTTTATCCTGTTGTGCTGCTCTATCAATGTGCGGCTGGCGTCTAGCAGCGATTTGAGGTCAGAAGTAATCTTTGAGACTTGCTGGCTTGATAATCCAAGCTGAGTTCCCTTTTCGTTTATGTCTTTGATCTTTTTTTCTACGCTCTGTGTGAAGGCTGGGATGTCTGCCAGTCTTATCTCGATTGGGTTCTGAAGAATTGCTAGTTTAGGCCTAATCTTAGAGATCTCTTTGTCGATGTCTATCTTCTGTCTTATGTAGTCTCTGTCACCGATCTCTCCTATCTCGTGCCTAATTTTGAGATTCTCAGAACGTTCATTTAGCTCGCGGAGTCTCTCCTCATATTTTGTTATCATCTCACGTCTCTTGTCGTCCAACGTCGCGATTCTAGAGCTGTATTCATCATAGATCTCCGTAAAGACGTCGGTTGTCGCTTCTCCGTCAAGCAAGAGGTCAATAAGTCTTAATGACCATGAATAGAGTTTGGATAATTGCTCGATTAATTTTCTTTCCTCTGCTACTTCTTCTGGAATCATCTCGCCTACAGTTGTTGGAGGAGTTGTTGGTTGGGCTGGCTGGGCAGCGGCTTCGGTAGGCTGTGGCTGAGGCTTAGCCTCGGCTACCCGCGTTGGTTGTGCTGGAGCGGCAGTGGGTGGGACCTCCTGTAGTTCAGGTGGGAGCTCCTTGCCACAGTTCATGCAGTATTTTCCCTTTAAGGTCAGCCTCTTACAGTATGGGCAGACTACTCTACCGAGGAGCGCCAATTATTCTCACTTTCAGTATTTATCTGATTTTAATTCCCTATAAACCTTTAAGACGCCTATTCTAAACGTGTATCGAGGTATTTCTTACGAGTTATTCAGGAGAATATCTTCCACCGCATACAAGATTAGTTTTTAACGGCCTAGTCTAGGCATATACTGGAATGAGCGAGCTATCGACTGCGCCTATGCATAGACTGCTTAAAAAGGCAGGCGCATTGAGGGTGAGCGAAGACGCTGCAGAAGAATTAAGACTAGTGCTAGAGGAAATAGGGCTTAAAATTGCCGAACAGGCCATTATACTTGCGCAGCATGCCGGCAGGCGGACTGTTAGGAGGGAAGACGTCCAGCGAGCGTATAAAATTGTTGTAAAGTCGAGCCTATGAGTGCCTAAAGATAGATTTTTGACATGCCTCTGATAAGCAATACCGAGTAGCCATGGTCAGAGTGATTGTACTCGCGGTTCCAGGCGCCGGAAAGACAACAATATTCAAGAAATTGACCGAGCTGAGGCCTGACATAAAAATTTTGAATTTCGGGGACCTCATGTACAAGGAAGCAGCCACCCTCTATGGAATAAAGTCCAGAGATGAGATGAGGAGCAAGATACCCTTTGACTCGTACAGAGACCTGCAGGAATTAGCAGCTGATAATATTTCGAAGCAGAGCGGAACTATAATTGTTGACACTCACGCGGCAGTCAAGACTCCCTACGGATATTATCCCGGCTTACCTCTTTCAGTAGTCATGAAGATGAAGCCTCACAGCATAGTGTTTCTTGAGTATAGGCCCGAAGACATAGCCGCTAGGAGGGCTAAGGACGAGACGGCAGGGATAAGGACAAGAGGGACTGAGAGCTATCAAGAAATAGAGGAGCACCAGATGGTCGCGATGACTTATGCAATAGCCGCGTCCAACGCTGCATCTTGCTATTTCAACAGGTTTTCGTTCAGATATCCCGAAGCCTACCCATACCAACACGTAAACGATGCCGCTGAGAAGATAAAGGCGCACGTCGAACTCCTAGAAGCCATGTATAAGCAATGACGTCATCTATACCCATCGGGCAGCTTTAATTGCCAAGAAGCCACGTCCTTAACTCCAGTCTTTCTGCCCAGCATTATGAAAACTGTGTGTGCTCTCATCTTATGATGCGGCCTCGTCATTCCCTCCTTCACTCTCCAAGGCCTGAACATTATCTCGCCCGAGAAATATTCCAAAAAACCATTACTCCTAAGAGCATCTGATGTTCTGATTAATTGCTCGATCGTCGGCACGATTGCAGCAAACATCCCGCCCATCTTAAGCGAGTTGTAAGCCGACTCTACGGCCTTCCAAGGCTCTGGCACATCAGCTATGAAAACGTCTACTTCTTTCTCCTGTACGCTCGATGCTAGGTCTCCCTTTTTCAGTTCGACGACGTCTGAGAGTCCCAAGATTGCCAGATGTTTCCTAATCGCTGGAAAGTATTCATCATCAATGTCGTAGCTATAGACCTTACCGTTTGGCCTGACGTACCATGCTAAGAATAACGCTAGGACACCGCTGCCCGTACCTCCCTCAACCACCCTAGATCCAGGGCCAACTCCTGTAGAAGCAATTAAGAAGCCGACGTCTTTTGGATATGTTATCTGAGTCTTCCTCGGCATTTCCAATAAATATTCCATCATTAATGGTCGGAAAACAACCGCTCTATGCCCGATATTGCTGGTAATTTCTGTCCCTTCGTCCTTCCCGATTATGTCCTCTGCGTCAAAGCTGCCTTCATTTGTATGGTATCTCCTCTTGCCTCTAAGCGTGAAGAAGTATCTGTTGCCCTTGTCTGTTATCAGGATTATCTGGTCATTCTCCTGAAATACCGCCAATCGCCAGTCAATGATAATACTTCATATTTATCAATAAATTTTGTGTGTCTCTTTAACTCTCAGGGATCAAAGCATATATTTATCCTCTGATATATCAGATACGGCGATGATGTTTCAGAGTTATTCTGAAAATATGAATGAAAAGGCATTTGGCTGAGCCATGGACTAGTGATGTGTTAAGTTTAAATCGGTGTCGATATAATTTTGATTGAAGACAAACTGGTAGCTGAGATGTCTGACGAAAAAGAGCTAGAGGAGGCAATTTGGCTTCTCCGACACCGCGTAAGGAGAAGAATCATCATGACGATTGGAGATGCTGGAAGGATAAGCGCCACAACTCTGAGGGATAAGCTTGGAATCAGCACGGGCAGCCTATACTACAATCTTAAACAGCTAGATAGATTAGTGACGCAGGATAGCAAAAGAAACTACGTCCTGACAGAGGAGGGAAACATTATTTATCGATTATTAAAGGAGCAAGGTGACATAAACCTAGAAACGATAAAAACTACGCAGAGCAGGTTGGAAATGATACTGTCTAATATTTTCTTTCCAATCTGGCTGGTAGCGCCTCTCTTGGATAGAGCACGACTCTCATTATTGGCGGGAGTTCTCTCGATAACTTTTCTCTCCGCCTTACTCCTAAACTCTAAGGCAGAGCTAATCATACTTCACATATACCACTTTCCAAACTTTTCAATCAACAGTTACGTCTTAAAACTTCTGCTATCAATTTTAATTATTTACGTCTACGTTTCTGCAACTTCGTTTATTCATGACTTAATGACGCGTCGCAGCAGTGGAGAGGAAAAAATTTCCCTGCGGAGACTCATTTCGATATTTTTTGGACCCGACCTTCAGTGGGTTAAATTGATATGCTCGATAATGATCAGCATGCTTCCACTCGCTATCTATCCAGCGGTAGCCTTCGTCGATAGAGTAGCTGGCTGGGGACAATTCATGAGTAAGGGAGTAATTCCATCATCAATGGCCGCTAACATTACCTTAGTAATTGCACAGTTAGGGGTCTTTATACTCTTAACAGCCACTCTATCCTACTTGCGCAGATTAAGATGGCATGTCGCCGCCCTCATCTCGTTCTCCGTAATTTACTTATCGATCGTCGTTCAGTATATAGT
>CAYTRT010000047.1:0-5194 GCA_964440295.1 uncultured Nitrososphaeria archaeon
GAATCCTGAGGCTGCTAGAGCGCTTGCAGATACCGCGATGAGAATGGCGATCCAAGTTTCTGAGAGGATTGAGGAGCGCCTGAGGAGTCAAGTACAGGTCAAGGCTGAAGAAGAACTTAACTTATCAATAAGTGGAAACCTATCATCGCGTGGAAACGAGTTTAGAGTCGAGAACAAGCTACAATTCACTAATGGGCTTGTCTCTATGATAATGGAGAGGAGAATGGAGAAGAGGCTGGAGAACGGCACCATCCACGTGGAGATTGTGAGGGAGCGCATATTAGTCGTCGGAAACAAGACACTCATAGAACAGTCAAGAATAATCGAGAGAGACGGAGCAATAATTGAGGAGGAGGAAATTACCAAGGAGCTCAACGACACGGCGACGGCAACCATCCTCCAGATAAAGCAAAGAGAAGTAAACATAACGAAGATCGACCGAGCCGTCAACGTTGAGATGCTCCAAAGGAGTGCCGAACAGCTGAAGCTCCGCGTCTCCGGGCCAGATGGCCTAGGCCCACGAATACTGATTATTCAGCTTGATGCTGGCGCCGTCAGACTGGCGGGTGAGGACGGACTAGTCGTCGTGGTAAATGGGGAGGAGGCAAAACTGGCAGAAAGCGTATACGACCTGCTCGCAGGAATGAGTGAGGAGCCTGCCTATGTTTTGGTAAAGACAGCCTCTGGCTACCAAGTCATGGTCTATTTCCCGCACTTCTCTGAATATATCGTCGAGATTAGAGCAATCGTGATGAGGATTCTTGGTGCCTTCCTAGATCCGCAGACAGCTATACTGGCGACTACGGCTGCGACGATGACTATAGCGGTAATCATGGCTCTAAACATGTATAGGAAGCACGCATCTAGGGGCAGGGTCCTAAAGCTCTGGTAAATAGACACAGCCGCTAAGCATTCCCAAAAGCAGAGTCGTGGGTCGAGACCTAACTTATATATGGTGCTAATCATTCTAAGAAACAGTCAATGAGCAGAATGGGCGTTCTGCTTGACTCGACTCTGAGGGAGGGCGAGCTATTCAAGACGTTTCCCCTCAGGGTAAAGCTTAGGATTGCAGAGCTGCTGGCGAGAATCGGTGTGAGGCGCGTGGAGCTTACCGTTGACTATCCGCCGAGGACGCGGAGAGAGGAGGTCGAGCCCATCGTCAACCTGCTGAACGATCATGGCGTCGAGGTAGTTATGCATGGGAGGGCATACATGAGGGACATCGAGGCGATGAGCAGCTACGATGTTTACGGAGTAGCAGTATACATGGCTGTCTCCCAGCTCCATCTAGACTACAAGCTCGGAGGAATACAGATCAGCGAGGCGCTCGAGAGAGTCCGAGAAGCAGTCGAGACCGCGTCTAGAATTGGGTACCGCTACGTTAGGGCGACACTGGAGGACGTCACGCGGCTATATATGGAGGGAAAGACCGAGGAGCTGGACAAACTCTTCGACTTGACGAAGGAACTTAAAGGCGCTGGAGCCACGCTGGTCAGCGTACCAGACACAGCTGGACTCATGACGCCATCCATCACAAGGAATTTCTTCCAATACGCAATGAGCAAGTCGTCCCTACCGCTTGCCTGCCACTTCCACAACGACTATGGGTATGCTTCTGCAAACACTATGGAGGCACTCCTCATGGGCGCTGCGGAGGCACACGTAAGCATATATGGGATAGGAGATAGGAACGGGATCGCCGACCTATACGAGGTTGCCTCGGCTATGCATGACATCCACGGAGTAGACCTAGGAATAAAGAGAGAGATGTTAACTGGTGCTTACAGGGAGTTTAGCAGGTTGACGGGAATAAAGGCCTCGTGGAGACACCCACTCTCAGAGGAGGCTAGGACGATTAGGGCGGGCGTACACCAGTCAATGACCATAAAGAAGCCTGAGGGCTACATTCCCCCACTCAAGCTGAGGTTTGACTTTGAGACCGTCAAATACGCGGCTACTCCGCACCTCAGCCATAAGGTCATAGCCGAGATCGCTAGGAGAAGTGGACGCGAGATAGATCCGGAGACGGCGAGAACGGCGGCCGAGAGGATTGCCCAGTACTACGCTGAGCATGAGGGGCAGGTAAGCATCAGGGGAATCACGGAGCTGCTAAGCTCGATCCTCGGATTCAGCATAAACGAGAGCAGTGTGAGGAGTCTCTTCGGCGAAGAGAGGGTCTACGTACTCGTCAAGGTCCGTCCACAGGCAGACACGCCTAGAATCGTAAGCGAGATCATGAGCTGGGACGACGTCGACACGGTAGACGAGGTCTACGGCGACATGGACCTGGTGGTGACTGGCAGAATAAAGATCGGGACGGACAACCTCGTCGAGAGGATGCGCCGCCTCTACTCGCAGGACTTCGAGAGCATAAACGTCCTAATAACGGACTAGATATTAATTACTCGCCTTAATTTAGTTGAAATATGATCGGAAATAGGCGGGAAAAGACCGAAAATTTCACAGTTATCTCCTGGCCTGGACGGTTTTTGTTCAATCCAGAGGGAAACGTTGAAATTCTGGCTTAATAATCAATTCTGGAATAAATGCATCGTGGTAGAGTGATACCCCCGCTAGAAGAGATAACCATTGAGGGATTTAGAGAGAGCTTCAGGAAAATAGTAGAGCTCAAGGAGAGAAGCGGCATAAAGGCAATCCTGAACAATCCGCCCGACCTGTTTGAAAGAGCAAAGATGTACGGCACGCAGTACAGGAACGGATCGTGGGGATGGGCGTCAAATATCTGGCACCGATCTGCCGCGGGCTCAGTAGTAATAGAGAAGGACGAAGACCTGAAGAGGGAGCATAAGTTCCTCATGATGAGGGTTCTGGAACATATACTTGCTCAGGGGCCGCTAATACAGGTCGACACCATCCTAGGCAAGCCGGGGACAAGAGTGGAGATGAGATGCAGACTCTACTGCGACCCGCAGTTCCCCGACATTGCGTATAGGTGGAGGCAACTCTGTTTTCCAGGAAATCCCTCCAAGCAGCCTGATGTAGAGCTTTTCTGCATACCGCACTACCTCGGCAATCCAAATATACCTGGAACTGCCCAGATGCTACGCGTCCTACGTTTCCCGAACCACAACTATACTATAGTTACTTGCAGTTCTTATCAGGGCGAGGTTAAGAAGGGCTTCTTGACACATTGGATATATCACGTGTACAAGGTTGGAGGGGTAGGGGAGCATGCGGCTCTAAGAGAGTTCACGGTCAAGACCGTAAGAGGCGACTTGAAGAGGGTGGTCATGTGTATATGGGGCTTGACGGGCTCAGGCAAATCAACGCACGGCATGTACATATTCGATGAGACAAATGCAAAGAAGTATGTTGAGAGATTCGGAGTAAATCCGCTTGACTATGTCTCCGACCAAGTGATAAAAAACGACGACATAGTTGCGATATTCGAGGACAGAGTTATTGGCTCTGAGTGTGGCACGTGGACAAAGACTGAGGATGTCGACCCAAGCCAGATCGCTATATGGAACGCCGCCATGTCGCCTAGGGCGCTTCACGAAAACACAGAATTTAACTCTGATGGCAATCCATGCTTTGAGGGCAAGTTATTCACCTACTATGGGGCTCCCAACAGAAATTCAAGGTCGGTCCTCCACCTCTCAGACACAGGGTACTATGACGGTGATCCAGAGTCTAGTGGGCCGATGAACGTTGCTGTCTTCTTGTCGCCTGGATACTTCGTCGACTATGCGTGGGTCAGGATCACTGATCCGGCATTTGCTGCGAAGGTCTTGGCGGATGGTAGATCTGTTGGTCATCCAGCCCAGTCCCATGAAGCCTTCGGAGCAATATTCGAGACTAGATACTGCCTCCCATTCACTATGGGAGTGAGCTCAACCGCGCATGTCGTAAGATTCTATGAATTTTTGAAGAGGCGACAGGAGAGAGGAGACCTACCCGAGATTTATCAGATAAACACCACGGGCAGAATAGTCGCCAAGTATAGATGGGTGAGAAAAGTGGTCAATGGAGAGGAGATGGAGGTGCCTGAGCCGCTGTTTGAGATAGATGAGCGTGGAGATAGAAGAGTCATAGGTGGGACATCTCCCACCATCGAGGAAACGGAACTATTCCTCCTCCAAGCGGTCAGGGGAGCCGTGAGATACGAGCCTCACCCAGTATGGGGAGAGAAGGTCCTAGTGCCTGTCGAGGTCCCCGGAATATCGGAGGCGAGGATGAGGGAGCTCAATCCATTCACTCATCTTCAATTCGAGGAGGCGAGAAGACTCCTAAAGATACAGATAGAACTGAGTAAGCATCACCTCAACGTTCAATGCCCGGGATTGCCCAGAGAAATATACGAAGCCATGGACTTTGAATAGACGCTGTTTTATTATCGAGTAGTTTAGATAACTCTTCGTGTCTATGCTTGGCCAAACTCAGGCATATCTTAGTCTCCATCGAGCTGGAGAGTTGGTTTAGCTGTAAAACCCAGTATTTTGAGGATTGCCGGAAGAACTCAGCAGACACATTTATAAGCAAGCACTTAACAATCATTATTTTGGCTCATGAATGCCTATCAGAATACACACGACTGATAGGCAAGATGCGCGAGTAAATCAATTTACAATGAGCGCGTTCATTGGACGTGGAGCGCAGCAAAATAGGTTGCGCCTTGGCACTAAGCGGGGGCACGCCAGCCGGTGGATGCCTCGGCTTGGGCGCTGACGAAGGACGTGGCAAGCTGCGATAAGCCCCGGGTAGCCGCAGGCGGGCTTCGATCCGGGGATCTCCTAATGGGACCTCCTGCGGTGGGCAACCACCGCGTTCCCGGGCCACGAGCCTGGGATCGGGAACCCCCCGAACGGAAGCATCCAAGTAGGGGGAGGAAAAGAAACCAAAACGGGATTCCCCTAGTAACGGCGAGTGAACGGGGAGAAGCCCAAACCGAACCTCCATGGGCAACCATGGAGGAGTGTGGGGTTATGGGCCGGGGGTCCGTCCTGATGGTCGAGCCGAAGTCCCCTGGAATGGGGCGCCATAGAGGGTGATAGCCCCGTAGGCGTAGGCCGGAGGGACGATGCCCCGTGTCCCAGAGTACCGCACCTCGGATATGGTGCGGGAAGTTGGGAGCCACTGGCTTCCAAGGCTAAATACGTCCCAAGACCGATAGCGTAACAGTAGCGTGAGCGAAAGGTGAAAAGTACCCCGGGAGGGGGGTGAAAAGCGCCTG
>CAYTRT010000048.1:0-3297 GCA_964440295.1 uncultured Nitrososphaeria archaeon
AAACGGGATGTGCGATGAGTACGGTCCTCCTCTGCCGGGTGACGACTATATAGAAAATGCCGCCGAATTTTATTACCAAGACCTGAAATATAATACATATCTCGATTGGGTTGATGATCTCGTGGGCTATGAGATTAGAAAGGTTCACCGTATATCAGAATATCCGGATGAAGTTTGTATCGAAAATGGCGTTATTTTTATTGGACGCTGGGAAGCGGGCTCGTATGGAGCGGAAAATATTGGAGACTTTCCTTTGGCACGACTAATATATATAACCGAGGATGGAGAATCAGGATGGTTATTCGAAGGTGGGGACAAACAGACAGCCATAGCTAAACTCTACAACAGGCCGGGTTGGTTTACTAAGCCAGAGTGGGGGCTTACGGTCTATAGTTCTTGGTGCTATCCCAAGGGATCGGATGGTGGAATAGACGGTAACTCGGATGGTGATCAGGATGGGTGGTCAGACGGTATTGAAGACGGCATCCCTATCTATGGAGGTTTAGAAGGCTTTCCCTTTGAGACCATTGTAGGCTTCACTGTAGTTGCTGCGGTTATAGCTGGGGTGGGTCTTTTTGTGAAATCCCTAGTTGCTGGTAAGAAGGCAGGCTCGATGGCAAAAGCCAGTGCCCGCTCAGCACCTAAGCCAGCAGCTCCAGCTCAGGCCGCTCCCCAGGTACAAACTGCACAACAACCTTATTCAGAGATCGAACCTACTGTCAGGAGATGGATAGAAAATAACCCCATATATCCCGGCTATTGGTATGTCACGCCCGATGGCAAATACGTTAGTAATGAGATAAACCCTGAATACAAGATACCCGTTGAGTGGATAAAGGGCACATCAAGCGAACCACTGTCAGAGCTATTCTCCACGCCAGTCCCAGATATGGAGCACTCACTACATTCGACTAGAATGGCTGCATTAATAAAAAGAACCAAGCCCGAGCTCCTAGACAAACTTACCGAAGGCTCATGGAAGAAGCTTGATGAGAGCCAGCGGAGATATATCTTACAGAATTTTGCAGATACGATAGCGCAGCAGCTGAAGGTGCCGTCCGTGAAATTAGAGTTCGATCCCAATTTAGATTATCCCGGCATATATGACGGGGGTTCGGGCACTCCGAGAATTCAGATCAAATCATCCGGAAACATGTGGGACAGCCCATTTCACTCAGTTGGGATAATTACCCATGAGTTACAGCACTATTTACAACATGTAGCCCCTGAGAAGCTAGTTGGTGCCACTAAGAAATACATAGATGTGATTAAAAAGAACGCCGATAATTACATACAGCACAAAGTAGATCCCGTACGCTACGCTGGCCAGCTCTATGAGAGGGACGCCGAAAGTATCGGCAAACATATGAGAGAAAAGATCAGCAGGTCGGCTTATCAGCATAAGTTCGAAAAGCTCGTCGAAGCCGTATGGGATAAAGAAGGGCTTAAAATCCTCGATAAGCTCGACAGACAGGCAGCTCAGCAAAAACTAGATAGAATTTTCGACTCCATATTTGGTAAGGAAGGAGCCAATATCCTTCGCAGGTGATATCATGCAGATAAGCCAAGTACCTTCCTGGGTTCCTGAAAAATCAAGAAAAATAGTCTTAAAGATAGCGGAAGCGCTTAGAGAGCTGGGCTACAGCGATGGACCCATGCTATGGGACGCTGCAAGGCGCATGGCCATAACGCCAACCCTTACCGAGGACATGTTCGCATACATCGCAGCCGGAAAGCCGAAAGTAAAAGCGGGACGACCGAGCCCACCCATGCTCTCAAGACGGCTCCCAGGAAACTACACAGTAGCATCCCTCATGCTGGACCTTGGACTCAGCCCTGCAGGCGCCTTCCTACTAGGTGCAGAGCTAATAAACAATACTCAAGCCGCCTTGAGCTTGATAGAGAAGATTATCGAGGAGGGTTACTGGACAATTCTCCCAGACGGAAAGTGGGCCCTAGTCTACCCGCCAATCTCAGAAAAATACCCCTCGTGCCCCAACTGCGGCAGGAGATGGACAAAGAACTACGAGAGCTGCCCCACATGCGGATACAACGAGAAATATAGGCAGATCGACATCGGGCAGCTTCCTGAAAATGTAAAAGAGATGATAAAAGCAGAGCTATTGGAAGATGTAGGCAAAGTCAAGGACGTGCATGAAAGATGCCAATCCTGCGGTGCACCCATAGAAGCTACGGATAGATTCTGTAGAAACTGCGGCGCGGCAGTCATGCAGCCCACCCAGAAGAGACCTGCACCCGAGTACTGCAAAGTGTGCGGAGCAAAGCTACTGAAAGATGCGAAATTCTGTGGAAAGTGCGGCGCGCCAGTCTCGTGATAGAGAGTATTTAGCGTGGGCCTGCTACTTCACGTCGATCTTTACGCCCTGCGCATACTTCTCGACCAGCGCGACAGCGTCATCGAAGTTCTTCCGCGAGCAGAAGAGCATTATGGGCCTGACGCGCGACTTCCTGTGAAGATAAATCACCCTGTGCTTCTTGTATACAGTGATGCTCCGGAGCTCATCCCAGCGAATGAACTCGGACTCTCTCCCTATTCCGATTAACGCCGCGCCCATCACGGTGGGAGACCGGCCCATCAGCGACAAAAGCAGAACGAGTCTGTTGAACTTCCGTAGGGACGACCCACTCACATACCCAGCGCCGTCCCTCCCGATCTGAAAGCTGGCCCTGATGCCGATGAGGTCGAGGATGAAGAGAACGACGAAGCCCAAGCCGAAGAAGAGGCCGAAAAAGCCGAGCGACCAGAGCGCGGCTGCCAAAAAGTCTCCTCCAGAAACAAGGAGAATAATTATGGCTATAACCAGCGCTCCAGTACCAATAACGATGGCGAACTCCCTCAACACGAGGGCGTTCGTCGCGAGCTGAATCTTATAACGCCAGTTTAATTCACCCGCCACGTCCCCTTCGCCTTGGCTACCGGGCTGACCAAAAAAGACGTCATCACCAGCACTTCGTTTTTTCCGCCTTGAACTATCTCCCACTTAAAGACCCCAGAGAACTAACACGCCACGCTCCTTATTAAGGCTCGCCAGTAGAACTCCGCGCGCTCGACCTCCTCGAAAGAAGACAATTTGGCTCTCCTATCCAGTCACAGTTACGGTTATAGTGTTGGCTACCTTCCCAGCAGCTCGTCTCCGAGGCGCATTAGCTCCTCAAGAGTCCTGGCATGCTCATTCATGCCTAGGTCCCGCACCATCTCTAATAGTTCCTCGGCCTCCTCTATCATGCTGGTCACCCACTCTATATTCACCTCGTCAGGCCTCTTCAGCCACTGCT
>CAYTRT010000048.1:3397-5150 GCA_964440295.1 uncultured Nitrososphaeria archaeon
TCTGGCTAACCAAGTCGGAGAGTAGCTTGTTAACCACGTTCGACATGCTCGTCCTGAACTTCCGGCAGAGGAGAGTCTTCAAAAACGTCGAAGAGGCAATATACATCACCTCGGAGTAGCTCTGAGAGGCTTGGAGACCGGTCTACCTCACTATCCTCGTCATCCAGAGGACGATGTAGATGACTATTAGGGCTATGATCACGATCGGCGAGGTGCCCACGCTGACTCCGTCAAATGTTTTCTGGACATACAGAATTGGTGGAAGCTCCTCTACTCTCGGTATGACTCTGCTTATCAGCCCGAGCACCAGCAAGACGGCTCCGAGAATAACTAGGAAGATGCCGAGCGAGACTAGCAGGTCCCTCAATGATCACCACCTCGCAGGCTCGAGAGGTACTGCATGACTTCCTCATCGCTGACCTGTGAGAAGTCTCTGTAGAACTCGCCGATGGCGTAGAACTCCTCGGGGACTGAGAGGACGACCACATCGTCGGCTATCGACCTCACCTTCATCACCGCCTCCATCGAGGCTACCGGGGCCGCCGCTACGAGCCTCCTAGGCATCCTCTTCTTGACGCTCTTGAGCGCGGCGACCATCGTAGTGCCCGTGGCTAGGCCATCGTCAACTACCAAGACGTCCTTCCCACTCATCTCTGGAAGCTCCCTTCCCTCCCTAAACTTCTCCACGCGCCTCCTGATCTCTTCGGCCTCCTTCTTTGCCGCTCTCTCGATGTAGTCGTATGAAACTCCGTAAATCGTTGCTACCTCCTCCTCGACCGCTACCTCGCCGTCCTCCGCCACGGCCGCGACTGCTAGTTCTGGGTTTCCAGGCACTCCTATCTTCCTCGCGATTATGACTTCCAGCCTCGCGTTCAGCCTCTTAGCTATGACGTAGCCGACGACCACGCCTCCCCTGGGTATGCCGAGAACGATTGACGGCCTGCCAGCCCTCCTCTCCACCTCTCTCGCCAGTCTCTCTCCAGCGTCGAACCTATCCTCGAAGTACATTCAACCATAGGTGTATTGACGAGTCTATATGCTTTATCCCGCCAATCAGAAGAAGAGCTTCTGCTCCTCAGAGAGCTTCGATGTCTTGACTAGCTTAGCAGAGCCTGGCCTAGCCTTCTTCAGGACGTTGAAGCCGCAGTAGGGACAACGAGTCTCCGCCACCTTCGACAACTTATCCTTATCAAAAACTCTACCACACTGGACGCACTGATAAAGAACCTTCTCAGACATGCAGAAAACACGTAGAGACCAACCTTTAAACCTTAACAAGAAACCCCACTACAAAACATAAATAAAAAACCAAAGCAAGAATAGAGAGTGGGCGGGGGTCGCCAAGCCTGGTCAAAGAAAAGTGAAATTTCCCTAGATAGAAGGGAAATTTCACTTTGTGAACGCGCAGGGCTCAGGATCCACCCTTCAGGATGAGAACCCCTGTCCCGTAGGGGTTCGTGGGTTCAAATCCCACCCCCCGCACCACCATGAAAATCTTTGATGTCGACGAGGTACAGTGCGTCCGACAATAATCTCCTTCACCATCTTACTTGTGGTCCTGGCGAGGTAGTCGTCGTGTTGTTCCCAGCAACTTCACCTCTTCCTCAGAATCGTCATCTAGTCGAAGGGTGAGGATGAAGAGTTTGTAGTCCTTGAGGAGGCATAATGTTATTAAGGGAGGCTGGACGTTGTTGGGTTAGGCGTCTCTGATGGCTGTTAGGGGGCTGAAGTCGAGAATACTCAAGCTGCTGAG
>CAYTRT010000049.1:0-5124 GCA_964440295.1 uncultured Nitrososphaeria archaeon
GACTGAGGCTCCTGTCCCGTAGGGGTTCGTGGGTTCAAATCCCACCCCCCGCACCTAGAGTTCATGCACGTGTCTTGGAGCTGTTTCCCACAGCTATATTAACTATGCTGAGGATTTTATCAGGGAGTGATTTTTGAGCGTGATGGGTGATAGATATAAGAGGCGTAGATTATCTCTATACTTTGGGATTGCCTATGCCTTCTCGTGGTTGTTTTGGTTTCCTCAAGCGCTAGCTTCGACAGGCTTACTATTAGTCCCGTCATTTTTCGCTGAGTTCCTGTTCAGTCCTTTCAACCCTGCTGCGTTTGGACCTCTGGTCGCAGCCTTCCTACTGACATATCTAGATGAGGGAGGAGAAGGATTAAAGAACTTGCTGAAGAGAGGAGTGGACTACAGGTTTGGGAAGATATGGTACGTTCCAATCTTCTTCCTCTTCCCCGCCATGAACGGCGGCGCGCTTCTGCTCGCAGTAATTAGCGGAGAGACCCTACCTGAGCTCTCAGTGCTGTCTAACCCATTCATGATAGCGGTAGCCTTTGTCTACATATTCTTTCTAGGAGGGCCATTTCAAGAAGAGTGGGGCTGGAGAGGATATGCCCTAGATAGACTACAGGCGAGATGGAACGCACTTGTCTCGAGTTTGATTCTCGGAGTGCTATGGGGAGCATGGCACCTCCCACTATTCTTTATAGAGGGAACATTACAGTCTCAAACACCTATATGGGGCTTCATGATCCTGATAATCAGCGGAACAATACTGTTCACCTGGATATACAACAACACGGGCGGCAGCATCTTGGCAGTAATGCTCCTACATACGATGAAAACCTGTCATTCTTCATCTTTCCAACGCTCGAGACCATGCTTGGAGGTCTCTATCTACTAATCCTAAACATCATAATCGCGCTAGCAGTACTGATGATATGGGGACCAAAAACTCTGACTCGTCAAAGAAAATAGTCCAACGTCCCTAGTAGTGAATAACAGAGCAGCCTCGAGGGCCAACCCTTGGAAGGAAAGGATTTCAGAGCTGAGAAAGCACCTCAATAGTAGCTGAGGCTGATAAGCATTGAATAATAGATAAATATCTTTCGACTATGCTTGAGTGCAGGGCTTATAGTTGGTGGTTGATGAGAGGGTTCTGAGGCACTACTTAAGGGAGGATGTCCAGGCCGAGGTCTCGAAGTTCTGCAGGAATAGATGGGTGGCGCTGGAATGCGCTCTGGCTAGTGGTAAAAGAATATTCTACAGATATCTCGATGATAGGCCAATAACGATAAACGAGCCGGCCGACGTTAAGAAGACAGTTAATAGGCTGGGCCGAAAGATTCTCAGAACGATCTACGCCACCTCTAACATCTATACTAGATTGTCAAGTAAGGACGACGTGTCTAGACTGGAGAACATATCTAGGTCTACGCCCAGCATAGACATTGACTGCTCTTTGGAGGAAGTGAGCCTCGCCATAGAGGCGGCTGAGACTATAATAGACGAACTAGGCAGGTGCGGAGTCAATGAATCGATCTACTTAGTCTGGTCTGGAAGAGGAATTCACATACACATAAACGAGAACGCTGTAAGCGAAAAATACTGGCGAAGAGACCCGGTAAATACTGGCTACATAGTCATAGAATACATTCTCGGACAATGCAAGGAAAAACTGGTCGAGATATGCAGGAGGTCGAGGTCAGTCGATAGGAGATTAAAGATCGAGAACTTAATGGACATTCAGAGAGTCTTCACTGCACCGCTCAGCCTACATCGTGAGTTAGACCTAGTTGCAGTTACCATCAGTCCCGATGACCTAGGATCATTCAGCTTAGAGTGGGCCGGCATGGATAATTTTCGCTACTGGAGGGAATGGGATAGATACGTCGAGGGAGAAGCAGACCGATTAGTTGAGGAAGCCACAAAATCAACACCTCTAGAATTAGAGAAGAGAACGCAGATAGGTGGAGAGGAGTTGACAGCAGCTGCCCAGCAGGCAAGAAACCCACCAGCCACGGCGCCGAGGATCGGCAGGTTCCAAGTGATGGCTCTCCTACAAGCTGCTAGACACTACTTGATCAGAGGCGACTACGACTTGGCCAGATCCTTCGGACTAAACAGGGCGATATTCTACGCCTGGGCAAAGAAGAGAGGTGTAAGGGCCACGCATAGGCCGGGGCCATCGATGGGCCGAGAAACACTCACTACCACCATCACGAGAAACGAGGTCGAAGAAAAGATCGGAGACGAAGTAGTGTTCAGAAGGGTGGATGGATGGTACACGATAGGCGGAGACGAGCAACGGCCAGAGGACTTCGACAGACAGATAGCAAGCAAGTTCGGAGACGAAAAGACATTCAAGAAATATTGGGAGAGTGCTATCGAGTATCTCAAGAGCTTTCCCAGACCAATGATTGAGAGCCAGAAGGATTTCTTCGAGAAGATCTACCTACCAGTAAGGGACGATCCGGAAAAGCTGCTCAGAAAGGATAGGGAAGGATCCACATAACTAGGCAGAAACTCTGGCCTTCTCCTCTAAGTAAGTATCGACTACGATCCTAGCTATCTCCTTCTTCGGTCTCATCCCCGTCTTTAATATCTTCAGCGACTGAGTAACTATCGTGACCTCATTGAGGTCTGAGCCGAAGCCGACCTCTCTCCTCGAGACGTCGTTAATCACAATCATCATGACTCCTGCCTCTGACTGCAGCATCCTAAACTCCGCCACTGGGTCTTCCACAGGACCATACACAGCCCTGAACGCAACTATGTCTACGTCTGGACTAGCCTTTCTAAGCATTTGTATCGCCTTACCCGTCCTGACCAGCCTCATGGTTATTGACTCTTGGGACCTACTATCAATTTTTCCAGGAGTCCTCTCAGACGGCTTGTAGTCAGTTATGGCGGCCGCCGCGAACACTGCGTCAGGCCTGGTCCTCTGAGCCTCCTCTAACAGCTTAGAGACCATCTCGTCAGCAGAGGTAATACTTATCGCATTTACACCTCGGGGAATCTTCTCGCCTGTCGGACCATGTATGAGAGTGACTTCAGCTCCCAGCCTCTTCAGATGCCTCGCTATCTCGATCCCCATCTTCCCCGAGCTGGCGTTTGTTATGAATCTGACATCGTCTATGCTCTCCCTAGTCGGGCCGGCGGTTACGATGAATCTCCTGCCTTGCAGGGGCTTGGGCATCAGAGTCTCAATCACGACTTCTAGAATCTCCTCGGGTGGACGGAGCTTCGCCTTCCTCTCCTCCATCACTGGCTCAACGATCTTTATGCCCGCGTCCCTGAGCATCCTGACCGAGCGTGTAAACAGTGGGTTAAAGAGCATGGTGTCGTGTGCCGCGGGCACGATGATTATAGGTATACCGGCGCCCAGAGCGCAAGATGCTAGAAGTGTGACTGAGTTGTCGGCGACTCCACTAGCAATCTTGGCGACCGTGTTTGCCGTCGCCGGCGCTATCAGCACTAGGTCTACCTTGCCCTCAGACTCGGTCAGCGCGACGTGCTCTATCCTGCCAGTTATCTCTACGATGGGATCGTTACCAGTCGCCCACCTCATTATCTCGGGGCTGATAAGCCTCGCCGCGTTCCTCGTCATGACTGGGATCACGTCTGCTCCATGCCTAATCAATAAACGAGCAATGTCCGGAGCCCTGTAGCAAGACACGCTCGAGGTGACGCAGAGGGCAATCCTCCTGCCCTTAAGCTCATCGCCCCAGCTACCCCTAATATCGATGCTCGACATCTCGCCTCAAATAACCCTAACAGTCCATCAGATAAAGATGTAGACTTCGCCGCTCTCGGCCGAATAGCCCCGGGCGGGGGTCGAACCCGCGACCTGCCGCTTACAAGGCGGCCGCTCTGCCACTGAGCTACCGGGGCCCCATCAGCCGTGCTCTAAGGCTGTATTTTAGTTTCTATCACTGCTCCAGAGATATATATTAGGTATTACGTTGGCTCATTGATTCTGGATTGATCGAGTCGTTCATCGAGGAGCTGCTCAGAGCAACGGTCGCGCTTTTCGTCGTAGTAGACCCATTCGGGAACATTCCAATATTCGTCGAGCTGACGAGCTCACTCGACTCTAACGAGCGTAAAAAAATTTTTGACACGGCGGTCATGAGTGGTTCGCTGCTACTACTGCTGTTCGCATTTGCAGGCCATCAGCTATTACTCCTCTTCGGGATCAGCCTGCATAGCTTCATGATTGCTGGTGGAATACTGCTCCTCCTAATATCTCTCCAAATACTGATTCAGGGAGGCGAGAAGTGGCTTCAGGAATCTAAGGGTCGTGTGGGCGTCTTCCCGATTGGTTTCCCCCTCCTCGCCGGCCCAGGTGCAATCACGACAACCATGATAGCGATAAACGCCTACGGGCCCTTGATAGCCGTCATGTCCATAATAATCGTCATGCTTTTAACATGGTATATAGTTAGGTCGACGAGCATGATCTACAACTTTATGGGGAAAGCGGGCCTAGACGTCATTGCGAAGATCATGGCAGTGTTCTTAGCAGCCATAGCGGTAGAATACATGATTAGGGGAATAAGGTCCGAGATAGGCTGGGATTAATGCAAAAATTAAGTAGTAGCCCCGTCTCTATTTCTGTAAAGAAAGGCATGAGGAACAGGTCGAGCGTGCTTAACGTCAACCCACTCACAGTCGTGGTAATAATAGTCGTATTCTTCATCATTCTGGCCGCGCTTGACTACTTCGCCATAACCCTCATCTCCCTGATAGCGACGCTGCTAATGGGGAGTAGTTCGTCGCCGAGATATCTCTACACCGGTGTCCTCACGAGGCTCACCGACCCAGTAGGACTATCGGTCACGATCCTCGTAGTCACACTGTCTGCCGTGATAACTTACGCACTGTTCTCAGGATGGATAAAGAGAAACAAGACGGGAAAAACGTAGTCATTACTGCCTTGATAAATCATTTTTCTGGAATAGATTTTAAATATTAGTTGATATTTTATTCATGACGGAAGTCCCGGCGTAGCTCAGCCTGGTAGAGCGTCCGGCTGTAGAGGCAAGCCAACAGGCTGTGGCCTATCTCAGCCTACCAGGCGTACAGAGACCGGAGGGCCGCAGGTTCAAATCCTGCCGCCGGGACATATTTATATTTTTC
>CAYTRT010000050.1:0-5083 GCA_964440295.1 uncultured Nitrososphaeria archaeon
GTTGTAATTTTATTCTACTCATTTTTTGGTAGCATTTTTTGCTTTGTGTATTTTCTTAATTTTTTAATATTTGTTTGGTTTGTTTTTGTTGATGTATCCGCAGTTCGTAATTGAGGCTGTCTATTTCCTTGTGGTCTCGATAGTCGTGGTTTTCTTGGTCGTGTTTTATGTCTTGACTAGGAGGGGGAGGAGTGACAGGGGACCTGAAAGCGCTGGGCACGAGAAGCCTGGAGGAATGGGAAAAGGAGAGAAGAGGTGGCTGTATTTTCTCTTCTCCGTCGCTGTGATTGGTAATCTATTGTTCCTATCGCCTGTCCTGCCCTCGATCCGCTATACCCTCTATGAGAGGGAGGCAGTTATGACTATAGTGATCGAGGTGAGGGAGTATAGGTTCTATCTTCCGGAGAAGCCGATTAGGATTCCTGTAAACGTTCCAGTAGAGTTTGTCGTTGTTTCTTACGACCTGGTGTATGGGTTCGGCGTTTTTAGGAAGGATGGCACGATGGTCTTCCAGATGCAGGTCGTCCCTAAGCCATACGTCAATAGAATAGTCTGGGTATTTGACCAGCCCGGGTTATACGACATCAGGTCCACTGAGTATAGTGGGCCAAAGCATCCTTGGATGTATGTCTCAGATGCCATCGAGGTGATAGGTGAAGAAGAATGAATGAGGAGGAGAGGAAGATACTTTCGCTGAGATTTGTCGTTGTTGCGCTGGTCTTTCTAGGCCTCGCTGGGATTGAGGGGCTATTGATGCGATTAAGAATAATGAATCTGCTTGTAGATGTATTTGATGAGAAGCACTTCTACTCCATGATGACTGCCCATCCATTTGTGGGTGTATATGGATGGGCATACATGGCCGTCATGGGAGCATTCTACTTCCTAGTACCATACGTCTTGAATAAGGACATTTACAGCAAGCGAGCGGCCTATGCTAGTTTTTGGCTCATGATACTTGGAATTGCAACTATTTGGACGACCACATTTCTTACTCACTATGCTCCGCTCTATACCCTATACTGGCCCATCCCTGTAGCCGTTGACCTCGCAGGTTGGTCGCCCATCGCTATCGTTTCGTTTGGAGCAGGCGTCTCCCTAGTTTTAGCAGGTGTCCTTGCTTTCTTCTTCAACATGTTTGCAACGATCTTTCTCCCCCCGAGAGTTGCAAGTGAGAGTAGTAAAGCGAGAAGTGCAGGCTATGTCGCAAAAGAATTAATTCTCACCGCATTCAACATAGATAAACTGGTAGCCAGGTTTAGGAAGATTCCTCATTATACGTCGAGGGCTTTTGAGTATCCGGTCTTTGTCGTTGCTGTGTTTAGGGGATGTGTTGATACTACTCTGAACGCCTTCGTGATAGGCGGCGTGGGAATAATCCTCATGTCTGTGGGCGCATATTATCTTCTCCCCGGAGCGGTTCAGAATCTATCCATGATTGACCCGCTGATATACAAGAATGTCTTCTGGTGGGGGCTCGACCTGATAGCTGATGGGAACGTATTAATATTTACCGCGGGGACGTGGTATCTCATCGTTCCGCTGATATTGAATAGGAAGCTTTACGGCGAGAAGGTTGTTCGGACCGTTATTTTAGCAGACCTCGTCGTCTCGTTATTCGTCTGGAATCATCATATGCTTGCCGATACGCCGCAGCCATTCATTCTCCAAATACAGGGACAGATATTCACGTGGGGAGAACTGTTGACGATGGGCCTCACGATCTTCGCGGTGCTCGCAACGATTTGGGGAGCGAGACCAGTAAAATATTCGGCGCCTCTCAAGTTCGTTTTAGCCTCGATAAGTGGCTATGCCATTGGTGGTCTGGCAGGCATAATTCAGGCGAACTATGCGTCAAACAGATTCTTTCACAATACTCAGTGGGTTATTGGAATTCATGGACACATACAGCTGCTCGTTGGTCTCTCGTTGACGATCTTTGCGGCAATATATGCATTGTTTCCGCTCCTGACGGGAAAAGCGCTTGACGAGCGGCTGGCGGATGCTCATCTATTATTGATGGCCGTCGGCGGTGTCGTCATGGGGCTGGCCATGGGCATGGCTGGCACGTTAGGAATGCTGAGGAGGATGCTTTATCCGATGGGTCTCGGTATATTCGAGTCGTTCATGAACGTAGCACTGTTAGGAGCCTCAATGATGGCTGCGGGATTTGCCGTGTTTCAAATCAACGTTATAAGAACTGTCGGGTTGACTACGATAATTAAACTATTTCTGTCTCGAAGATAATTTTTCTATTATTTCTCTCTTTTCAAGATGAGGAGCTAATCTGACTCAGCTTCTCTAGAAGCTCTAATACGTGTTTTCCCTCCTCTGTCAGTATGTAGTGTTTTACTCGTCCGTTTCCCTCGCTGACCTCCTTTATGAGCCCGTATGCTAGTAGGATCTCGATGTGTCTGTCGACTGCTTTCCAGTCGAGCCTGAGCTCGTTTGCTAGTTGCTGCCTATTCATGGGTTTCTCGAGTGTTTGGAGTATGCGCATCCGTGTGCCTGAGCCCCGCATCTTTACTAGCAGCTTGAAGATAGAGTAGTCGAACATGCTTTTTGACCAGACTGACCTGACGATTCCCTTGTAGGCGAGGGCCGCTGCTAATCCTCCCCAAGCCACTGCGGCGACGTAGGACGAGGCATTCATAAGAAGGACCCTGTTGTCTACAGGTGCTTGAGCCTCTGCCCTGAGCGGCGCCCCGGCCTCCATGACCTTTGTCTCGGCGACCGAGTAAAGCATATAGACCCACGTGCCTGTAGAGATAATGGCTATGATTAGTGATCCGTAGATGAGGATGTTCAGGGGCCTCAACTGTTACTGCACCTATTCTGCTCTCTTTAACACTATGTCTTGGGATATATATTAAGAAATGTCCTATGCTAGTGTTATTCCACGCTCAATTCCTCTAGGTCGGCCACGATTTTCCTGAGCGCTTCTTTTTCTTTCTCGTCGAGCTCTATTTGTGGAGGCCTCACGGTCGGCTCTATCTTGTGGCCACTAAAGACCATCGCTTGCTTGACCAGCGCAGCCGGCCTCCTAAGCCTACGCCTCATCTCGAAGTAGCTACTCATCGCTCGATATATCCTCCTAGCACTATCTATTCTCCCCTCAACGATAGATTTGTAAAGCACCCTCATGACGCGTGGATTGAAGTTTGCCATGCTCGTGAAGGCTCCTGGAGAGCCAGCCACGAGCCCATGGAAGCAGTAGGGCTCGTTTCCCAGGAGGACCGCGATCTTATCGCCTAGTCTGTTCAGCCTGAAGGAGAACTCAGCCATGTCTGTCGTCGAGTCCTTCAAGCCAACTATACTTGGTATCCTCTCAACAAGTTCTTCAAGGTCCACCGTCGGTATCTCATATCCCAAGGCATCTGGAAAGTTATAGATGATTATTCCTAAGTCCGTGGAAGACGCGACGAGCTCGAAGTGACGGAGTATTCCCTGAAAATTATACTTCGAGTAGAAGGCGGGAAGTACTAGTAGTCCATCAGCGCCTATATCTTCCGCCGTCCTCGCCCTCCTAGCAGCCACAATGCTAGAAGTGCTCGAAACACCCGCGATGACTGGAATCCTACCGTTGACCTCGTCTACAGTTATCTCAATGATTCTACCCACCTCGTCATCGGTAAGGGAGTTCCACTCACCCATCGATCCACATGGCACAATAGCGTCCAGCCCATTCTCGACTAGGAAACTCGCAACACTCCTTACTCCATCCTCGTCGAGTGATAAATCCTTCTTGAAGGGGGTCACGCTCACGGCTATGAGACCCCTAAGATTACTCCTAACCTTATTCCTGCTCATGACTAGGCAGATAATATTGGAACTATTCGGATAAAAACTTAGAGTCAATAGACACAGCGTTCTTCCTAAGCCGTACTATTGACTCACCGTTTAGTCCTGCCTCCCTCATCAATAATTCTCTAAGCGCGGTCTGAACGACCTCGCTCCTACTGTGATAGAACTTCTGGTCCACAAGCATGTCCATAAGCTCAGCATATGATCTCGGGATGCTCACCGTGATTCTGACAATGTCAGATGCCTTTTCCTTACTTGTCTTCAAATAGTCTCTGCCTCCCTCTCCTTAACCATCGTTATCTGTATGTCCTTCGTAATAACGGTTTTGATCTCTGCATTCTGCCTCGTCTATGTCTACAACCTCGGCCAAGGTCTCTTGGACAAGTTCACCTCCTACACTAGCCGAGTCATTCCTAAATTCAATCCAAGCAGATTCACACGGCATAGAGGGAACTACTAGGTGGAAACTGCCCTCGTGTCCACGAACCTCGCCGACGCCAATCACGATATCTACGAATCCATAGTTGATATTCATTCTCGCCAAGAATTCGCGGGACCTCTTTATGACTCCGCCGAACCCGGCTATCCTCTTCTCGATCTCCCTCCTGAGTCTTCCGCTGAGGAGCAGCCTCGACTCAGGGCTGACCCACTCAATCATCACCTTTTTTCCAGCCACTTCCTCTACGAACCAGAGCTGCTCAGTCATCACTTGTCTGGTTTCAACCAGTAGAGAATATTAAAAATAATTTTCCAGATACCGGAGGTCTCAGGAATTGAGACTGAAATTCTAGAAAACTCGAAAAAGGAATGATTGGCTAGCAGTGGCTTATTCGACGGCTCTACGGCTACTTGGTGCCGGCTCTGAACGATTGGCCAGCCTCTTTCAAAAATCTTAGCAATTCCTCATCCATCGTCACTAATACCTTGCCGTCATCTTTCCTCTTTGTTAATAGTCCCCTGCTGGCAAGCCTAGTAATTATTCTGTGGACCTTCAGCTTGCTCAGCCCGGTCTTGTATGGAATCTCGCGCTGAAGCATCGAGCCGTTTGACTCCACTAGGACCTCGACGACCCTGGCCTCCTCCTCGGTCAAGAGCTTCGAGAGCAGTACTGCAAGTCTCTGCTCCTCCCTCGTCTTTACAATCACGCTGGACTTAGGCATCTCTGGTTGTTGAGAGAAGAGACGCGAAGTGATGAACAGTGCCGCACCAGTAATGATGAATATGAATGCCGGGATTAGGATTGAGGAGCCTTGCCACGGAGCTGCTGCGGCCAACAAGA
>CAYTRT010000051.1:0-4819 GCA_964440295.1 uncultured Nitrososphaeria archaeon
GAAGAAACAGGTACGGCTAGAAAACTACATCAACCGAGTCGATAGAAGACCTAAACCCCCTCCCCCCAACTTTTCACAACTAATAACAAAATATCGGGCCCGGCCGGACTCGAACCGGCGACCTACGGGTTAACAGCCCGCCGCTCTACCGACTGAGCTACGGGCCCAGACATTGATTAATTTAAACCGACTTGTTTTTAGTCTTTTCTCACCGTTGGAAGGATATATTAACAGAGTCGAGGCTAATATTTTTCGTACTGGGCGGAAAACTGGATGGCCATCGTGAGGCTGCTCAAGACAGTCGTGGTCTGTCCGAGGTCTAGGGTCAACGACCTGCTTGAGAGTCTCTACCAGTTCGGCGAGTTTCACGTCGAGAGTCAGGAAAGCGTCAAGAGGCTGGAGATCATCGAGGAGCTCTATCAACGTGCAAGGAATCTCTATAACGACCTCGAGTCCGTCGTCAGGGACCTCAATATCTCGGTGGATCAGGGAGTCATAGACATCTTGCTCCGAGGCGAAAAGATAGAGAGACAGACGCTCACCGTAAGCGGAGTGGTCGAGCTCTTCACGAGGCTGGAGGAAGATGCTAAGAAGGTCGTCGGCCTAGTAAGGTCAGCCCAACGAGAACTAGAGGAGCTTGAGAAGGCGTTGCAGGACGCTGAGAGGGAAGCCTCGACGCTCAGGATGATTATACGTGCAGGCGTAGATTACTCACTGCTTGAAAAGATTAGGCATTTTTACGTCGCTGTCTATACAACTTCTCTCAGGGACGTCTCAGAGATTAGAAAGACGCTAAGCTATGCCTTCGTTATGCACGTGCCCATAGATAGGAACTACGCTGTGTTACTAGTCGTGAGTAGGCCTGAGAACGCTGAGAAGATAGACCGCGTCGCTAAGAGCTTCAACATGAAGAGGGTCGAGAAGCCGGAGGAGCTTGCCGGTGCACCGTCAGAGGCCCTGAGCAGTATTGAGAAAAAGATAGCCGAGCTGAAGAATAGGAAGGAAACCCTGCGGAGAATGCTAACGGACCTGGCCACGAAGGATGGCCAGCGCATATACGCCCTCAGAGAGGCAGCGTCATCGCTGAGGGAGAGTTTGGACAAGATGAGGGGGACCTACAGGAGGGCCGCCGTGATCGTTGGATACATTCCAAGCACGAAGAGGGAGGAGCTCCTCAAATGCGTCGGCAGAATAGCATACGTGGAGTTTTCAGAGGTCGAGCATCAGCACACCGAGAGTCACAGGTCACATGAAAGCCCGCCGACGCTTCTCCGTCATAACTGGTACTTCGAGGCATATAGACCGATAACGGAGATGCAGGGGACGCCTGGATACTTCGAGGTCGATCCGACGCCGTTCGTCTCAGTCTTCCTGGCGGTCTTCTATGGCATAATGGCAGCAGACCTAGGGCAGGGGCTAGTGCTCGCGGCGCTGGGGCTCGCGATCTATCTCCGCGCGAAGGGCAACCTCCGCAGCTGGGGGAAGCTCCTACTCTTCCTCGGAGTATCTTCGGCGATCTGCGGCTTCCTGATACAGGAGGCATTCGGCTTCAAGCTCTCAGAAGTCACAGGCATCAAGCCAGTGATCGAGCTTCTCGAGCATCACGGAGAGACGGCCTCCCTCAGCAGGGACGGCGTGCTTAAGCTCTTCACCATCGCGCCACTCCTAGGCTTTGTCCACGTATCCCTAGGGATTTTCCTTGGAGCCCTGAAGCTCCTCAGGCTGGGCGAGTACGCGGAGGCGATCTTCTCAAAGCTCACCTCACTCCTCATGTATGCCTTTGGACTGCTCTTCGCCCTAGGCTTCATCGGTGCCGGCAGCTTCGAGGCACTGTTCACGAGCAGCTCGCCCGCACCTGTGATTGGTCTCCCCTCGAGCCAAGTTGGCGTGGTAGGGCTCTACGGCGTCGTCTCATGCATCTTTGTCTTATTGCTGGGCAAGCTAGTGGCTGGGCTTGCGGGTCTGGGTCCGCGGGTCTCAGTCATCTCAGCGATAGGCGGCGGGCTCCTAGAAGTCTTGGAGAACATCATTCACTTCATGTCTAACTCGCTTAGCTATCTCAGGGTCTCGATACTCCTAATAATTCATGTCTCGTTGATGATGCTGATCAACGCCGCGTGGAACGGTCTGGGACCGGCCTCCATCCCAATACTTATAATCGGCAACATTGGCGTGCTGGGGCTTGAGGGAATACTCGCTTTTATCCAAGCGCTTAGGCTTCATCTCTACGAGTTCTTCACGAAGTTCTACGACGGCGTCGGCAGGCCCTTCACTCCTCTCAGAATATCCTCGAGGTTCGTCGAGGTAGTGTTTAGAGGCAGGGGAGCAGAGCAAACCATTTAGAGAGCGATTAATCAATAATCATGGCAGAATGTTAGCGATAAGGGGCGGTGAGAGGGTTAGGAGCAGGCCTTATCCCCAGTGGCCCGCATGGTCGGCAGAGGAGGAGGCTCTCCTACTCGAGGCCCTGAGGTCTGGTAAATGGGGGATAGGCGGAAAGAAGGTCGAGGAGTTCGCCTCGCTCTTCGCCTCCTATCAGGGATGCAGGTATGGAGTCGCATGCATGAATGGGTCGGTCGCGATTAAGGTCGCACTCCAGGCAGTGGGCGTCGAGCCCGGCGACGAGGTCATAACTACTCCATACACCTTCATCGCCACCGCGACCGCGGCGATCGAGCTGGGCGCGGTTCCAGTCTTCGCAGACATCGAGGAGGATGGATTGAACATCGCACCCGGGAGCGTCGAGGAGAACATAACTAATAGGACGAAGGCTATACTCCCGGTCCATATAGCTGGTATTCCGGCGGACATGGACAGTATCTGCAGAATTGCTAGGAGGCATGGGCTTTATGTCGTGGAGGACGCGGCTCAGGCTCATGGCTCCGAGTGGAGGGGAAGGCGGGTCGGAGGACTGGGAGAGCTGGGATGCTTCAGCTTCCAGTCAAGCAAGGTCATGACGAGCGGCGAGGGAGGCGCCATCACGACAAACATCGAGGAGCTCTCAGAGAGATGTTGGTCCTTGATAAACGTCGGCAGAACGAGGGGCGGGGACTGGTACCAGCACGACGTGCTTGGCTATAATTACCGCATGACTGAGTTTCAGGCCGCGGTGCTCATCGCCCAGCTGAGGAGGCTCGACCAGCAGATAGAGAGGAGGCAGGCTAACTACGAGTTGCTCTCGGGGCTGTTCAGGGAGCTTGAGGGCTTCGAGTTGATACGCCCGCCCAAGGATGCGACTAGGGTGAACCACTTCCTCGTCCCCATCAGGGTCAGGAGGGACGTCTTCGGAGACATCGATAAGCGAAGGATAGTAGATGCGTTGAGGGCCGAGGGAATCCCCTCATCTCCTGGATACACCGTCCCGCTCCACCTCCACGCACCCATCGTAAGATATCTAGAGAAGACTCGTTCTAGGAGTGTTGACTCGTTGAGGAATGCTGAGGCTGCTGCGAGGGGCGTCTTCTGGCTTCCTCACTACGTGCTCCTAGGCTCGGAGGAGGACGTTATGGACATATATCGAGCATTGGCTAAGATAGAGAGGCATAGGGGTGAGCTGTGATTGCAGCTGATAATCCTCGAGGACGAGTCTTGGAGGAACTTCAAGCCCCTCAGCTACACTAGGCCCTGCTTCGACCTGATGAATAGGGAGGGCAGGCTGATTGACCAGCTGGTCGGGACGATTAGGCACGACGGCCTGACTGGATACGTGAGGGACTACCTAGTAGAGATCGAGGAGGAGAGACACCTAGGGATGGAGTTCAACAAGCCTCCACCGAGAGACGACGAGGCACTAGTAATAAACGCGCTGGTTAGAGAGCTCTCAATAGTCGATAAGCTGTTGAAGAAGTCAGAGGGGAGAGAGTTCGTCCTGCTTAATAATGGAAGGATAATGGCTGCGAGAGTTAGGGGAGCCAGACTGGAGGACGCCCATGATCCCCAGACCCTCACATCAATCTTGAACGAGCTCGCTTCTAGGGTTGATGGCTACGTTATCGACGGTAGCCATCTCTATAGCTATCCATGGGAGCTGCTGGACGCAGGCGAGCCTCAGAGGCCGCCTAGAGAGTCTGGGCCGCCGATCGATCCTAGGGTAGCCGTAATGGGTGAGTCCTCGGAGCTCTACATCTCTGAGAACGTCGTGATCGAGCCGTTCACCGTGCTCGATGTCCGTGGAGGGCCGATCATCATCGAGGAGGGGTGCAGGGTTTCGTCAGGCTCGATAATAATAGGTCCAAGCCGCATAGGAAGGGGTTCAGAAGTCTTGGGCGGCCGCGTCGGCCCAGAAGTGTTCACTGGCCCAGTCTGTAAACTCTCCGGCGAGATCGAGCACACAATAATATTGGGATACTCGAACAAGAGACATTTAGGATACATTGGGCACTCCCTGATAGGCGAGTGGGTAAACATAGCTGCTGGGACCGTTGGCTCAAACCTGAAGAACACGTATGGTGAGGTGAGGGTAAACACCGACTCTGGAAGGGTTTCTTCTGGCCGGCAGTTTCTCGGACAGCTGATAGGAGACCACGCGAGGACCTCGGTCGGGACGTCCATCATGTGTGGCAGGAAGCTGGGATGCTTCACGATGAGTATGGGCATAGTCTCTCAGGACTTGCCCCCCTTCGTCGGCGTCTCTCCAGACGGCGGGCTATACGTCTTGGAGCTCTGGTCGGAGATTGCTACGGCTGAGAGAATGATGAGTAGGCGGAGTGTCCAGATGACAGACTCCTACCGAAGACTCATTCAAACTCTATACGAGATGACCGCTCCAGAAAGAGGAGGAATCGCCAAGAAATAGTACGATATAAAGCCCACAACGAGG
>CAYTRT010000052.1:0-4677 GCA_964440295.1 uncultured Nitrososphaeria archaeon
CGGTGATGCCTCTGTAACCTTTGATAGCGCGCCTTCTCCTATAAGCGTATCCGTCACCAAGGACTACGCCGATCACGTATGCAAGCTCCTCAGAAGGCCTCAACAGTTGTAAGGAAGGTATCCTCCTACCGTTGTATGGGCTATGCATCCCACGCACCCAACAGCTTATATGAGGCTTGGAGATCCTGATTCCGTATCTTCGCCAGACCTCCTCGACTATCCTACCATACGTCAGCCCATCACTCCGAAGAGCAACAACATCATTGCACAACTTTATTCGAATATCCCGCGGCAGGTACCTCCTCGCCATCCGTCTAGACCTCGTATGGCCTCGCGGGTCGATGGAATCTCTTGACCTGCCCCGTCTCCAAGGAACATACCGAGAGAAAATATATAAAGACTTCTAAGGGATTGATTCTCCCTAAAGATACACTGCACACTATCAAACATAGATGGACTAGAGAAGGAGATAGGAGTTGTTGAGAAGGAGAAGTCAAAGATAAAGCACCTAATAGGATTACAAACACATCAGGATTCCTATACAGTTAGACTTGTGGGGTAACGAGGTAGTATTCAGGGGAAGAGGACAAACAACAATATACGGATACCCAACCAATATATCAAATGCACCTCTTGATTAGACATTGTTGAATCTTTGTTGTTATTATATTGTAGCAAAATTAAACAATTATTTTTGTTTTGTTGTGCTTGTTGGTTTATATTTTTCTGAGCTTATTGGCGATTTCCTCTGGTATTTGTATCTCGATCCTCGTTTCACCATAATCACTCTTTATGCGTGGAGTTATTTCTTAGTCAGGTAAACTATGCTCTCTCTCGACTCTCCTATTCTCCTTATCCTGCCTGTGGTTGCGACTCTCCTGTTTATCGCTCGTATTTTATCCACCCTGAATCCTATCGCTTCAGCGATCTCAGAGATTAGTAAATCGGTCTCCACTACTCTGTCTGGATAGACACCTCCAGCGACGACTATTGCTGCTCGTCCTTCATGCTTAAGTACCCTGTGCATCTCTAATAGCGATGCCTCCATGTCTTTTAGATAGGCGACTGCCGAGTCTGGCAAATCTCCGGCATCAATCATTAGGCTCGCCCTCTCGTGAGGCGTCATGCCGATGTATGACCTAACCATGTCGGGAGAGTGTCCAGTCACGAATAGCTCAAGCTCAACCTCGTAGACCTTCGTGTACTCAATCTTGTTGAGGTATGGCGGAGACGTTATCACAGCGTCAATGGACTCATCTGGAATCATCTCCAGCCTCCGGGCGTCTCCTAGATAAATGTCAGATGGCCCAACACTGAATCTAACTCTACTCACGTCGCTGATCATCTCGTTCGCAAACCTATTGAATAGCGATAACAACCTAGGCACGGGACGCTTAACTATCTTGATGACTGAGCCATCCTTCATGACGTATGAGGCCTTCATCGCGGCGTTCATCAAGCAGAGAGTGAAGAACAATCTATGGTCAGGGTTCTCCAGAAGTCTTATACAATTTTTAAGAGATATGACTTGCTTGAGAGTATCAGGTGGGAAGGCACGACGGGCGAGTGGAGAAAGATTATCTATGCCTGAAACATCACGGCAGGGGTTATCAAGCAATCTTTTCAAGGACTCAGACAGCTCCGAGGTCGAGTATATCCTAGTCTTCGCGGCAGCGACTAACACTGCTAGAGGCGAGGCGTCGATGCCGATTGATCTTGTTCCGAGCTCCATGCATGTGAGGGTTGTCGTTCCAGAACCAACGAAGGGGTCTAGAACAACGCTGTTCCTATTTACTCCAAGCTCTTTGCAGAGCATCTCGACCAAGTCACGCGAGAAGCCCTCCTTGAAGTAGAACCACCTATGAATGGGTAGGTCCTGGTTTGGGATAAAGGTCGCCAGTCTCCACAGGTCATATCTCTCCTCGATCTGATACTTCCTCATCGAGTCTAGGCACCGTCCCCAAGTCCTAATCGAGCCGCTACGCTATCCAACCAATAGTTATAAGCACCAACGATTTATGGATTTACGAATTCTTGCAAATCTCCTGAAAATTAATCAAAATGAAATATTTATATCTGGAGAGGAACAACTATAGTTTGGTGCTGTATATGGGTGATGAGTACCCAATAGATAGATGGTTTAGGAGGCGCAGATTTCCATTCTTCACGGACTACTTCGAAGATATGATCCGAGAGATGGAGAGATGGTTTGAAGAAGAGATGAGATTCATTGAGAAAAACATTCCTAGGGAGCTTATCAGAGAGATAAGGACGCCCACAGGGATTAGACGCGAAGTAGGCCCACTGGTCTGGGGCTACTCCATAACTATCGGTCCAGACGGAAAGCCAATCGTGAGGGAGTTCGGGAACTTCAAGCCGGGCAGGAGGGGAGAGATCGTCGAGGTAAGGACTGAGCGTGAACCACTCGTAGACGTCCTCAACGAGGAGGAACAGATAAGAGTGGTTGCAGAGATACCCGGCGTCAGTAAGGAAGACATAAACCTATCAGTAGTGGACAACAGGCTGAGGATTAAGGTGGACACCGAGCAGAGAAAATATTACAAGGAGATAGACCTGCCTGAAGAGGTAGACCCAGACTCCGCAAAGGCATCCTACAGAAACGGCGTCCTCGAAGTGATACTCAAGAAAAAGAAGGCCGAGAAGCCTGCGAAGAGCATAAAGATCGAATAAAGATATTTTTGTTTAGTTAAAGGATACTTAAATAGCGGGATCGGGATTAGATATATCGTTATGGGATTAGTTAGGAATAGAAAATTTTTGTTCAGCTGGATGATTGGTGGTGCTCAGGGAACAGGCGTAGACTCGTCTGCAAATGTTTATGCTTATGCTTTAGCCTCTGCGGGCTACTATGTCTATGGCAAGAGGGAGTATTATTCCAACATCAAAGGTAGGCATAGCTACTTTAGCGTACTGGCCTCTGACAACCCAGTAAACAGCATCATAGACGATGTGCATCTGCTAGCGTCATTTGACGCAGAGACTGTTTTTAGACACGCGTCAGAGGTTGTTCCAGGCGGTGGAATCATTTATGACAAGGACCTAGAGGGTGAACGGCTGAAGAACATTCCCACTATAGAGCAGAGAATTGTTAAAGAAATCACCAATGAGCTCGAGGAGAACGGTATGGGAGACACTTTAAAGGACCTTCTGAAGCTCGCTGAGTCGAGGGGCGTTAGGCTTTTCCCAATCCCATACATGGACCTCCTGCGAAAGACTGGTGAGATAATTGGTCAGACACAGCTAAGCGCGTTGGTCAGGATGGTAAACACGATGGCCGTGGCTGCCTCCTTCGCAATTCTCAAGGCAGATCCCAGCCATCTCTACAAGGGTCTCAACTACTCATTCAGGGCGAAGAAGAAGGTAGTGGATATGAACATTAAGGCATGCGAGGTTGTCTACGACTACGTCAGGTCAAACTTCAGCGATGACTTCGCTTACAGCCTGCCCAACCGTCCTAAGAGCGATGAAGTAATGCTGATCAGTGGTACGAGCATGGTCGGGATAGCGAAGATCTACGCCGGATGCAGGTTCCAAACATACTACCCAATAACGCCCGCCGCAGATGAGAGTGTATACCTCGAGGACAAAATGACGTTCAGGGTTGACAGCTCCTCCGAGCTTGACTATCCGCCCGTGGCCGAGACAAAGACATTGACTGACAAGGGAAATATTGTGGTCATCCAGACTGAAGACGAGATAGCTGCGATCAACATGGCGGTGGGTGCATCGCTAACCGGGGTCAGGGCGGCCACAGCGACCTCGGGGCCAGGTTTCTCACTTATGGCTGAGGGCCTAGGCTGGGCTGGGATGAACGAGGTGCCAGTAGTGGTGACGCATTACCAGAGGGCTGGGCCCAGCACGGGCCTGCCGACTCGACACGAGCAGGGCGACCTACTATTCTCAGTCTTTGCTGGGCACGGAGAGTTCCCGAGAATCGTGATTGCATCCGGCGACATACTCGAGGCATTCTACGACACTGTAAAGGCATTCAACTACGCCGAGAAGTACCAAGTCCCAGTCATACACCTGCTAGATAAGGCGATAGCAAACGCCACACAGACGATCAGGCTCTCAGAGATAGGAGGCGTAGTAATTGAGAGGGGGGAAATAGTGAATGAGGTTGCGCCTGGAGAGCGCTACAAGAGATTCGAGTTTACTGAGGGGGGAATATCGCCGAGAGCGCTGCTTGGAAACAGGGGAACTATCTTCTGGAACACTGGCGACGAGCATGACGAGTATGGGCACATCGATGAAGACCCTGTCAATAGGACTAGAATGATGGAGAAGAGGATGAGCAAGCTTAAGCTCATAGAGGAGACTATTCCCATAAGTGAGAAGGTCTCAACATATGGTGATGACTCACCTGACGTCTGGCTGATCAGCTGGGGCTCCACTAAGGGCCCGATAATCGACGCGCTCGACCTACTTGGAGACGGCTATAGGATCGGATTTCTGCAGGTCAGGATGCTTCACCCCTTCCCAGGACGAGTAGTGGTGGAAAGGCTCAGGAACGCTGAGCGAATCGTGGACGTAGAGCAGAACTACAGCGGCCAGATGGGCATGCTACTAACAATGACTACAGGCATCAAGCCGACTAATTACATACTGAAATACAACGGTAGGCCCTTCTCGTCCACCGAGATAAGAGACGCATTA
>CAYTRT010000053.1:0-4517 GCA_964440295.1 uncultured Nitrososphaeria archaeon
TGATAGCTTTATAAAAGGATGAAGACTATGCTGAATTGTGATTATGATTGAGACTTGATTCATTAATTGAATTTCCAGCCTCAGTATACATTGAGCGTTTCAAAAGAGTCAAGGACCTAATGGAGGAAGGCGGGATAGATGGTCTATTCTTAACGAGTGAGGAGAACGTATTTTATTTCTCAGGTGTTAGATTCTTTTCTCCAGGTGTGAGCTATACTAGGCCTTCGTTCTTGCTCCTTCCGAGAGATTCTGATCCGATACTTCTGGTCCATGAGAACCATGTTACACATGCGAGGCTATCATCATGGATAAGAGACGTGAGGGGCTATTCAGAGATGAATGCTGCACCAATAGACTCCATTACTCAGATGTTTAGAGACGCAGGCGTAATTGATGGAAGAATAGCCTCGGAGCTAGGATATGAGCAGAGGATCAACATGCCCTACAACGCATTTAGGAAAATAGAGAAGAGTCTTAAAAATGAATTTGTGGACGGTTCTAGTGTTATATGGAAAGTTAGGATGAAGAAGGATCAGGAGGAAATAGAGAGCATTAGAATGGCCTGCGAGATCCTTGGCAGGGCATATAGGGAGACATTTGAGAAACTCGAGCCTGGGATGAGTGAGCATGAGGTAGCATCATCAATCAAGTCAGCCATATGTAGATTTGGCGGCGAGCGCCCATCATTTCTAGTCCTCAATGTCGCCAACGACTTTAGTGATCATCGGGCAGAGAGAGATGTATCTCCTCATACGTTAGCACTAATGACGAGACCCCCGACTGATAGGAAGCTTCGGAGTGGCGATCTCATATGGATTGATTCTGGAGCAGTGTATAGAGGATATAACTGCGACTTTTCAAGAATTTTCATTCTGGGAAGACTCAGCGAGAGACAGAGAAAGATGTATAGATTAGTGAAACAACTTACGAGGGACTGCATATCAATCATAAGGCCAGGCATAAAGTGCTCTGAAATAGTGAAGTTCTGTAACAATTGGTTAAAGAATGCAGGACTGAGCATTTCGTTCGAGCATGGAAGGATTGGCCACGGTGTTGGGCTATTAGTGACTGAGCCGCCCCACATCGGAATTTATGATGACACGATAATAGAGCCAGGAATGGTTCTGACGATAGAGCCTGGAATCGTCACAGATTACGGGACATTCCACCTAGAGGAAAACATAGTAGTAAAAGATTCTGGCGAGCCTGAGATCATTAGTCCACTTGAAGATTACTTAAGCGGAGAGCAATGACCGCGTCGCAATAATGTCATCGTAGGGGTTATGAATAAGTATTTAAACTGCTCTTAGAAATGGAATTTGAGAGGAGACCAAAACTTATAGGTGAAAGATTTGAGTACCCAGTCATTATCGACCAAGTACATAATAGAGGCTAGAATTGAGATCGACGGCGTTGTGGATAAGAACGACGTTATTGGAGCGACCTTCGGACAGACCGAGGGCATATTTAGCTCCGACTTGGATCTGAGAGAGCTTCAGAAGACAGGCAGGATAGGCAGGATCGAGGTCCAGGTACATTCTCAGGGCGGAAAAACCATAGGAAAAATAATAATCCCGAGCAGCATGGATAGATTCTACACCGCGCTCATAGCCGCGATGGTGGAGAGCCTTGATAAAGTTGGGCCATATTCAGCGAAGGTTACGATTGAGAAGATAGAGGACGTGAGGGCAGAGAAAAGGAAAAAGATCGTCGAGAGAGCTCGAGCAATTCTCTACGAGTGGGAGAAGCAGAAGATGCCGATGGAGACAGAAGTCATTAAGGAGCTCGAGGAATCAGTGCTTAAGGCTAAGCTCGTTGAGCTAGGGCCTGACAAGCTGCCAGCCGGGCCAGACGCGGAGACCGCTGATGAAGTAATCCTGACAGAGGGCAGGGCAGACGTCATAAATCTCATGAGGTATGGATATAAAAACGTCATAGCAGTAGGTGGAGTAAAGGTTCCAGCCTCCTTGCAAAAGATCCTAAGCAAGAAAAGCAAGGTCATCGCGTTTCTTGACGGCGATAGAGGAGGCGACATGATTCTAAGGGAGCTCAGCCAGAACTTTAAGGTCGACTTAGTTGCCAGGGCGCCTTATGGCAAAGAAGTTGAGGAACTCACGGCGAGAGAGATAGAAGAGGCGTTAGAGGCTGCTGTGCCGCTTGAGGAGGCGCTTAGGAGGGCGAAGATAACAGTCACCCCCACAGTCGAGAGTAAACAACTCTTAGGAGAAGTGCTGACAAAGATAGAGCCCTTGATTGGAGAGGTTGAGGGTAACTTGATGGGCATAGTACTAGACAAGGATCTAAACGAACTCTTCAGGGCGCCTGTAAGTGAGCTGGCTCAAAAACTCTCCGAGACAAATCAATTTAAGTACGTCGTGTTTGACGGCGTCATCACTCAGAGATTGATAGACATCGCGGCCACAAAAGACGAGGACGTATTCCTCATCGGTGCTAGGCTCGGTGAGAACCTTTCACTGAAGCCGAATATACACGTATTGACGATGGATAAACTAAGGACACAACAGACTCCTGAATCATCATAATTATTTGTTTATCATCACAATTCCACCAAGCGAGTCAACTTTTTCTGCAGCCTCGGTGCCGGAGAGTATTGTTCTTAGCTCTATTCTTCCCTTCTCAGCCTCTGATAGGATTAATTGTATTCTCGAGTCTTCTAGTGATGACCACAAATAGTTCTCTGTCACTAAGACGATACCTCTCTTGCCGCTGCTTATTGCTTTATAAACTTCTTCTACCCCCATCTTTGCTAATTCTGGGTTCTTTGATGCCTGTCTTATAGCGTCTTCAACTATGAAGGCGTCTTCTAGCGGCTTGAGATTTCTGCCGATCGCGCCCGTCCTCATCGCCTCTAGGAATCCTTCTATTCCTCCGCTCGAGGCACTGATGTGGCGTTTTATCAATCTTCCGAGCTCCGGCTTTCTAGCCTTGATCTCCTTTGAAAACCTCTCAATCATCACTGATGGGCCGAGCAGGATCACCTCTATTTTTCGTCTTGGTTCAAGTTCTTCTTCGACTATCTTGATTACTTCTTCGACGTTTCTGCGAAAGCTATCGTCCTCCTGATACTGTGTTAGGGTCTTCACTGGCGGCGTTAGGTCCCTCGTTCTAAGTATCTTGGCGCCTGCATTAGAGATATGAATGACGGCGAATTTTTCATCATCTATCGATATGCAGAGTATTTCATGCGTAATTTTTGTGGCCGCCGTCTTTGCGAGCGATAGTAGAAATGGAAATCTATCCCTACTCTCGATCTCTACTGGTTTTTCAGGTTCTAAATGAATTGTGTGGTGCTTTTTTATGATGTCTAGCTCCCTGTCAACGTATTTGACTATACCTAGCAGCGATATGCGCTTCATCAGTGGGTCTGCCGTCTTTTTACTCACCTCGATGCCTATCTTGATCTTTACACGTTCGCTGTCAACCTCGCCGTACGCTCTCTCCTTCTTCACTTCCCTAGTTGTCTCTGAGTATACTGTGTCTCCCGGCTCGACCAATCTGTAGACGTTGAGGAGGTCTATGCTTGTCTCTGGGATGAGCTTGATTCTCCGCTTCAGCTTATCGATGCTCAGCACCTTCATTTATTTATCCTTCTCCTAAGGATGGGATTTTCATTAATTATTGCTTTCAATACCTGTGGGAATGTTGATCCTTCGTCGAGCTCGACCTCTATGTAGGTTCCCGTTCTTCCATGCTCTTTCCTCTTCTCAAGCACGTGTAGTCTTTCCCTTAGTGCTTTTGGGTCGACGCCTATTAGCTTGGCTGCTAGGTCTGGGTCCTGCCTTGCTGGAAACTCCATGTGTCCGTCCTCGACTGGAATTATAATCATCATCGACTTGTTCATACCGCCACGCCTCTTGTTCTCCAAGACATCGCTGTAGCTTAGTTTACCAGCTATTGAGTAGAATTCAGCCTCGTTAGGAAGCATCTCTATGAGCGGGAAAGAGATCGAGACTAATTCATCAATAAATATGTAGCCCTTGACTACGTATCCAGGCGTTGCCTGAACGACCGTCCTCTTTATCCATCCTCCAAGGCTCTTCTCGACGATTGTCTCGAGAAGAGCTGGATTCACGACCTGCTCTATGAAGACGTCGACGTCGCTGTCCTCATCCACGTCTCCCCTAGCTATGCTTCCATAAATTATTGGGTTGTATCCATGTATGCATAGTGGTGCCATTACCTTCTTCGCGATCTCCCTTTTATTTCTGAGGATAGACCACCGCTTTTCGTTGTATACTACGTGTCTGTAGAATTGTCCACTTTGGCTTGTGGTATCCATGAATACCTAATCTACTATTTGGTTGCGCCCACTACATAATATATTTGACTAGATCTAGATACGGTATCGTAATGAGAAGGCGAAGAATTTAGTAGGACTGTTTAAGCCGATTCGTGGAAAGAAGAAGATTTATAATGGTTGGCTGAGAAAGGCGTTGCAGAGGCTGACAGCCTCAGCAAACAACATACCATCATTTCAACTTACAGCGAGGATAGAG
>CAYTRT010000054.1:0-4414 GCA_964440295.1 uncultured Nitrososphaeria archaeon
GAAGTTGGATCTCCTCAGTTTTACGTCGACTTTAAAAATTATTAAGCCACCAAGTATATATTTTCTATGAGGTGCGGCTAGTGGTCAAGGTTCTATCAGTAGATGATGAAAAATATTATGTTTGTGAAGCATGTGGTCATAAATATGAAGAGCGGTACTGGGCTGAGAAGTGTGAAGACTTCTGCACAAGGCATAATGCGTGCTCACTAGAGATAATACGTCATGCTAAGATTGAAATTTAGTTTATTGGCAACCGAGGAAATGCATATCCGTATTGAAGTGGAGGATTCTTGAAACTCGATGGCGGGAAAAGACGAGTTTAGTCCATGGAATTATTGCTGGATTCTTTTTCGGCACTTCGGCAATTTTTATTAGATTTGTAGCCGGACTCGATGCATTCACAATAGGTTTCTACAGACTTTTGCTAGCCTTATGCTTATTATTGATTATTAAGCCTATTTTAAAACAAAGAATGACCTATTTTAGCCGGGGTGCCTCATTTTGGAAATTAAGCATTTTAGGACTGCTCTTAGGACTACACTTCGCTACGTTCATATCTTCAGTCAAGATTACGACCGTAATTAATGCAACCGTACTAGTCAACACTACGCCCGCAATTACCCTGATTATCTATTGGACATGGAGTAAAGAGATGCCGCCAATAACTAAGTTACTCGGCTTATTACTCTGCATGAGCGGTATATTTCTAATCTCAATGGCAGAAATTAGTTTTTCATCATCCAGCATAATTGGAGATTTGATGGCATTGACAGCCGCAGCTTTATGGGCTGCTTACCTGATAATAGGCAAGCCAATCAGAGAAAAGATCGATATAATCTCAGCAATGACGCCCATCTATTTTGTAGGATGCCTAGTCTTAATGATACTCTCCTTGATGATAGGTGGTTTTAAATTCCCAACACAGAATCAGTGGGCACCTCTAGTTGGCTTAGCAATATTCCCGACGGCGATTGGACATACACTTCATTTTTCATCGATGAAAGCTCTTAGACCCTATCAGACATCTGTGCTGGCCCTCCTTGAACCGGTCGTGGCCACAATACTGGCCTATTTTATCTTTAATGAAGTTCCTGCGCCTCCGTTTGTTATAGGTGCAGTAATCGTATTGCTGGGCATCTTTTTAATAGTTAGGCGGTAATTTTCCTCTTTATATTGGTTTTCGCTCGTCATGCATTGACACCCAGAGTGGTACTTTGTAATCACTCGCTCTATAACTACTTGAGTATGGCTTAATATCTATTATTGGCGTCTCGTTGAATAGGTCTAATCCCCATACGTGGAGTATATTGTTGCTTCTCTTGATTAGCCTAACTAGCGTCAATCCTATCGGATTTGGACGTGTAGGCGAGTCTGTTGCAAATACTCCCACAATCGGTAGCTCTTCAAGCTTCAATCCTAGTCTTAAAAGTCTCCTAGGCCTAACCTTTAATACATCTCTATCAGTCTGTTTATGTAGATAAGAAATTAGTAGAATGTGTGAATACTCCTCTATTCCATCAAGTCCTTCGACGAATTTGGGTAAAACCTCAACAATGCCCTCGACTTCGCCGGAGTGTTCTTTGACATAATCATCGGGATAATTTACTCTCACGTAGCCTATCACTTCAAAAGATATCATAAAAGAAAGACCTAGAAAGATCCTAATAAATTAGTGAGCCAACTAAGAGATAAAGATTATTTATGCCTGGGCCTACAGTATTTTCAGCCGTAGTTGCACATTACAAGAAAAGAAACGTTAGACAGGATTGCGAACTACATAGCTGAGCAGGGATACAATATTCTAGAGAAGGACTTCTCGGAAAATACCGTTAGATTCAGCAATGAAGGACTAGAAGCAATTGTACGCATCGTCGATGAAGAGGCTAGCGGGGGTGATCTACTATCAATAGTAATCCAATCAGCGTTTGATGCTGCGATGGGGAAGATCGCATACGTGGCATTGCCTATACATTTGTTATCGCGGATCGGCGACCACGCTTTTAGGCTTCATAAAATAGGGCTCATAGTCTATAGTGATCAGAAGATAACTGAGCTTGTAGGCGGCAGAGCAGTCCAATTAGGAGAGGCCAAATCCAGCATCGGTGAGCTTGAAAAAATAGAGGCCATGATTAGCTCTTTAGCATCACGCTTAGAGCGAGTTGAGGAATCAATTAATACTCTAAGCATTGTAGACGAATTGAATAGAAGACTAGAAAATATCGAGCGCCTAGTCTATGAAAAGATAAGCCATGAAAATAGCGCCTTATCAAAAAATATGGCTCAGCACACAGTTAAAATGGAAACTTATCCTAAAAGAGAGGGGACAAAAGTTAAGAGGCGGAAAACTGGCGATTTGCCCTCCTTTCTCGAAGAAAATCCGTGGGTTGACTTACTTTCTGAGAGGACTTAACTTATTAATTGCGGATTCTCGAATCTCTAGTTGGATTGTTTGAGGAGGATTATAAGCGTAGGTTTGTGTTTGGGAGCGACTATGGCACTAGTGACTACAAGTATGGCCCAATTACGCTAGGTGAGAGACCAGCAATCATCGAGAACCGTGGATACTTTCCCGAGAGATCAATGGTCTCTAAAATTCTCGGCGTTGAAAAAGACTTGGTGGTAGGTAAAGAGGTAGCATATTTCCTTGAGAGTGGTGCAGACCTCTCATCAAGACTGATCTACCCGATGAAGGACGGTGTAATAGGGAAGAGCGATCAGAACGCGTGGAGAGTAATCAAGGAACTGACGCGATTTGCCCTTGAAGAGTTTAGACCTAGTGGGATTGGCTTTAAGGGATTTTATCTCGTCGCATCATTATCGGCTGTGGCTCCTCGTTACATGTATGAAAACTTGATAAACATTTATGACGCCATAGCTAGGGAGACTGGGCTTATACACGCTTCAACGATAATTCCTCAGCCGTTGGCGGTCGCGATAGCTCATAAGGAGCTTTCTTGCGTCGTAGTTGAGAGTGGGCATGGGAACACGCAGGTAGCCCCAATTTCAAGGGCGCCCATCAGGGACGCAATCGTAGCGCTCAACAGGGGTGGCAGTGAAGCAAATGCGATTACGGCAGAGATACTGAAAGACGCTGGGTATGGTGATCTTGCAAAAGAGGAGAGCTTGGTTAGAAGGGTCAAGGAGAACATAGGTCTTCTACCGCTAAACCTCGACGAGGCCATTAAATACGCTAAGCATAATCCGGAGCTGGTCCGAGCTGTCTACCAAGTTCCAGGAACGAGAATCAAAATTGATCTGGCTGAATACTCATGGACACGCTTCCTCATAGGCGAATATGTCTTTGATCCCAATCATGAAATTTTTCAGAGCTACTTTAAGAGAGGCATGCCCAGGCCCTCAGACACTAGGGTTGGCGACATCACTTTTTACGGCACGCTAGACATCGCCGAGACGATTATAAGGGCAGTAGAGAGATGCCCAGTAGAACTGCAGCCTCATCTATACAGCCACATAATCCTCTCCGGCGGAAACTTTACGTGGCGACCTATGCCGATAATGAAGGGAATCGCAGTAGACTCCCAGACAAAGCTCCAATACATGCTGAGAAATAAGGGCCTTGAGAATGTCAATGTAAAATTATCATCGGAGCCTCAATACGCAGTATGGAGAGGATGCATCGTCTACGGCTACGCTGTACCGACCAGCTATCGCTGGGAATGGGAAAAAATGGAAGGATGGATCTACCACGAGAAATAGCGATCTTGTAAGTCTAGTAATGGGAGGGAGATCATCATAAAGGAAAAGTTTTTTATACTATAAATTTTGGATAAAAGTCGATAAATCTGTAAAAAGGTGCTCGCTGGTCGGGTGATAGAATGAGTGGAGAAGTCTACGTGAGAAGGGCTTCAGGTCTTATAAGAAACATCTCAGCCTTCGACGCGATGATTTTTAACATAATGGTCATGGCCCCTATGGCGATCTTAGTTTACGGAGTATGGGCATCAGTAATTTACCCAGGTGCTCATCTACCTGCTACTGCACTACTTGCTATACCCATAAGCCTAGTGATTGGGTTGTTCTACGCGTTGTTCTCAATAGCCATGCCTAGGGCCGGAGGTGACTATGTCTGGGTCAGTAGAATTCTACATCCATCACTAGGATATGCGATTAATTTTTTCCTCTTTATGACCGTCCTTAGCATCGCGGGTGCATACATACCATGGTTCACTCAATACACATTGGCCCCAGTCTTCGAAGTGAATGGTATGACAGACATAGCCGCCATAGTTTCATCAAACGAATTTACGTTCATCTTTGCAATAATCTATTATCTAATCTGCGCGTTGATAATTTCTAGAGGAGCAAAAACCACAACAAGAGTTCTATGGGCCTTCTTCATACTAGTGCTGATAGGACTAATTGTTTATGCAGGAGGACTAATAATAGTCGGCAA
>CAYTRT010000055.1:0-3837 GCA_964440295.1 uncultured Nitrososphaeria archaeon
TCCAGAAAGAGGAGGAATCGCCAAGAAATAGTACGATATAAAGCCCACAACGAGGCAGACATAACTAAAAGTCGACGCATAGTTATGTTTATCCATCACCTTTATTACACGCAGATTACTTAGTTATTCATTAATCAAGACGGTGAAATTTTCTGGGTGTATATTCTAAGCTACTCTTGCGGTCTTTTAGCTGGGTATCTATAGTGATCCTTGTCGTGATGCTTCAGATATTTGGCAACTTCATTTTATCCTCTTTGACTGATCTCGGAGCATTGATAGTCATGCAGATGCGAGTGCTTGGGTCCATCCTTAGGAGCAATCTGCTGCTAGGATCAATCCTGCTAATAGATGTCTCCATGATCAGCGTCGCCGGCATGTTCCACATCATCAATAACAAAGACGCCGATAGGAGTGGCCTGTTCTTCATAGACATAATTAGCGAGAAAAATCCGCCCTACTTAGCTTATACTGCTGAGAACTACGAAGCCACTATTTCGGCTCTTTTTGACAAAAAGCCGGATCACTTCATCGATCTGGCTGGATTTTCATTGCTTTTCGGCGTCGCTCTGCCTAGTGGGGCTGTTGTGCGTACTCTTGTCGACGGTGTCGTCAATGCTTTTAAGTTTAGCTGGATAGTATCGACGCCGCATATAACGCTTCAAAACGTGGGGCTAATCGCCTTCAAGAAGAGCGACTTCTCGATAAGTAAGAGTAGAGTTAGAGAAAACTTGTATAGGCTCAAGGGGAAGAGGATAATCCTCATGTTGCCGACGAATGGGAAGAATCTTAAGACTGTTGCAAACACAGCCGGGTCGGTCATTTATTGGCGTGAATTCGTCGGCAAGAACTACGACGACGCGCTCCTCACGCATTCTTGGGTAGTGTGCGAGGAGGATGATTATGCTAAGGACACGGCCAGCTATGAGGCGCTTTCTTCTAGGGGATGTAGAGTGATTGTGGTGCCCAAAGCATTCCGGACAGAGAAGGGGACTCAATACAAGGCGAGGGCCTTGATATACGCGATGAGCATAATAGAGCAGGAGGGACTTGCAACAAAGGACACATGGATCTATCATCAGGACGATGAGACAGTCGTGGGTGAGGACACACTGCTGGGCATCATGGACTTCATAGAGAATGCTGGCCCGAACGACGTTTATGCTGCGGGCATAATTATATACGCAGATGGCTGGGAGAGCCGCGCCTCGAGAACGCAGGAGCCCGCAAGGACATACGACGACCTCAGAATACTGATCACAACGAGGACTAGGGGATTGTTATCATTCGGTCATCATGGCTCACACCTGCTCGTCAGGGCTGATGCTGAGAGAAGAATCGGCTGGGACTTTGGGAAAGTGAAGACGGAGGACTGGCTCTTCGGGCTGAAGCTCTGGCAGGAATACAGTCCTGAGAAGACGGTTTTGAAGGGCTTCGCGTATGAGAAGCCGCCGCTCAATGCTAGAGATCTGTTAAGGCAGAGGAGGAGGTGGGCCCAAGGCGCTCTCCAGATCATTCGGAGGAGAGACGTTAGGTTGAGGTATCGCCTAGCAGCTCTCTACGGAGTGGTCAGCTGGCTATCAGCCTTTCCTTCACTGATCGCATTCTTTTTGAACATTGTTAATCCCACCGGCGGACTCTTCGTCGGCTCAGGTTTTTTAGCGGGCTTCACTTGGTTCTCGCTCTATAAGTACTATGGAAATGGCTATGTCCTGAATAAGCCATACCTCCAGAACTATAGAGACGGCGTTGGCTCGAAGATTAGGAGGACATTCGCAATAATTGGAGGAATGCTTCTCGAGAGCATAGCTCCTTGGTACGCTCTCCTGAGGCCCGCGAAGAACTTCGAGGTCATAAAGAAAGATGAGGAGAGATAGGTGGATAAAATTGATCGCGAAGGCTTCAGCGTTATTGATTCTTCTCTGGGTTTTTTCTGCCTCGGTCTTGACTCAGAGTGTTGTTGGCGATGGCTCGGAGGACCTATGCATAGACATGTCTACCGCCTATGACCAAGGCTTCAAGTGGTATAACACGGCTGGGCCTCTGCCCGCATACATGGGTGACCACTACTTATTCACTGGTAGCTCTTCGACCAACATGTATCAAGACGCGGTCTCCCTTAGGACAATTAAGGTCGGCAAGGCATTCGCCCTCTCAGCGAGGGTGAGCATCTACATCGACTCTAAGTCTCAGAGCAGTAGGGATGAGTTCGCTATCTTTGTGAGTGATGATGCTAAGGTCTTCACGGGTGATGAGTTTGGGTTCGTCGTTAGGCAGGACTCTACCTCGCTCTTTGGCTACCTCCAGTCTCCCCGCCTCTATGAGTTCTTCAAGGAGTTTAAGCTGGCCGATGTCCCAGTTGGAAGAGAGGAGACCTACAACCTTAAGGCTGTGTATTCCGAGCTGGATGAGAGAGCAATCGTCAGATATTTCATAAACGACGTTAACGTCCTCGTCTATGATTTTCCAGTCGTCACGGGTGAGGAGCTCTACTTGATCGTTAGCTCAAAAAAGGTGAGCGACCCGTCTATCGATACGTCTAGAAACTTCATGAAGGTTTACTCTGCATGCGTGGTTAATTTGCCTACTACGAGGATAGACGTGGCTACGAACATCGGAGGCCAGACCATCGATGACTTCGATAAGATCATGGTGATGACAGATTTGCTGACTCTCATTACACTACTAGTAGTGTTGATTGTCATGTTGAGGATTTACAGAGTAGTCAGAAGTCCTCCTACTAAGTCTTCATAGCGGGAAGTGTCAGTATTTTTCTTGTTTATCTCTGCTCCTCTTGTGTTCTTCTTGTTCTTGGGGGCGTGTATGGCATCGGTACGTATTCTACGCTGGGTCTTATGGCTGCTGGCTGTGGGTATAGCTCCATGAGTTTGTAGACCTCCTCGGGGATCTCTGTCTTTATGTTTATTCCGAGGCTCCTGGCCTCTTCGACTGTTATTGGATAGTCATGCGTCCACCTTCCCTCCACCATTGTTTTTGCTAGCTCCCTCGCCTTCTCCTCTCCCAGCTTGTCTACAACCAGCGTGTAGACTAGTCTCTCCATCTGGCTGACTGCTTTCTCGGCTATGTCTCCGAGTATGAGGTATTCTTCTCTCACCTTGTCTCTTCCCTTCTCCTTGATGGTTCTGAGCAGCGAGGCTGCGGGTATTACTCCGTGTCTCTGGTCGCTAATCTGCGGGTCGACCGGGCCCAGCACCGCGTTTGGGTCCATCCAGACTTCGTCTACTGCCAGCGCGATCAGCGTCCCACCACTCATGGCGTAGTGAGGAATTATCGCGATCTTCTTTGCCTTGTGCTCCTTGAGTGCGAGGGCTATCTGGGTGGCTGCTAGGACTAGTCCTCCAGGCGTGTGGATGATTATGGCTATGGGCATGTCTGGCGGGGTCATCCTGATTGCTCTGAGCACATGTTCGGAGTCCTCGATGTCGATGTATCTGTAGAAGGGAATGCCGAAGAGTCCTATCCTCTCCTGCCTATGTATGAGGGTTATGACTCTGCAGCCGATCTTCTTCTCGCATCTCTTCATCAGTTCTAGTCTCGTGGCCTGCAGTGCCTTCATCTTGTACTGTGGCCAAAGAAAGATCGCCAAGAGTAAGAAGAGCCAAAAAACAATGCCTAAGTCAAAGCCGCCATCCATCAACCATATTCAATCTTGGTTTTATAAAAAATTTCTAGTAGACGTTCCCTCAATCTGTCGTGTCTTTGGCCAATTGAAGCCCCTGAACAATGTTTAGGGAGGTGGGGGAGTCTAACCTATTTAAAATCACCAGTGATTAGTAGATAATCAGGGGATTTCAATCGTCTCGTGAAGCATGAAATCTT
>CAYTRT010000056.1:0-3710 GCA_964440295.1 uncultured Nitrososphaeria archaeon
AATGCCGGGATTAGGATTGAGGAGCCTTGCCACGGAGCTGCTGCGGCCAACAAGAACCCAAGCAACACGAGGGCAAGTGATGGGTGCTTCTTTACCCAGTCAATAAGCGTGCTGATCAATCTGAGGATAATGTCTGTCGCCCTCTCGAGTCTGCCGCTCAATTCTTTCGGATCCACCTGAAATATCCTGTCTGGGTAGGCATTAAATCCTTCTGGTTATTTTTCCGCATATACAGTTTTTATTGAGAACCATTGTGAAAGCGGTGGCCCAATTCGTGGCATTTTCGGCTAGGTTTATAGCAGATCGAAAATTGGGGTAATACGTAATGCAGCGGCGAAGGCAATGCAATGATGACGCGGCTAGTCGCAGCGACGCAAAGCAAAGGCTAGTCATAGCTCTGAGGAATAGAGTGATAGACGAGTACGCGCCAGTCAGGACTAGGAGGGGATATAGATACGTCGATGCTGAGAGATTGACGTCTCTTAGCTCGGAGCTCGTGAGGCAGATACTTGAGGAGCTCGCAGAATCTGGAGAACTCTCTAGGAGGCTAGTGCGCAGCTTAGCTTCATGCCCCTCATGCGGCTCCACCGAGCTACAACTAGTCATAGCCTGTAATAGATGCGGTTCTCAAAGAGTAAAGAAAGGAATAATCTACCAATGCCTCAGTTGTCATAACTACCTCCTGAAGGAGGATATCTTGGGTGAAGGCAGGCTGAGGTGCCCAAAATGCGGAGCTGATAAGCCACGCTATATCGTGATGGGAAAATTCTACGCATGTCTTAACTGTAACTCAATCCCGGTGGAGCCGACTTGGCGTGCTATGTGTAGGTCATGCGGCTCCGTCTTTAATCAAGATGAGACGGACACGCTTGAACTATACTCCTACAGCCTCGATGGAAGAGATAGAGGCGAGGCGATAGCCGAGTGGGCGCTGATGACTGCTGCAGAGGAGATTAGCAGACTGGGGTATAGCCTGAGGATCAACGAAGAAGTCAGGGGTCTGTCGGGAGTGATGCATCGATTCTCCGGCGTGGTCAGGGACTCCAACAGCGATGCTGTCAAGCTAGTGCTGGACGTAGTTTCTTCAGACTCGGGGCTCAACGAGCAGCATGCACTGTCATTTATCCTAAAAGTCAAAGACGTGAAGGCAGAGAATTCCCTACTAGTGGTAAATTCGAGGATAAGCGCCGAAGCTAGGAGGATAGTTGAGTCACAGAAGATTAATCTACTCGTAGTGAAGAATTTACCAACGCTGCCTGACAGGCTAAAACTACTCATTGAAAGCATCTTGTCAAAGACGCCCCTGAGGCAGAGGGGCTTGAACTACTCTGCCAGAATTCCTTAATTGAATATCTAGTTGTTAATAGTCATTGAGCTGTGGCTTCTAGGTATTAGCTTAGTAGAGCTTGGGCGTGCGGCCCGTAGCCCTCCTTCTGTTTTAGCGGGATTGGTCTTCTCGGTTCTGGAGCCTTGTCAGCGCTGCTCATTGGCCCCAGCCTTTCTCCCCTGGGTCGCCCGTTTCATCCATTCTCCACGCGTCATCGCCGGCTTGATTGCCGGATCATATTCATCTCGCGTGGAGGGGTCTCGTTTCTGTGGCGTTGCCGTGGGTCTCCCCACACGCCTCGCGGCGCCAGGTGCGCTGAAGGAGGGAGGAACTTCCCCAGGAGTTCCCCGAGACCCGCCCAGCCGCTCGCCCAATATTGATATTTATTGAGCCTTGCTTATCAACTCTCCTCTACGGCTTGATGAGTTGGTGCTGTCCAAGGGGTCTTGGTGGAGGAACTTTTAGTTAGGCATTTTTTAGGTAAATAGATACGTTAAGAGGCTTATGTATGAGAAGAGCAGCATGGCTGGAAGCGTCTTTGAATATCCTGAGCCGGTCGAATGTGTAAGTATTGATGCGAGGATAACTAGTTGCCAGACATGAGCGATCATGAATCCTATCTGTGCCGAGGTGACGTCGAGTCGATACCTTAGCAGGTCGGTGCAGAGATATATTGCAACAGTATATGCAGCGACTGGGAGATAAGACATCGATGCGGACAATAGCAGCAGTCCCGGAGATCCACCGTCCCTCCTCAGGGCGAGGTAGACAATAATCAAGTAGCCGAATAGGGCTGATAGGCTTGCCGGCCAGGATGTTATTGGTGGCTGGCCACTCCTGAAGTGTAGTAGGACTGGATAGACATTAATCTTTAATGAGATGTAGATTGTTGTTGCGAGGGCTGTGGCTCCGATGGCGGCGATCGCTCCGAGCCTCCTACTGTCCAGTGATAAGAGATTGCCCAGCGTTAATAATTCCCACCACTCAGCCATCCTAGGCTCCTCAGATACTGTTTTCTCATCCATCAGTCTTCTAAGAAGCGCCCTACCATTGTCGTTGAGCCTGAACCTGCCCCTTCCAGCAGACTCTATGTAGGGCTTCATCATCTCTAAGTGGTAGTAGAGGGTACCGTAGCTAACGTTTGTGATTGACTTCAGCTCCGAGGCGCTGAGCTCTCCCCTAGAATGTAGGTTGAGTAGTATCCGTCGCCTGATGGGGTTTTTCAAGACGGCGAACTCGTCTGACGACTCCTCGGTGCCGCTCGCCATGCTGGGGACCTTCAGATTTAGACTAGCCGTCTTCTATGTCCTTAATAACTATGCATCCCGAAATACCGTGGCATGATTCTTGTAATATATACGGCAGCATTTTTAGGATACATGTTTTGATACTGCTGTTCGAATTTTCTCGAGGATTATAAATTTAATTGGCTGATAAGTTCCTATTCATAACAAGGACGGAGAGCATGGTCAAGTCCTCGACGATAATTGCGCTGGCGATAATTTGCCTACTAATCCTATCCACACCGCTAATAGAGACGGCGCAAGCGGCAGAGAAGAAGGACAAACCAGACAGGACAGTTGACATGAAGGGAAAAGATATACAGGTAGAGAAAGCGAGGGAGGCAATAGCCTCCGCCGAACGTGCAATCAGCGATGCTAAGAGAAAGATTAACGAAGCGGAGAGGACAGGCGTAGACGTCTCAGAGGCCATGGAGGCATTGAGGGAGAGCAAGGAGCTGCTCAGCGAGGCGAAGAAGTTGCTCAGCGATGATCCAGAGAGAGCGGCCGCAGTCGCTAAAAGGGCTGAGAATATGGCTAGGTTGGCCGTCAGATTAGTAGAGAAGGCATCGAGGAGAGAAGAAACGAAGACCGAGGAACAGCTAAAGAATTATCGGGAACTGGTCAATGAGACTAGAGAGATCATCGTGAGGGCTAGAGAGGCAATAGACGAGGCGGCCAAGTCTGGGGGCAACGTTACTGAGGCTCTCCAAGTGATAATGCGGGCAGAAGAGCTGCTGAGAGAGGCGGAGTCCCACCTTGAAATTAGGATGGAGGAGGCAGTGAGGCTGGCCACCCAAGCGAGAATGCTCGCTGAGAAAGGCCTGAGGATCTCGGAGAATATCAGGGAGGAGACTAGGGCTAGGGTGGAGCTAAGATTGAAGATAGAGGAGATCGAGGAGGTAATTACGCAGGCCCAGCAAGTAATCGAAGAGGCAAGATCAAAACTTTCCAGTGCGGACCTAGATGAGAGCTCTGCAAAACCTTTGAGAGAGATCCTCGACCAAGCGGTAGATTTGCTGGCGAGGGCTAGGGAGAAGCTGTCTACGAATCCTGAGGCTGCTAGAGCGCTTGCAGATACCGCGATGAGAATGGCGATCCAA
>CAYTRT010000057.1:0-3675 GCA_964440295.1 uncultured Nitrososphaeria archaeon
AATGCCGGGATTAGGATTGAGGAGCCTTGCCACGGAGCTGCTGCGGCCAACAAGAGTCCAAGCAGCACGAGGGCAAGTGATGGGTGCTTCTTTACCCAGTCGATAAGCTGGCTGATCAATCTGAGGACGATGTCTGTCGCCTTCTCGAGCCTGCCACTCAATTCTTTCAGGTTCACCTGAAATATCCTGTCTGGGTAGGCATTAAATCCTTCTGGTTATTTTCCGCATATACAGTTTTTATCGAGAACTATTGTGAAAGCGGCGGCCCAATTCGCGGTATTTGCTGCTAAGTTTATAGCTGATCGAAAATTGGGGGTAATACGTAATGCAGCGGCGAAGACCATGCAACGAAGACGCGGCTAGTCATAGCGACGCAAAGCAAAGGCTAGTCATGGCTCTGAGAAATAGAGTGATAGACGAGTACGCGCCAGTCAGGACTAGGAGGGGATATAGATACGTCGATGCTGAGAGATTGACGTCTCTTAGCTCGGAGCTCGTGAGGCAGATACTTGAGGAGCTCGCAGAATCTGGAGAACTCTCTAGGAGGCTAGTGCGCAGCTTAGCTTCATGCCCCTCATGCGGCTCCACCGAGCTACAACTAGTCATAGCCTGTAATAGATGCGGTTCTCAAAGAGTAAAGAAAGGAATAATCTACCAATGCCTCAGTTGTCATAACTACCTCCTGAAGGAGGATATCTTGGGTGAAGGCAGGCTGAGGTGCCCAAAATGCGGAGCTGATAAGCCACGCTATATCGTGATGGGAAAATTCTACGCATGTCTTAACTGTAACTCAATCCCGGTGGAGCCGACTTGGCGTGCTATGTGTAGGTCATGCGGCTCCGTCTTTAATCAAGATGAGACGGACACGCTTGAACTATACTCCTACAGCCTCGATGGAAGAGATAGAGGCGAGGCGATAGCCGAGTGGGCGCTGATGACTGCTGCAGATGAGATCAGCAGGCTAGGATATAGCTTGAGGATCAATGAAGAGCTCAGGGGCCTGTCGGGAGTGATGCATCGATTCTCCGGCGTGGTCAGGGATTCCAGCAACGATGCTGTCAAGCTAGTACTGGACATAGTTTCATCAGACTCGGGGCTCGACGAGCAGCATGCGCTGTCATTTATCCTAAAAGTCAAAGACGTGAAGGCGGAGAATTCCCTACTAGTGGTAAATTCGAGGATGAGCGCCGAGGCTAGGAGAATAGTTGAGTCTCAGAAGATTAATCTACTCGTAATGAAGAATTTATCAACGCTGCCTGACAGGCTAAAACTACTCATTGGGAGCATCTTGTCAAAGACATCCCTGAGGCAGAGGGGCTTGAACTACTCTGCCAGAATTCCTTAAATTGAATATTTAGTTATTAATAGTCATTGAGCTACGGTTTCTAGGTATTTGCTTAGTAGGGATTGGGGCGTGCGGCCCGTAGCCCTCCTTCTGTTTTTAGGCGGGATTGGTCTTCTCGGTTCTGGAGCCTTGTCAGCGCTACTCATTGGCCCCAGCCTTTCTCCCCTGGGTCGCCCGTTTCATCCATTCTCCACGCGTCATCGCCGGCTTGATTGCCGGATCATATTCATTTCGCGTGGAGGGGTCTCGTTTCTGTGGCGTTGCCGTGGGTCTCCCCACGCGCCTCACGGCGCCAGGCGCGCTGATGGAGGGAGGAACTTCCCCGGGAGTTCCCCGAGACCCGCCCAGCCGCTCGCCCAGTATTGATATTAATTGATCCTTGCTTATCAACTCTCCTCTATGGCTTGAGGCATAGTGCTGTCAAGGGGATCTTGGCGGAAGAAATTTTTCTAATCAGATGTTTTATGTGAATAGATACGTTATGAGGCTTATGTATGAGAAGAACAGTGTGGCTGGAAGCGTCCTTGAGTATCCTGAGCCGGTCGAGTGTGTAAGTATTGATGCGAGGATTAATAGTTGCCAGACGTGAGCAATCATGAACCCTATCTGTGCTGAGGTGACGTCGAGCTGAAACTTTAGCAAGTCAATGCAGAGATATATCGCGACGGTATATGCGGCAACTGGAAGATAAGACATTGATACGGATAATAGCAGTAGCCCCGGAGATCCTCCATCCCTCCTCAGGGCAAGGTAGGCAATAATCAAGTAGCCGAATAATGCTGATAGGCTTGCCGGCCAGGATGTTATTGGTGGCTGTCCACTCCTGAAGTGTAGTAGGACTGGATAGACATTAATCTTTAATGAGACGTAGATTGTTGTTGCGAGGGCCGTGGCCCCTATGGCGGCGATCGCTCCGAGCCTCCCTCTGTCTAGGGATAGGAGATTACCCAGCGTTAATACTTCCCACCACTCAGCCGCTCTGGGCTCCTCAGGGAGTGTTTTCTCATCCATCAGTCTTCTAAGAAGTGCCCTACCATTGTCGTTGAGCCTGAACCTGCCCTTCCCAGCAGACTCTATGTAGGGCTTCATCATCTCTAAGTGGTAGTAGAGGGTGCCATAGCTAACGTTTGTGATTGACTTCAGCTCCGAGGCGCTGAGCTCTCCCCTAGAATATAGATTGAGTAGTATTCGTCGCCTTATGGGGTTTTTCAAGACGGCGAACTCGTCAGACGACTCCTCGATGCCGCTCGCCATGCCGGTGACCTTTAGATTTAGACTAACCGTCGTGTCTGTCCTTAATAACTATTCATCCCGAAATACCGCGGCATGATTTTGGTAATATATCCGACAGCATTTTTAGGATGCATGTTTTGATACTGCTGTTCGAGTTTTCTCGAGGAATACAAATTTAATTAGCTGAGAAGTTCCTATTCATAACCAGGACGGAGAACATGATCAAGTACTCGACAATAATTGCTTTGGTGATCATTTGCCTACTACTCCTATCCACACCGCTAATAGAGACGGCACAAGCGGCAGAGAAGAAGGAAAAAGATAAACAGGTCGAGAAGGCGAGAGAGGCGATAGCATCCGCCGAGCAAGCAATCAGCGAGGCTGAGAGTAAGATCAGCGAAGCAGAGAGGACGGGCCTGGAAGTCGCAGATGCCATAAACGCGTTGAGAGAGAGCAAGGAGCTACTCAGCGAGGCGAAGGAACTACTCAGCGATGATCCACAGAGAGCAGCCACAGTCGCTAAAAGGGCTGAGAACATAGCTAGGATGGCCGTCAGCCTAGTAGAGAAAGCATCGAGGAAAGAAGAAACAAAGACTGATGAACAGCTGAAGAATTATCGAGAACTGGTCAATGAGACTAGAGACATCATCGCGAGGGCTAGGGAAGCAATAGACGAGGCGACCAAGACCGGGGGCAACGTCACTGAAGCACTCCAGCTGATAATGCAGGCAGAAGAGCTACTGAGAGAGGCGGAGTCCCAGCTTAAGATTAGGATGAAGGAGGCAGTGAGGTTGGCCACACAAGCTAGGATACTCGCTGAGAAAGGACTGAAGATCTCCGAGAATATCAGGAAGGAGACTAGGGCTAGGGTGGAGCCGAGATTAAAGATAGAGGAGGCAATTACGCAGGCCCAACAAGCAATCGAGGAGGCAAGATCAAAACTTTCCAGCGCGGGCATAGATGAAAACTCTGCAAAACCTTTGAGAGAGATCCTCGACCATGGGGTGGAATTGCTGGCGAAGGCTAGGGAGAAGCTGTCTATGAATCCTGAGGCTGCTAGAGCGCTTGCAGATACCGCGATGAGAATGGCGATCCAA
>CAYTRT010000058.1:0-3619 GCA_964440295.1 uncultured Nitrososphaeria archaeon
GTTATTGTTTCTTTGAGTGTCTTTTTGTTGAGTCCTATGGGAGGGTGCTCATTGTTTGGTGTGGCGTCTATGATTTCTATGTTTGGGTTTGTTGTTGCGAGCCATGTGAGGAGTTTTTGGGCGTAGTTTAGTTTTTCCTGCTTGGCTTTGAGCCATTCTTGGGTTTTTGGTTTTGTTTTCTGTGAGCGTTTTCCGGCACTGCATGTTAGGCACATTCCGATTGTTATTATCTTTCTTGCTGTTAGGCCTGCAGCTATGAATGCTGCCCTGTCGCCGTCTGTGAAGCCGCCGAAGTTGTGTATGTGTCCTCTCGGCTCGGTCTGGCATGTGGCTTCGATTCTCTCGTCGAAAAGCTTTGTTGCTTCATGTATTTTGAAGATATTGTCGCCATGTGCGTGGATGATTAATATTGCTCCTCTCCTCCATGCCTCTTTTAGTTCTTCGATATCGCCATCGAGGTCCGTGACGACTACGTCTGGAAGGAGGCCAGCGTCGAGGAGTGCCCCAGTAGCGCTGTCAGCGGAGAATAACACGTATTTATCTCTATTTGATATTTCTGCAAGTTGTTTTGCCTCTTCGTCGATCGTGTCTGATGCACCAGCGATGATTACTGTTCTGCGTGTCGAGATGAGTTTTTTCAGCGTTGGTATGAGGCACGGCTTGCTACTCATGTAGCTGGCCAGCAGCGAAGCCGCCTCCGAGTCTCTCTCAACGCTGTATCCGAAGTCTTCGACGATCTTGCTGTACCACTCGTACCAGCCTTTCGGCGTCTCAGTCATGATTTTTCCTTATCTCGCCGAGATTCGTCTTGAGCTTAGCGGCGAAGTCATGATTGTGAATACTCTCGACGCTCTTCACTACGATCTTTAACTCGGTGCTAGGGCTTAATCTTGGGAAGCTCTCCGCTATTCTCAGCGCTATTATCCTGACCGCATCCTCAACAAAGGCAGGGTTCTTGACTGCATCCATGACAAGATAGGCCTCGTCTGCTCGCTTAAGTAGATCATAAGTGGGAGCGCTTAGGCACGTCCTAACAACGTCTCCAAGCTCGACTAGGTCGACGGACTCGTCTCCGACGAGTCTAAGATCAACAGAGGCGAATGTTCGCTGTAGATGCGTCGCAATGGGCGTTCCGCTCGATACTTGTTCACCTCGAATGGTAATTATTTTCTTAATCATTTCCTGCGCGCATGGGCATGCAGTTATTCCGGAGACTGTTACGCCTATGTGTCTCTGGGAGATGATTCTGTTTTCTATTCTCCAGCCAGTTGCGCCTGCCCTAATCAGGAATCTCTCCAGCGAGTCTTTCTTCGTTACTGGTGATTTTACGGTCCTGTAAAGCTCGGCCCTGAAGTTTCCCTCGGCCCAGTCTGAGTATTCGTGCTTTTCTAGGAGTTTCTCTACGATGTATTTTGATACGTCTTCAAGCTTCGCTGCCTTCCACGCGGCGCTTGATAATACTTCATAGATTGACTCGTAGCTTCTGCTTGCGTGTATCCCCCTCTGGTCTGCTGGGAGATTTACGAAGACGTTGAAGACGGAGTTTTGCACGACGTATCCATCAGACCTACCCATCACTCCTAGAGGTATTCTTACATTTATCAGCCCAACTCTGTTTATCTTGAGTCTTATCTTGGGTACCTCCGACTGGACGTCGGGCAAATCGATATTCATATCCGATCATAGTGTTTATCATTGGATCTAATAAACTGCTTCGAAGGTCTCAGAAGCGGAGCTATGGGTAGATCCTCGTTGTTGTCCTCGGGAATAGGCAGGCGGCCCTTACGTGTGGGAGATCTAGGATCCACTTTAGCACCCGTTCGATGCCCATGCCGAATCCGACGTGCGGTACAGACCCAAACCTCCTCAGGTCTAGGTACCATCCATAGTCCTCGGGATTGAGTTGAAATTCGCGTATTCGCTGTATAAGCTCTTCATAGTCATGTATCCTCACGCCTCCTCCCACGACTTCTCCGTTTCCACGAGGAGCAAGCAAGTCTGCGCTCAGCGTTACCCTAGGGTCTGTCGGATCTAAGCGGTGATAAAACGCCTTTACTTCTCTTGGAAAATGCGTGAGGAATACGGGTCTGTCGAACTGCATCGATATTATCCGCTCCTCGTCCGCTCCTATGTCTATTCCCCACTCAGCGTCTACACCGTGCTTCCTAAGTATTCCGAGCGCCTCTTCATACTTTATTCTGTAGAACGGCTTCTCCGCCTCCTCGGTCCTTATCTTTTTGCCTAGAATGCCTAGCTCCTTCTCCGAGACCTCGGCCGTCCTAGCCACGACATAGCTGACTAGGTCCTCAATAACACTCATGAGTGTCTCGATGTCTGCGAATGCCAGCTCTGCCTCGACGTGCCAGAACTCAGTCAGATGCCTCGTCGTCCTGCTCTTCTCTGCCCTGAAGCTCGGCTGGACGCTGTAAACCTTCTCGAGGCTGTATATCGCCGCCTCTTGGTAGAACTGTACGCTCTGGGTCAAGTATGCCTTCGAGCCGAAGTAGTTCACCTCGAAGAGCGTTGCGCCGCCCTCGACGGCCGCCGTGATTATCGTTGGGCAGTCAACCTCGTAGAAGCCCCTGCTCCTAAAGAACTCGTGGACAGCGCCGACTAGGTTTGACCTGATCTTCAACAATGCGGTAACCTTAGGGCTCCTGATGTAGAGGTGCCTATAGTCGTAGAGCGTCTTAGCGCCCACGCCCTTCCTGAGCGGGTAGTCCTCGAGAGACTCGCCGACGACCTCTAGCCTCCTACACCTGACCTCGACTCCGCCAGGCGCCCTCGGATCATGTACCACGTATCCCCAAACCTTGATTGCAGACTCCTTCTTGATGCTGGAGGCCTTCTCTAGCGACTCATCATCCGCCACCCCGCCCTTGACCGCTACTTGGACAACGCCAGTCGAGTCCCTGAGATCAATGAAGACAAGCCTGCCGTGTCTCCTCCTATTCCTGACCCAGCCCCAGACCTCGACCTCCTCGCCATCGCTGCACTTATGGAGCTCCTCAGCCCTCCTCCTCATCCATCAAGAATGAGATACTTGCCTATATATTAGGAAGGAGTCAGAGTTGCGTGGTTTCGTGTTATGCGAGGCCTGCTCCAAGCGAGGCTGAGAGCGCTTCTCTGGAATATCTTGCAAGTATGCCTGAATGATACTTTGGAGAGGGAGGCGTCCAACTCCTCAATCTTTTAGAGAATTCTTCGTCTGAGACTTCGGCCTCCAGCCTACCATTAATAGCGTCTATCGTGATGATGTCGCCGTTCCTAAGAGCCGCTATTGGCCCGCCAGCCGCGGCCTCGGGCGCTACGTGTCCAACCATCAATCCACGTGTCGCTCCCGAGAACCTGCCATCAGTGATGAGTGCCACATTGTCTCCTAGTCCCTGGCCAACGATGGCCGCTGTGACTGCGAGCATCTCCCTCATGCCTGGCCCGCCCCTGGGCCCCTCATATCTAATTATAACGACGTCTCCGGGCTCGATCTCTCTATTCATCACGGCACTGAACGCCTCCTCCTCGGAATCATAGATCTTCGCCGGGCCCCTATGCGTCAGGTTCTTTACGCCGCTGATCTTCGTGACGGCGCCTTCGGGCGCGATATTTCCCCTAAGGATTA
>CAYTRT010000059.1:0-2944 GCA_964440295.1 uncultured Nitrososphaeria archaeon
GGCTTGTCGAAGCAATACATCTCATGAGAAGACTATGGACATCTGAAGAGTATTTCTCGTTCGAGGGAAAGTACTTCAAGTTGAGGAACGTCATGCTTTATACAAAACCTAAGACAAGGATACCGATCTACTTCTCAGCTATCGGTGAAAAAGCCGCGTCATATGCAGGCATGTATGGCGACCACCTAATCACAATTGCTTCGCCATCAAGATGCCGAGACGTCATCTATCCCAAGTTTGAGGAGGGCTATAAAGCGTCTGGACGAGAACCCGTACGTGCCGAGAAGATGGTCCTATTAAACATCGTCATAGGCGAGCCAGAGGAGGCAATTCGAAAACTAAAATCCGGTCCCGCTGGATACCTAGCCAGAGGAGCATTCGACGAGCCTGACCCGCGAAAGGTTGAGATGCTAGCGACAACGGTAGATGACTCGCTCATCTCGGAATACTTCGTTATATGCAAAAACCTCAACGACCTTATCCCTGTAATTGAACAATACCGCTCAGTAGGTACAAACCACATAGTTATCGGCACAGGAGCATCACCCAGCCTCATCCGTCAAATAGCGGACGGAGTGCTGAATCAATTTTAAAAACACTACATCAAACACTGTTCAATGAACCGAACGTCACTCATGATACAACTCAAACTTCACTGAAAAAATCTTGTGATGGTCTACACAGACACAAAGAACAAGAATTACTAATTAGACACGATGCTAATAGTTTTTTATGCAGAGAGGTTAAGCACTCTTAGTGAGCCGACTCCGTCTAAACGATTAATCTTTACTCCTCGAATATTTTATTTCGAGAATAATTATCCCAACTATGAGTGCTGTGTGCCACAATGCAATGTCTAAAAGCAACATTGTTGGATCGACTGTCCATTGGTCTGCTGGTCCTGTGAATGTTATCAGTGTATGGGTTGCCCACTTTACCGGAAAGCCATAATCCACATGTACAAAATCAGGCCAATCATACTTTACACCCCACCCCACGCCCATCAAGGTCAAAGACGAACAGATAACTATCCAGATCAATCGGATAAACAATACCCTCATACAAAAATTAATGAGAATAACTATTTTATTAGGATGAACATTTTGTTAAACATTGATAATTAGTGATGGGACTGATGAATAGGAGGAGTTTTCTGGGAGTTTCAGCGGCTCTTCTTACCGTTGTGGGCGTCTCTGGCGCCGAGGGATATCTGAATACTCAAAGATTCCAAGTTACTAAGCTGAATATTGGTATTGGTGGGAAAGCTGTTTTCATCGTGGATACGCATCTTCACGTCTTTGAGAGGATTCATGAAGAGATTTTAGATACTATTGCTGAGGAGGAGCCTGACGTCATACTTCTCGGCGGCGACTTGGTAGACGAGTACACGCCTAGCCTTGACGTGTTATCAACTTTTCTATCGGGCTTAGATTCTGATTGGAAGGTTGCGGTCTTGGGGAACCATGATTACTGGTCTGGCCGAGCGTCAGAGGTCACCTCGCTGCTTAGTAAGCATGGCTTTAACATTCTAATTGACTCCTCTATATCTACGCCTTTCGGAAGAATATACGGCGTGGATTGGAGAAATGATAGGAAATATTCATCGTCTACAGTATCTGGTGGTATTGTCCTATCACACGACCCAAACGCTGCCTCATCGATATACGGTAAATGCCTAGTGCTGTCTGGGCATACTCATGGTGGAGTCGTCATAAGTGGACTAACACTGTATTCAAACTCGATGTTTACCCGCGGACTCTACGAGCTCCGTGGCGGAGGAAAGCTCTATGTCTCTCGCGGCTTAGGACAGATATTCCCCATTCGTTTTACTTCTCCCCTAGAGCTATTAATTATCGAGTAGTTTTGTCCGCAATGTTATATCTAAGTAATTCAAAATATTTTATCGGGGAATGTATACTGAACTCTCATTACCTCCCAGAATCAAAGTCTTAGAGGCAGCTGGCGCGGTAGCGGGTGGAAGAGTGAAGATAATCTCTGAGAACGAGGCTGAGGTTCAGGCATCGGAGGGAGAGAGAATCTATAAAGTTTTTACCGACCTCAAGTCAGGCGTGGTCTCCAGCGATGATAATGGGACTACTTTTAGGAACTATGTAGGATACCCAATAATCGCCCTCATGATGATCAAGGGCGAACTACCATACGACTCAGAGATCGGCGAGGCGCTAAAAGACATTAAGTGGAGAACGCTTAACGAGCAGTACAAGAGCTACCGCATCGTGGAGTCAATCATCAAAGAGAAGCTGAGGTCGAGGGGCGTATCGGATAGGAGAGTAAACGAATTTATAAAAAAAGTTCTGGAAAAACTTTCAGGATACTCACTACGAAAGCCTCTGTAAAACTATCTGGAATCCTCCAAGAGTTTCTTTAGCTCGAGATATTCCTCCTTTGTAATCTCGCCCTTAGCGAGTCTCAACCTCAGTAATTCGAGCGCGTCTTCTCTCTTCTCTGATGTTGTCGCTGTCTTAGTTTTTTGAATAATGTCAGGGAATACCGAGGAGAAGAACCAAATGACTGCACCTGCTATTATTATGCCTACCATGGCCCAGACGATGCCGCCCACGACCGTGCCCAACACGTTGAATACGTCTCTCAGGGTGTTAAAAACTGTGTCGCGTCCCACATCAATTCCACGCCAGGCCAGTCCCAGAGAAAAGAAGATAATTCCCACAATTATTCCAAACACTGCCCACAATAACCCGATCATTGCTCTTAGAAGGCCCTCAACTGGCTTGTCCGAGCTCATAAGTACGTAATGAGCTGGTCTTCTAATTAAGTGCTCTCCGGCAAGTCTTAAAGAGTGAGCAATCGATGGCTATGTTTAAATTCTACGGGAAAATTCTGTGATCGTAGGGCCCGTAGCTCAGGCAGGTAGAGCGGCCGGCTCTTAACCGGTAGGTCGAGGGTTCAAATCCCTCCGGGCCCG
>CAYTRT010000060.1:0-2502 GCA_964440295.1 uncultured Nitrososphaeria archaeon
TTTCCTCTTAAACTTCGAACCTACAAAAGGACTTAATATCAACGTATGATTTGGCTAATTCGGAGTCTAATCCAGAATCGGTATTGAGTATATTGACTATGTTCGGCTAATCTGTGAATGTTCTTGTATCACTTGATCCAGCCACTAATGCAATCAAATATACTCCTCCAACCACTATGTCAAATTCAGAGGTATCCAAACTTAATTAAAGTGTGGGTCCAAATTATTGAACTTGGAAGGGTTGCTGTTGATGCTTATAGAGTCTTACGAAGGGGTAATAACTGTTGCTGGAAACAGAGAGATTTTCCAGAGCTCTCTGGGTAAGCTCTAAAGATATTACATTCAGGCTGTTAGGCAGCCTCACATGTTGAGCTGTTTTCACTATCTCATCGGCCGCCAAAGCATAACCAACACATGCATCCGCTAGCGAAAAAGCTTCGAAAAGTCCTCACAACAATCAAGTTAGAGAAATTATTTATCGGTCTTGTCGCTGTTTTCTCGCAGAACTCGTAGTATGCTTCATCAATAACTGCAACCTCTCTCCTTCGCAAGCCTCCCTATGTCTGAGGGGTTAACCCAGTTCCCGGTGGGGGTTGTGTGGGCTGCACAGAAATATCATCCGCATATCCTTTCACGCGTTCGCTATTATTGAATCAATACTGTCATTGAAATCTTCATTTCGCGGTATCTTTATAACCCTGCCGCCCATGATTTCAGTGCATACACGGAAATATGAGTAAGTCGGGTTGTTTTGAATCGCCCTGACAACTATGCTCCATAAACGCCTGCGCTGCAATCATCAAGTATTCGTCAGCCTTGTTTAGCCAAGGCATCAGCCTGTATGGCGAGGTGTCAGGGTCCATTCTAATCACTTGGTCTCGGCGGACCAGTCATCCGAAGAGAGTTCCACTATTTGATCTTCTATCTATGAAAGGCGGCCTTGCCCTGATTGTATGATATATCGGGAAGGGCAGGAGATTTTAATGCCTTCTTCGTCGAATCTTCTCTTAATACTTCTTCTGAGGTCGCACGCTGTACCAAACGCTGTAGGTTGATCTTTAGCCAAAAGAGTAAGCGTAGTGTGATTGCGCCTTCTCCAAAGTCCAAAACCTGAAATATGGGGTCCAATTCAGGCAGGACATTTGGATGATTCTTTGCTTCACTCTTCATAATCTCGGCTATCCCGTGTCATACGGGACGCCTACAGTGATTCCAAAGAGCTTCTTCGGATCTTTTGCTGTGTAGTTGATTATTACTTCCTCATCAAGCACAGAGTTAGGGATAATCATTCTTCTATTATCCCACGTTCTGATAACTGTATGTCTGAGGCCGATATCTTCGACGAAGCCGAATTCACCTCTAATCACCACTGCATCGCCAAGCCTAACGGGCCTTGTAATGGCTACATTTATTCCTGATAGAACATTTCCGATGACCTTCTGAGGGGCTAAGCCGATGACTATGGCTAAAAAGCCCGCGCCGAAGAGTAACGTAGTTAAGGTACCGGAAATGCCTGGGTAAACCGCTGAAAGAGCAAAGAGCCCTCCGACGACATAGATGAGTATGATAATGATGCGGGTTACCAGCTGATAAATCGTCTCACTTTCAGGGCTTTCTGCGATTATACGTTTGACACGTGATCCAAGGAACTTATTGAACAGTAAGCCGACGATCGAAGTTGCGACAAGAATACCTACCGCAGCAGTGACGGCGTCCAAGTTTAGAGATAACCATTCAGGAAGCAAGCCTGGAAAACTTGTATCCAAATAACGAATCGTAAATATTGCGGCAAAGAACAGTATGGACGCCGTTACTGGGCCTCGGAATAACATCACCGCGTAATCATCAAGCCTTGTCCTAGCCTTTCCAGCAATCTTTTTAAGCCATCGCCGAATAAAGACGAGGACAAGAACTGCCATTATGAATGACGTAGCAGTTACCAATATAGCTTTGAGTATATCTATGAAAGATATTTCAATTGCCATTTTTGATCAAGCCATCTCCCTTTACATCACGATATAAATCTTCGGAAGACGCATTGATCCAAAGTTGTCAAAGAAAGGTAGTAGAGTAATGCAGGAACGCGTCTAAGGTTCGTCAAGTTAATCTCCTGCTTATGCTCTATAAGTTGGAGTGTAGATATGGAGAAGGTGTTCAGCGAAGTACTGCTCTACCTATTCGTTGCTATTGTAGCCTACTGTAAGAGTGTTAACACAAAATTATTTTTATAGAAAATGAATAGAGAAAATCCTACTTAACCAACTTTGACCATTCCGCATATTGCATCAACGTACTGGTCTTAGCCATCTCAGCTGTAGGCTCGTGTGTGAACTCCTTGTCCTTTTTTAAGATGAGGTTTTTGTGATGAGTGTTCGCGTGTAAACGTTATTAGTAGTCGTGATTAATCCTTTATTTATTGTGATGGTATAGTAGAGAGACTTGGCTTATTGTTCTTCATTTTATGGTATTTTATGCCTGTTACTTGGGAGTCTAGTTTTATTA
>CAYTRT010000061.1:0-2392 GCA_964440295.1 uncultured Nitrososphaeria archaeon
GGGTCGAGCAAGATCCAGAAAAATGCTACTGGAAAGACTTCAAATTTATAATTAAGTCTTTGATTAAAAAATCAAAAATCGACCCAGGCGAAATTCTAGGCATTGGGATAAGCTCACTCTCTCCAGTTTTGATTCCTATTAATCGTAAAGGCGAGGCCATCAGGCCTGCAATTATCTATATGGATAGGAGAGCATTAAATGAGAGTCTGGCTCTGAAAGAAAAAATTGGAGAAGAAAACATCGTGAAGATTACTGGGAATGCGGCTGATCCATACTTTGCGGGATATAAACTGCTCTGGTTAATGCGTAATGAGCCAAAAACATATGAACAGACATGGAAAATTTTAAACGCTGATAAGTTTCTTATTTTCAAGCTTACAGGCAGGACAGTAATAGACAAGTCTACTGCAGTGTATATATGCGCCATTTTACGACATCAATCAAGATAGATGGTCATCTGAGATTGCTGAGCTAACAAACGTAAATCAAGACATATTTCCCGGAGAGATTGTCGATTCAAGCGTTGTAGTAGGTGAGGTTAGTCTTAACGCAAGTCGTGATACAGGACTGTTTGCAGGTACAAAAATCATTGCCGGAGGCCCTGACGCCATAGTTTCAAGCTTTAGCGCTGGCATGGTTAATGAGGGAGAGTCGGCATTCATGTATGGAACGACTGGTTGCTGGTTTTTAGTGAACGACAAACCAATCATCGAGCCACAAGGAAGACTAGTATTTGCCCCGCACGTTGTTCCTAGAAAATACTTGTTATGTGGGATAATGATCAGCACAGGAGCATTAGTGAGATGGTTTGTAGATAATTTTGTTGAGACTTCTAGGATGGATAATAAGTCAAATATTCTTGAAAAACTTGATCGAGAGGCAGGTTCTATTAATCCAGGCAGCGATGGCCTTATTGTTCTGCCCTTCTTTATGGGTGAAAGAACACCGATATGGGATGTAAACGCAAAGGGTGTTATTTTCGGACTTACATTGAAGCATAGCAGGAAACATGTGTATAGGTCAATACTAGAGGCGCCGGGTTACGGTCTCAGAAATCACATCGAGATAGCTAGGTCAATGGGGTGCGAGGCTAAGACTATTTTTGCTGTTGATGGCGGAGCAAAGAGTAGGACCTGGAGACAGATAATAACGGACATAACGGGCATACCTCAAATCTATTCTAAAAGACACCTTGGAGCACCTTTCGGCGATGCATTTCTGGCAGGAATAGGAGTGAGGATTTTTAAGAGTTATGAATGCATAAAAAACTTTCTCGGAGAGACGGAGATAACGTCTCCGAACCTTAGTAACTATGATCTTTACGGTAAATATTATCGTCTCTATTTGGAGCTTTATGAGAAAACGAGAGAGACCATGCATGCTATTTCGGGGAACAAGTAATATAATTTTGAGGGCTCTTTATAGCTGACATAGACTGAGTGATGTTGATTTAAGGGATTTTTAGGCTTTATAAATGTTTTTATTGTTGTTTAATTATTATTAAATTGGTGAATATATATGATTGAGAGAGTTGTTACTGGTATTCCTGGCTTTGATGAGATCTTGAATGGCGGTATCCCGAGACGTAATGTTGTCTTGCTGGCAGGTGGGCCGGGCACTGGAAAATCAATCTTTGGTTATCAATACTTGTTTAACGGCGTTAAGAAGGGTGAGCATGGAATACTCGTGGCACTTGAGGAGCATCCAGTCCAGATAAGGATATCCATGTCGCAGTTCGGGTGGGACGTATCGGAGTACGAGGAGGCGGGGGAGTTCGCGATCGTTGATGCGTTCACTGCGGGTATAGGCGAGGCCGCAAAAAGAGAGAAATACGTAGTCAGGGCTCCTGATGATTTTCAGTCTCTAATCGATGTCCTGAGAACGGCTATTAGAGAAATGAGGGCGGAGAGAGTGGTAGTTGACTCGGTGACTACTCTCTACATCACTAAGCCAGCCATGGCTAGGGGCATGGTGTTGCAGCTCAAGAAGATACTCTCCGGAATGGGATGCACCTCGATACTTATTTCTCAGGTAAGCGTGACTGAGAGGGGGTTTGGTGGGCCTGGAGTAGAGCACGCGGCTGACGGGATTGTCAGGCTGGACCTCGACGAGATAAAGGGAGAGCTCAAGAGGAGCCTGATAGTCTGGAAGATGCGTGGCACTTCGCACTCGATGAAGAGGCATCCCTTCGACATAACCGATAAGGGTATAACCGTGTATCCGAAAGAAGTAATAGAGGTCACTGAGTAGGGGTGGTGAAGATGAGTGAGGAAGTTCCATTAACCCCGATTGGGAGGGAGCAGATCCATAAATTGGAGTCAGCGCTGCTAGTTGCTAGTATATTTAGCCCCACCGTCCTTAGCGAGCTTCAGAACCCCAGCGAGAGGCTAAC
>CAYTRT010000062.1:0-2222 GCA_964440295.1 uncultured Nitrososphaeria archaeon
AGCTGGCTCATGAATTAACATTTATGATTTGATGTTTATAGAGGATAGTAGATGTGCATTGAGGGTGTTTCTGATTGTCTTGGATGGTGTAGCTGATAGGCCGTCGCCTAAGATTAAATTAATGACGCCGCTGCAATATGCGCATAAGCCGTCCATCGATCTTCTCGCTGCTGGAGGAGTTACTGGCATTATGGATCCTGTGGCTCCGGGCATTCCTGTTGGCAGCGACACTGGACACCTTGCGCTGCTTGGCTATGACCCACGTGTTTACTATACTGGTAGGGGGCCGCTCGAGGCTCTTGGAGCGGGAATAGACCTACAGCCGATGGACATTGCCTTCAGGTGTAACTTTGCAACCGTGAGCGATGACTGGACAGTGGTGGATCGTAGGGCTGGGAGAATATCGGACGAGGAGGCCGAACAATTATCCAGCGTGTTGGTCGACTTGTCAAATAAGTTGTCGCTGGCCGCAGAGGTGATTTTTAAACACACGGTCGAGCATAGAGGCGTGCTAGTGCTTAGGGGGGATAACCTGTCTGAGAAGGTATCAGACGTAGACCCACATAGGGAGGGAGTAAAAGTACAGATGCCCAGACCCACCGACGGCTCTGAAAATGCAAGGTGCACCTCAGACATATTAAAGGAATTTCTCATAAAGTCAAAAGAAATTCTTGAGAACCATCCAATCAATGTCGAGAGGAGAAGGAGAGGACAAAAGATCGCCAACGCGCTTCTTCCCCGAGGAGCTGGCAGGCTTCCCAATTTACCATCAATTATTGAGCGGTTCGGAATCAACGGAGCAGTAGTGGCTGGCGGGGCAATATACAAGGGCGTGTGCAAGGCTGCTGGGATGGACGTGATAAATGCGCCGGGCGCCACAGGGACAATCAACACAGACCTAGAATCTAAGTTTAGGACGGCGATAGACGCTCTGAGTAAGTATGGCTTTGTACTCCTGCATATCAAAGGCACTGATAGTGCCTCCCACGACAAGAATCCCGAACTGAAGGCGAGATTCATCGAGAAGGTGGACCTAACCCTCGGAAAATATCTCGACAAAATTCCGAGCGATATTATTATCTGTCTGACAGGCGATCATACTACATGCTCCACGGTAGGTGAGCATAAAGGAGACCCAGTGCCAATACTGATTCATGGACAGGGAGTAAGAATTGACGAGATAGATAGGTTTGATGAATTTGCATGTAGTAAGGGCGGGCTCGGGAGAATTAGGGGACTCGACGTCCTCAACATCCTTTTTGACTTAGCGAACATTACAAAAATGTACGGCGAATAGCATTGAATGTTATTTTTCACTTCTAGTATATTTTCTTAGTTTTTCTTCAGCAAGTCTTTCATAGAGCGCCTCCAGCTCAGTCCTCTTCTTCCTATACTCCTCAAGACTGATGCGGCCAGCTAGATAGGCATCCTTCAGCTCTAGTATTTCCCTAGATAATTGCGAGAGTTCTTCATGGACCCTCCTTACTGCTGATTGACCCCTACTCACTCCTGCTTAGCCTGCTTTTTCGCGAGGGAGCTACTTATCTCTTCTAGAAGTTTTCTTCCCTTCTCGCTTATTGATCGGCCCTTTTTATCCTTAACTAACAGTCCCGCGGCTTCTAGCTGTTGAAGTGCTTTCCTAATGATGCTTCCACTTCCCGGAGCAAACCTCGGATGGCCATGCCCAACTCTATGTCGGCCTCCATACATTTTTCTTAGGCGAGACACACCGATAGGGCCCTTTAGATAGACTTTTCTCAGTATAGCAGCGCATCTGACGTACCACCAGTCTGGGTCTGTTGGTGGTCGATCTTTACTAACGCCTGTCTTGACGAAGGGGGCCCATGACGGAGGTTTTACTAACTCATTCTCCTTCAGGTACTGAGCCGTAGCTTTTATTAATTGTAAAGGTGCCACTTCCTTCACACTCAACAGTCTTCTGTGCATGTAGAAATTTCTCCCTTTATTTAATTGTTTTGTATTGTTTTGGTGTGTCCAACTGTTACTTAACTCTTCAGATACTACCTTACATTTATTGATCTTCTTCTGGTCTTGGGTATCGTATATTGTTGTTTGTCCCTTTCCTCTGAATATTACTTCGTTGCCCCATAAGTCCAGCTGTGTGGGGATATTGCTGTGTCTTGGTCCCAATAGATGTTTAATCTTTGACTTCTCCCTCCTAACTGCTCCTATCTCTTCCTCCAATCTAGGAAAAAGAAATG
>CAYTRT010000063.1:0-2013 GCA_964440295.1 uncultured Nitrososphaeria archaeon
GGACATTCTCAACGGTGAACGTGACAGTCCCCGTTATCCTTGAACCCGCGGCGACCATTATTGTGGGGTTGCTAACATCTAAGTTTCGACCGTTAAGCACAACCTTATCGAGCCTAACACTTAGATAATAACTCTCTAGTTGAGCTTGAGGCTGCATGGTAAATACCCTTACGTCGTCAAAATAGCACTTAATCCTACTATTACTGCCCCATCCTGATGATAGTTCAAGCGCATCGATCTCGTAAGCGTTCTCTGTTTTCATGCCTGAAGCCTTTAGTTCATCGTTAATCCAAACTGAGGAAGTATTGGTTGACCTGTCTAGGACCAGCCTAATTTTATACCATTTGCCTGGAACATAGGGTTGAAGGTTTCTAGCTTCTATGGGACTAGAAGCACGTATGTATCTATCGCTTGCAAATTCCACTATTGCATAGTATTTGCCCCATTCAGCCTTATTCCTATTCCAGAAACCAACTGAAGCAGAGGTCATTGTAGCGGGATAATCTTCAACCATAACATAGGCTTCAAAGCCTATAATGCTAGCATCTGTGCTAAAACGCTTTTGAGCAACAGAACTCCAACCATATCTTCCCAATAGCTGAAGAGACTTTGTCGGGGAATGATAACTAATGTCCGTTATAACTTGGTACTGAGCACCTCTACCATCCCATACAAGTTCCCATCCTCCTTTGCTTGGGAAAGTACCAACGTCGTATGCTTCAAAATCATCCTGAAATATTATTTGCTCTTTTTGCTCTTCCTGCGCACCGATTTGAGGAATTGAAGCAAACAACAGGAAGATTATTCCCAGGCTAAAAAGTTTCTTCAATTCTTTAGAAATCTTAAAGATTGCCATTTTTCACCTACTCAGTATTCTGCCACACCTGTAATATAAACCTTAGCGCGCGCGCACACGGTATTCTATAATTTTCATTGGTGGCGAGCCGACGAAGGTGACAACACATACGTGGCTTGGGTTTTCAAATATTTCTCCATTACTGCGACCTTGTCTGCCAAAGTAAGTGCTTCTACCTGGTCATGTGTTACGTAAATCGTTGTAATGCCCAGGGACATCTGGAGCTTCTTGAGTTCTGCTCTTACTTGGACCCTGAGCATGGCATCTAGGTTAGAGAGAGGTTCGTCCATGAGCCATATTTTGGGCTCCTTTACTAGTGCCTTGGCCAATGCCACTCTCTAGCGCGCGCTACTTAGCTGTGTGACTTTCCTGTCTAGCAACTCTTCTATTCCAACAATTTTTGCTACACTGTGTACTCTTTGAGAGATCTCATCCTTGGATAATCTCAGCTTCTTCCTGTTGACCTCGAGTGGGAAGACAATGCTCTCGAAGATAGTCATGTGGGGGTAGAAAACATAGTCCTGAAAACCATGCCAACGTCTCTTTCGCCCGGCTCTAAGTAGGTCACGTCTCGGCCTTCAATTAACACTTTTCCAGAGCCCGGATACTCTAGCCCATATCATTCTGAGAGTGGTCGTTTTGCCACGGCCCGACGGGCCGAGGAGTACCACGAATTCTCCCTTTTTCGCTTCGAGGCTAACATTGTCGACGACTAGAGTCTTGCCGTATCTCTTTGTTACATTTACGAGTTCTAGGAAACTCATCTTTTCACCCCCCATCCTGCAACACCCTGAAATAAAATACTTGTTAAAGACTGCATAAATGATGAGTGGGGGCAACATGGAGAGAATAGCACCTGCTGATAATAGTCCCCAGTCAACTACAAATTCTTCCTTGAGCATTATCACTTTCTAGCGCGCGCAAAATTATAGTGTGTAAAGGCGTAGGCCACCAGGCCTGCTGCTATCACAGGTATAAATGTGCTTAGGATTGCCACAAGGAAAGAGTTTCTTAGACCAGTTCCAACATCGTACAATGGTTTCGTTAAAACATCGATGTAATTTTTGAGGGATATCTTTGAGAGATCGGCGCGCGCTAGGCTAGCATGCTGAAAGGCTCGAGTACGGTTTTATAGGGCGTTTTCAGCTGGTGCTCTG
>CAYTRT010000064.1:0-1762 GCA_964440295.1 uncultured Nitrososphaeria archaeon
CCCTGGACTAGTCTCCATCCTTTTATAGGGTGAAGAAGATGAATTGTTTTGTTCATATCGTTGATGCGAATGCTGGGACGTGCGCGTGTAAGAGTTTACAACTTTTGAAAAAAGGTAATTCTTCTTCATTGCCTTACTAGTCTCCCACCTCGGCGTAACAGGTATGACGGCTTTGGTATTCTGAGCCTCAAAGAGAATTGAAAATATACGTCCTAGATATCGGCCAGCAAATAGTTGTACAATTTGAGCATCTCAATTCTCTTTTTGAGAATCATCTGCCGACCTCAAATTTGATAAGAAGCAACGCGAGGACGACAGAAACAAAATCGCAGTCTTGGGCACCATAAAGGAGCGTATTCGAGATGGGGAAGCTCCGGCTCCTCGGTATCCCCGCAGATAGCAGATGCAGCCTTGAATAGATGGGGGAAACCTTTCTACTTGAAATAGAGTCCTCGCTCTGCAGGGAGGGGAGGTCGGGCAAGCTTATAAGATTCCACATGGATTCTAGTATGATGCGTGATGAAGCCGAAGATAGGACATATCTATCAGCTGAGGCGTGGGAGGATAGGACACATCTATTACTTGAGGCGTGTAGGCGAGTATGGCCATAAGAATTAAGCTGAGGTTGAAAACCGGAACTTCGGGGGAACCTATCGAGGTCTCCGCCCTCATAAACAGTGGCTTCGAGACTGATACTCCTCAACTCTTAATCCCGGTAGAGCTGGCAAGGCGTCTCGCCCTTTACCCTCCACCCGCCACATCCACTATTATTGAGGTTGGGACGGCCGGCGGCCCCTCGAGAGTTTTCTTGGTCAGAGAGGCCCTCTACGTCTGGGCGGTAACGGATGATAGGGAGGTAGGTCCTAAGCTAGTAGACGTCTTAATATCACCAATAGAGGAGGAGGTCCTCGTGAACGATAAGCTCACTGAGGAGCTCGGCATGATCCTGCTTGCCATAGGATCGGGAAAATGGAGATTTGTAGATGATCCAATGGATAAAATAAGGCACAGCGAAAAGCCCCAATATTGGTGAAGAGCAGCATTATTAAAGCTTAAATGCTTTTGCTACATCAAGTCGTAGAGATAGAAGTTAGTTGAAGTGGTATTATTGGTTGAGTCATAGTCGCTATCATCTTAGGAATACTTTCTCTAATACCCGCTCCTGCAAGTAGGCCATCGCTTCTAGGCTACTATGCCCTCTGCTTATTTGTACCAATAAGCACGATAATCCTCTGGATAATAGCGGGAGTAATCTACTGGTTTGGGAGGAGAAGAAAAAATAATTATAGTAAAATAGAGAGTATTTAATTCGCAATCATTTTTATTTTCAATTCAATTAGTGCTGTCTTCAAGATATTAATCTATTTTAATGTGGGAAGCGAAAAACATACGCATTTATCAAAATATCTGCTGAGTTAACAAAGTCTTTCAGACAGAATCAACCCACTCTTCTGTTATCGAACCTCCACTGCTAAAGGAAGAGATCTTCCTAGCCTTAAATTGGCATGCTATTTATTATGATAGTGTGATGTCCATCGTACGTCTGAAGGTCTTATGCCCCTTATGACTGAGTATAGTTTAAATCTAGCACCCACACGTAGGGTGTTCAAGAGGCAATTTAGGTATGTCTTCAGGATCCTTTGATGGTGTGTATGGGGTAGTGCCTTTTGAGCTATTTTAAACGTGACAATCTTAAACCAAGCTGCGAAATAGGAAGAAGACTACTTGATTAAAAACATGGAGCTATATACGAGGAATATGT